>NZ_RSAJ01000600.1 GCF_003933965.1 Streptomyces sp. RP5T
GTATCCGCATGTGCTGGGCTTCCCGCTGGCCATGCGCCTGCTGAGCGGGCCGGGCTTCCCGCTGCCCCTGCTCGGGCTGGTGCACACCTCGATCGAGATCACCCGGTACCGGGAGCTGACCGCGTCGGGCGAGTACGAACTCACCGTGCACGTCGAGGGGTTGGCTCCGCATCGACGCGGTACGGAGGTCTCGGTGGTGACCGGGCTGCGGGTGGGCGAGGACGTCGTGTGGGAGTCGGTGAGCACCTATCTGGCACGGCACCGCACGACGGGGGCCGGGACGGACCGGGGCCGGGACAGGGACAGGGACCGGAATCAGGACCAGGAGAAGCACGGGCCGCTGCCCGCGGTCGCCGAGTGGCGGCTGGCCGGGGACGTAGGACGGCGTTACGCCGCCGCGTCCGGCGACCGCAACCCGATCCACCTGTACCCGCTCACGGCCCGCCTCTTCGGCTTCGAACGGGCCATCGCGCACGGCATGTGGACGGCGGCCCGCTGTCTCGCGGCGCACGGCACCCCTCAGGCGGTGCTGGTGCGGGCCGAGTTCAGGGCCCCGGTGCTGCTGCCGGGGACGGTGACGTACGCGGCGGACGGCGAGCGGTTCGAGCTGTGCGACGGCGAGCGTGTGCACGTGACCGGCGGCGTGTACCCGCTGGCCGGCCACGGTTCGCCGGACGGCCTCAGCTGACCTGGAGCGGGACGCTCCCGGACGGCGCGTCCTTGAGGGTCCACGGCCGGCCCTCCATGAGGTTGCCGAGCCCGGCCCACGCGAAGTTCATCAGGGTCGCCGCGGACTGCCTCGCCGTCACACCCTCGGTCGCGTTGGCCCAGGCGGCGAGGGACTCGGCGGCCCCGACGAGGGCCTCGGCGAGGCCGGCGACCTCCCGCTCGGGCAGATCGGGATCGCGGTGGGCCTCGCGGGCCGCGACCACGATCAGATGCGTCACGAACGCGACGATCTCCTCGCGCATCGCGGTGACCTCGGCGGCGAACGCCTCACCGTGGATCCGGGCCTGGAGGTGCAGCACGGACCAGCCGTGCGGATGCCGGGAGGTGTGCGTGAAGAACGCCAGCAGCCCGTCCCAGAGCTGGCGGTCGGCGGGCAGATCGGTCCGCACCCCCGTCCGCACGGCCTCGGTGAGCGCGGCGGCCTCCCGGCGGATGCACGCGGTGAAGAGGTCTTCCTTGGAGTTCAGGTACAGGTAGACCAACGGCTTGGACACACCGGCGAGTTCGGCGATCTCGTCCATCGAGGCGGCCATGTACCCGCGCTGCCCGAAGATCTCCACGGCGGCGTCCAGCATCTGCTGCTCCCGCACCGCACGCGGCATGCGCTTGCTCTTCACGACACCCATGCCCAAAGACTACGGTCACGCGGGCGCGGGGGCGTTGGACTGTCGGGCTCGGGCTGTCGGGCTCGGGCTGTCGGGCTGCCCGGCTCAGGAGGTCTGCGGGGCCTGGCCCTTGGAGGGGGCGCCCTCGTCGGCGGCCTCGTCCTCCTGGCTGCGGTTCGCCTCCAGGTTGGCCTTCATCCGGTCGACGCGCTGGACGACCTGGATGGAGGCGCGGTCGCGCTCCTTGCGCAGGACCACGAAGCTGATGGGGGCCGAGAGCAGCAGGGAGAGCAGGACGATCCACATGCCGTTGGAGTCGCCGAGGCCGCGCGGGGCGAGGCCGGAGTAGACGAGGCCCCAGACGACCACGAGGCAGCCCACGAAGATCCCGAGGCGCATCAGCGTGTAGCGGAGCATGTCAATCCACTCTTCCGGTTCCATAAAGGGGCACCGTCCAGTGAAGCACGCCGGGCACCCGATCTTCGACGGGGGTCAGCGCAGGGGCAGCAGCATGATCACGTCGTCGCGGTCGTCCCCGGGAGCGACCCGTATGGCGTCCGGTATGCGGCCCACCTCCTTGTAGCCGCAGGAGCCGTAGAAGCGCTCCAGGCCGAGGCCGCCGCGGCAGGTGAGCCGGATCGCCTCGATGCCGTCGATCCCGCGGGCCGCGTCCGCGGCGGCGCCGAGCAGGTCGCGGCCGTAGCCCTTGCCCTGGTGACGGGGGTGGACCATCACGGTGTACAGCCAGAGCCAGTGGGTCATCAGCCGGTGCGTGTTGAAGGTGAGGAACGCGGCGGCGGCCACCTGACCCTCCGCGTCGTGTCCGACGAGCAGCCGGGTGCGGCCGTCCGCCATCGCCGCGAAGTGCTTCACCAGCTCGGGGCGTATGGTCTCCCGCTCCACGGGCGCGACGAAACCGACGGCACCGCCCGCGTTGCTGACGTCCGTCCACAGATCGAGGATGCCGTCCCGGAGGGCGGGAGTGACGGCCGGGTCGAGAGTAAACGTAAGGGACACGACAGCATCGTAATCCTTACAGGCTGGTCAGGGGCTGGAGGTGCCGAGGGTTCGCTCTGCAGGAGTCCTCGGGCGCACCACCCCAGGGGCGCGGGGAACTGCGCGATCAGCCCCCACGCACCCGCACCCGACCGGCAACCTCAGACCCGCATCGGCTGAGGAGACTCACGGCGTCCCGCGTCGGGGCCGTCGTACTCCCGGATGATCTCGTACCGCGTGTTCCGCTCCACCGGGCGGAACCCGGCGTCCCGGATCAGGTCCAGCAGGTCCTCGCGGGTCAGCTTGTTCGGCGTGCCGTAGTTGTCGGCGTCGTGGGTGATCTTGTACTCGACCACCGAGCCGTCCATGTCGTCCGCGCCGTGCTGGAGCGCGAGCTGGGCGGTCTGGACGCCGTGCATGACCCAGAAGACCTTGACATGCGGGACGTTGTCGAAGAGGAGGCGGGAGACCGCGAAGGTCTTCAGGGCCTCCGCGCCGGTCGCCATCTGGGTGCGGGCCTGAAGGCGGTTGCGCACCTTGCCGTCCTTCACGTCCACGAAGTCGTGCTGGTAGCGCAGCGGGATGAAGACCTGGAAACCGCCGGTCTCGTCCTGGAGCTCACGCAGCCGCAGGACGTGGTCCACACGGTGGCGGGGCTCCTCGATGTGGCCGTACAGCATGGTGCTCGGGGTCTTCAGACCCTTCTCGTGCGCCAGGCGGTGGATGCGGGACCAGTCCTCCCAGTGGGTGCGGTGGTCCACGATGTGCTGCCGGACCTCCCAGTCGAAGATCTCCGCGCCACCGCCGGTGAGGGACTCCAGTCCCGCGTCGATCAGCTCGTCGAGGATCTCGGAGGCCGACAGACCCGAGATCGTCTCGAAGTGGTGGATCTCGGTGGCCGTGAACGCCTTCAGGGAGACGCCCGGCAGCGCCGCCTTCAGCTCGCGCAGCGACCGCGGGTAGTAGCGCCAGGGCAGGTTCGGGTGCAGGCCGTTGACGATGTGCAGCTCGGTGAGGTTCTCGCCCTCCATCGCCTTGGCGAGCTTCACCGCCTCCTCGATGCGCATCGTGTACGCGTCCTTCTCCCCCGGCTTGCGCTGGAAGGAGCAGTAGGCGCAGGACGCCGTGCACACGTTGGTCATGTTGAGGTGGCGGTTGACGTTGAAGTGGACGACGTCGCCGTTCTTCCGCGTCCGCACCTCGTGCGCGAGCCCGCCCAGCCACGCCAGGTCGTCCGACTCGTACAGCGCGATGCCGTCCTCACGGGTCAGCCGCTCACCGGCCCTGACCTTGTTCTCCAGCTCGCGCTTGAGCCCGACGTCCATGGGGGTCACACCTTTCTCCGACGACTTCAACAACCGTACGTCCCCGCCTCTACGCCTCTTCGGGCAGTTCCCCGACCCGGTTCTCCCACTTCGTGGAGAGCACGATCGTGGTACGGGTCCGGGAGACCCCCTCGGTCCCGGACAGCCGCCGGATGATCTTCTCCAGACCGTCCACGTCGGGTGCCCGCACCTTCAGCATGTACGAGTCGTCACCCGCGATGAACCAGCAGTCCTCGATCTCGGTGAGGTCCCTGAGCCGCCGCGCCACGTCCTCGTGGTCCACCGCGTCGGACAGCGAGATGCCGATCAGCGCGGTGACGCCGAGGCCGAGCGAGGCGGCGTCGACGGTGGCGCGGTAACCGGTGATGACACCGGCCGCCTCCAGCCGGTTGATGCGGTCGGTGACGCTGGGTCCCGACAGACCGACGAGGCGCCCCAGCTCCGCGTAGGAGGCCCGGCCGTTCTCCCTCAGGGCCTGGATGAGCTGCCTGTCCACCGCGTCCATGGGATCGAAGCCTTCCGCTGAAAAGTGCCTGAAGTGATGAGAGGTACTGCCGGTACTGCCGCGTGTCCTACTGACCCGATGTGCCGCCGCCCAGTTCGCCCCGCCAGCGCCGGTACAGGTCGTGCCGGACGCCCGCCGCGTCCAGCACCCGCCCGGCGACGAAGTCCACCAGGTCCTGGATGTGGGTGGCTCCCGCGTAGAAGCCCGGCGAGGCGGGGACCACGCTCGCGCCGGCGTCGTCGAGCGTGACGAGGTGCCGCAGGGTCTGACCGTTCAGGGGAGTCTCCCGCACCGCCACGACCAGCGGCCGCCGCTCCTTCAGCGTGACGCTCGCGGCCCGCTGGAGCAGGTCCTTGGAGAGCCCGAGGGCGACTCCGGCGACACAGGCCGTGGAGGCCGGGACGATCAGCATCCCCTTGCTCGGGTACGACCCCGAGGACGGGCCGGCGGCCAGGTCCCCGGGGGGCCAGTACCGCACGGCGTCGGTGTCGACGTCGAAGGCGGCCGGCTTGCCGTCGGCTCCCCGGCCCAGCCATTCCCGCAGGTCCTCGCGCCAGTGCGCGTCCCGGAAGGAGATCCCCGTCTCGTCGAGAAGGGTGAGCCGCGAGGCGCGGGAGACCACCAGGTCGACGCTCTCACCGGCAGCGAGCAGCGCACGCAGCACGGACGCGGCATACGGGGTGCCGGAGGCGCCGGACACCCCTACGATCCAAGGCGTACGCCGCGTCTCTCCTGGCTTGACTGGGTTCACACCCCCGAGCCTATCC
>NZ_RSAJ01000601.1 GCF_003933965.1 Streptomyces sp. RP5T
GGGAGCACACGGACCGATCGACTCCGGCCCCCCTGAGCGACGGCTCGGGACGCCGGGCCGAACTGTGCGCCGTCGGAGTCAGGAATCTGAGCCCAGCGCCCGTGACAGGTGGGGAGCCGTAGCGCTCTCCGCCGCCCCGGCCACCTCGCCCGGCACTCCCGCCGCCACGATCCGGCCGCCCGCGTCCCCGCCGCCCGGTCCCAGGTCGATCACCCAGTCCGCGCCCGCCACCACCGACATGTCGTGCTCGACGACGATCACCGTGTGGCCGGCGTCGACGAGACCGTGGAGCTGGCGCATGAGGACCTCGACGTCGGCCGGGTGCAGACCGGTGGTGGGTTCGTCGAGGAGGTAGAGGGTGTGGGCGCGCCCGGCGCGCTGGAGTTCGTTCGCGAGCTTGATGCGCTGGGCCTCGCCGCCGGAGAGTTCGGTGGCGGGCTGCCCGAGGCGGAGGTAGCCGAGGCCGACGTCGAGCAGGGTGGTGAGACTGCGGGCCACGATCGGGGTGTCCGCGAAGAAGTCCGCCGCCGACTCCACCGTGAGGTCGAGCACCTGGGCGATGTTCCGTCCCCGGTACGTCACTTCGAGCGTCGCGGGGTTGTAGCGGGCCCCGCCGCAGTCCGGGCAGGGCGCGTACGTGCTCGGCAGGAAGAGCAGCTCCACGCTCACGAACCCCTCGCCCTGGCAGGTCTCGCAGCGCCCTCCCGCCACGTTGAAGGAGAACCGGCCCGCCCCGTACCCGCGCTCACGCGCCTCGTCCGTGGCGGCGAAGACCTTGCGCACGACGTCGAACAGCCCCGTGTAGGTCGCCAGGTTGGACCGCGGGGTCCGGCCGATCGGCTTCTGGTCGACCGAGACCAGGCGCCCCACCCCGGCGGTCTCCTCGGTGATGCCGCCGACGAGGGTGGACTTGCCGGAGCCGGACACCCCGGTCACGGCGGTGAACACCCCGAGCGGGAACTCGGCCGTCACCCCGCGCAGGTTGTGCCGGTGGACCGGACCGACCGTCAACCGGCCCCGCGGTGAACGCACTTCACGCCGCACCGTCGGCGCGCGGTCGAACAGGAACCGGGCGGTCGCGGACTCCTCGACCTTCGCCAGTTCCGCGACCGGCCCGCTGTGCAGCACCCGCCCGCCGTGCTCACCGGCCGCCGGACCGACGTCCACCAGCCAGTCCGCGCCCCGCATGACGTCCAGGTGGTGCTCCACCACGAACACCGAGTTGCCGGCCGCCTTCAGCCGGTCCAGCACGGTGAGCAGGGCCTCGGTGTCCGCGGGGTGCAGTCCGGCGGAGGGCTCGTCGAGGACGTACACCACACCGAAGAGCCCGGAGCGCAACTGGGTCGCCAGGCGCAGTCGCTGGAGTTCGCCCGCGGACAGGGTGGGGGTCGCGCGGTCCAGGCTCAGATAGCCGAGCCCGAGCTCCACGACCGGCGCGATACGGGACTTGAGGTCCTGGGTGAGGAACCGCGCGGTCTCCCCGCTGCCGACCAGGGCGGCGGCCAGCTCGGTCAGCGGCAGGGCCGCGAGGTCGGCGATCGTGCGCCCGGCGAAGGTGACCGCCATCGCCTCCGGGCGCAGCCTGCTGCCCCCGCAGGCCGGGCAGGGGGCGGAGACCAGGAACCGTTCCGCCTTCGCCCTGAGCGTCTGGCTCCTGGAGTCCGCGAACGTCTTCAGCACATAGCGCCGGGCGCTCATGTACGTCCCCTGGTAGGGGCGTTGGATACGGTCCGCGTCCCGGACCGGGTGCACCGTGACCACCGGCTGCTCGTCGGTGAACAGGATCCACTCGCGCTGTTCGGCGGGCAGTTCACGCCACGGCCGGTCGACGTCGTACCCGAGCGCGTCGAGGATGTCCCGCAGGTTCTTGCCCTGCCAGGCGCCGGGCCACGCGGCGATGGCGCCCTCCCGGATCGACAGCGAGGGGTCGGGTACCAGCGACTGCTCGGTCGTACGGTGGACGCGGCCCAGGCCGTGACACTCCGGGCAGGCTCCGACGGCCGTGTTGGGGGAGAAGGAGTCCGAGTCGAGCCGCTCGGCGCCGGGCGGGTAGTCGCCGGCCCGGGAGAACAGCATGCGCAGCGAGTTCGAGAGGTTGGTGACCGTACCGACCGAGGAGCGGGAGGTCGGAGCCGAGCGGCGCTGTTCGAGCGAGACCGCGGGCGGCAGCCCGGTGATCTCCCCGACCTTCGGCGCCCCCACCTGATGGATCAGCCGCCGCGCGTAGGGCGCCACCGACTCGAAGTACCGCCGCTGGGCCTCCGCGTAGATCGTCCCGAACGCCAGCGACGACTTCCCCGACCCGGACACCCCGGTGAACACGGCCAGCACATCCCGGGGCACATCGACGTCCACCCCCCGGAGATTGTGCTCACGGGCACCGCGGACGCGGACGTACGGGTCGTGGGAGGTGTGGGGGCCGTGCATGGGAACGACTCTAACCGGACGTGATCGCGGCCAGCCGCCGGTAGGAGTCCAGCAGGGCCGCACGGTCGTACGTACTGGTCGTGACCAGCACCTCCTGCGCTCCGGTCTCCTTCAGGAGCGTCTCCAGTTCGTGGGCGACCTGCTCCTCGGTGCCCGCGATGTGGCCGGCGAGACCGGACTCGTAGAAGCCGCGCTCCCGGTCCGTCATCGCGCGGCCCTCGACGTGCTCGGCGGGCGGCAGCGGCGGGAAGGTGCCGTGGGTCCGGGAGTACGCCATCGACCAGGCCTCCGGGATCAGCAGACGCCGCGCCTCCTCGGGCGTGGCGGCGACCGCGATCGTGCCCGAGATGACGACGTACGGTTCGGACGCCCAGGGGGAGGGGCGGAAGTGCGCGCGGTAGAGGTCGATGCCGCGCCGCATCCTCTCGCGGTTCCTGAGGTCGCCGATGACCATCGGCAGGCCCGCGCGGGCCGCGATCGCGGCGCCCTCGCCCATGGCCAGCACGAAGGGCGGCACGGTCAGGCCCTCGGCGGGGCGGGCGTGCACCCCCGTCGGGGAGGTGCCGCGGAACCAGCCCAGCAGCTCCTCCAGCTGTACGGCGAAGTCGTCGGCGTCGTCCTTGCCGCGCCCCAGTGCCTTGCGCACGCCGTCGGTGAAGCCGACCGAACGGCCCAGGCCCATGTCGATGCGGCCGGGGAAGAGCGACTCCAGAACCCCGAACTGCTCGGCCACGACCAGGGGTTGGTGGTTCGGCAGCATCACGCCACCGGTGCCGACCCGGATCGTCTCCGTGGCCGAGGCCACGGCGGCCGCCAGCACGGTCGGCGCGGAGCCCGCGACTCCCGGCACACCGTGGTGCTCCGAGACCCAGAAGCGGTGGTAGCCGAGCCCCTCCAGCTCCCGCGCCAGGCGGACGGTGTCCTGGAGCGCCTGCGCGTTCGTGCCGCCCTCGCGGGTGCGGGAGCGGTCGAGGACGGAGAAGCGGACGGCGGCGGTCGGGGAACTCACACAGGATGCAACGCGTGACCGGACACGGTATTCCCCACCGGGACCGCCACGAAAACCGGATGACCGCGATCGCCGCAGGTCAGCACAATGGGCGGGTGACCGTCCAGAACATCCTGCTCTCCGGCGTCGTCGGCTCGACCGCGTACGGACTCGCCCGTGAGGGCTCCGACGTGGACCGGCTCGGCATGTTCGCCGCGCCCACCGAGACCCTGCTCGGTCTGCACACCCCGAAGGAGTCCCACGTCACCACCGCACCGGACCGCACCCTGCACGAGGCGGCGAAGTGGTGCCGGCTCGCCCTCGGCGGCAATCCGACCGTCATGGAGCTGGTGTGGCTGCCCGACGAGCTGTACGAGGTGCGCACCTCGCTCGGCGACGAACTCATCGGCATCCGAGGGTCGTTCCTGAGCGCGCAGCGGGTCCGGGACGCCTACCTCGGGTACGCCGGCCAGCAGTTCAGGAAGCTGGAGAACCGTACCGGCGACCACCGCACCGCCAAGCACGCCCGGCACCTGAAGCGACTGTGCCACCAGGGCCTGGAGCTGTACACCTCCGGGCGGCTCACGGTGCGGGTCGAGGACCCCGGGGAGTACCACCGTTTCGGGGACGCCGTCGCCGCCGACCCGGCCTCGGCGCGCTCACTGCTCGCCCACTACGAGACCGCGTTCGCCGAGACCCGCAGCGTGCTGCCGGACCGGCCCGACGAGGCGCCGGCCGAGGCGTGGCTGCGCCGCGTCCGCGCGGAGTTCTACGACACGGCGGCGTGAGCGCGGGCTCAGCCCTCGGGGCGCAGCAGGCCGCGCTCGTACGCCCTGACCAGGTTCTGCGGGACGATACGCGTGACGCCGTCGATCGTGACCGGCACCAGCTGAGCGGTGGTGGCCTTCCACTGCGAGCGGCGGTGGCGGGTGTTGCTGCGGGACGTCTTCCGCTTGGGGACAGCCATGGGGAACCCCTTCAGGGCCTCGGTGGGTGGGCACCGAGGACGCTATATGAAAATGGATCCCATTAACAACTAACGACGGCGCCGGGACCGTACCCGGGCCTCCCGCGGCGGCTGGATGAACTGGAGCTCCAGCGTCAACGGCGGCTCGGCGGTCCCCGGCCCGCCCGCCGCCGCCCACTGCACGACCTCCTCCGTGCCCGCGTCGTCCATGACGAACCCGATCCACGCCGCCTTGCCCCCCGCCCGGCGTCCGGCCGCCGAGGGGCGTACGACGATCACGTTGGCCTGGTCGCAGGGGCCCAGGCAGTCGGTCGTGCGGACCTGGAAGCCGTGCTGGGCCGCTCCGGCGCGCAGCAGCTCCAACTGCCAGGCGTGGTCGGTGCCGGGGTGCTTGCGGGCGTCGCCGCAACAGCAGCCCCGGCAGACGACGAGGGTGCAGGAGCCGGAGCCGGTCAGGAACGTGCGGGGCGTCGGAGACATGGGAGAAGCATGCAGCTTGCACTGATCAGGAAGGGTGGGC
>NZ_RSAJ01000602.1 GCF_003933965.1 Streptomyces sp. RP5T
GACGAACCAGACCAGGCGGGTCTCCGTGGGGGCCGGCAGCCGCAGGGCCGCGCCCCGCTCCTGCCACACGGACCGGAGCCAGCCCGTGGCTCCGGTCCCCGTCCCCACCAGCACCCCGGAGGAGGCCTGGGCCTCGACGACACCCCCGTCGCCCTCCAGACCCAGGCGGTATCTGGCGGTCTGATGACCGGCGGCGCCCAGATAGATCTCGTTCAGCGCGACGAGCCGCTGGGTGTCGTCCGCGACGGCCTCGACCATCGTCAGCTCGTCGACGCTCGCACCGGCCACCGCCAGCAGCTCGGCGGTGTCCCGCGCGCGGTGCCGTACCAGGACACCGGGGTTGCGGCCGGGCTCGGTGTCGATGCCCAGCACCGGCTGGCCGGTCAGGTACTTGGCCACGTTCGCCACCAGCCCGTCCTGGCCGACCACGATCACCACGTCCTCGGGGGCGAACAGGAAACGGTCCAGGTCGGACCGCTCCACCCGGGCCTGGCGCCAGGTCAGCGGGATCGCGGCGGTCACCTCGGCGAGCGCCCGGCGGGTGCGCTCGTGGCGTTCGGCGACCTCCGCGATGTCCCGGCCCCGCGAGCCGAGGAAGAAGGCGGCCTGGCCGTGGGTGCCGTGGTGGGCCACCAACTCCTCGTACTCCGTGGTCCGATGGACCAGGACCGCGCGCGGCGCGAGACTCACTCCGGCTCCCGTGCGCCCAGCTTGGCCAGCAGTCCGGTCAGCACGTCCGGGGAGATGGTCACGCTGTCGATGTTCGGCAGGTTCTCCGCGAGCCGGGTCCCGGTGAGGGCGTGCAGGGTGGCGACCCCGACGTCCTCGTGCACCTTCAGCCAGGCGGCCTGGGCCTGCGCCTTCGCGTCACCGACGGCGCGCACCCCGTCGGCCTCCGCGCGGGCCAGCCGTACCGAACGCGTCGCCTCCGCCTCGGCCCGTACCGCGTCCGCCGCCGCGTGCTCCTCCGCCTCCCGGCGGGCGTTGGTGCCGCGCTGTTCGACCAACTGCTCCTCGCGGCGGGCGAGTTCGATCTGGCTGGCCAGTTCGTTCTCGGCGATGGTCCGCTCGCGCTCGACGGCGACGGCCCGCCGTTCGTAGGTAGCCCGGTCGGCCTCCTGCTGGATCTGCTCGCGGGCCGGGGTGCGCAGGGCCCGCTCCACGTCCGGTTCGGGTCTCAGGGCCATCACCCGGACCGCGACCACCTCGATGCCGGTCGCGGGCAGCCGGGGCTCGGCGCCCAGGCCCGCCGCGACCCGCTCGCGCACCGCCGCCACCCCGTCGACCAGGGCGGCGGACAGGGGAGTGCGGGCCAGCACGTCGAGGGCGTGCTGCTGGGCCGTCTCCGTGAGCAGCGTGCCCAGCTGCTCCAGGGGAGCGCCCCGCCATACTCCGGTGTCCGGGTCGATCGAGAAGTCCAGGCGGGCGGCGGCGAGGGCCGGGTCGCCGATCCGGTAGGTCACGGTCGCCTGGACCGCCACGTCCTGGAAGTCGGACGTACGGGCGTGGAAGGTCATGGCCAACTCGCGGTCGTCCACCGGGACTTCGGAGAGCGCGGCGGTCAGTGCGCGGAACCAGAAGCTGAGTCCCGGACCGTCGTGCAGCAGCTTGCCGCCGTGGTGGTGGCGGATGTGTGCCGTGGGTGCCCCGCGCAGGTGGCGCCAGCCGAGGCGCCGGGTGATGTCGGCCATCGAACTCCCTCTTTTCGTCCGTACGACGATAACCGGACGATCCGTTTATCGTCAAGAGGACGAGAACGGGAAATCTGTACGAACGAAGGGGTCAAGACGCTTCCCGTTGGTCAGGATGGAGGCATGGGATTCCATGTCGACTCCGAAGCCGGGCGGCTCAGCCGCGTCATCCTGCACCGGCCGGATCTGGAGCTCAAAAGGCTCACCCCCAGCAACAAGGACGCGCTGCTGTTCGACGACGTGCTGTGGGTGCGCCGGGCGCGCGCCGAGCACGACGGGTTCGCCGACGTGCTGCGCGACCGCGGGGTCGCCGTGCACCTCTTCGGCGATCTGCTCGCCGAGGCCCTCGAGGTCCCGGCGGCCCGCGTGCTCGTGCTCGACCGCGTCTTCGACGAGAAGGAGTACGGCCCGCTGGCCACCGACCACCTGCGGGCCTCCTTCGAGGCGCTGCCCGCCGACGAGCTCGCGGAGGCCCTCGTCGGCGGGATGACCAAGCGGGAGTTCCTGGAGGCGCACCCGGAGCCGACCTCCGTGCGCTTCCATGTCATGGACCTCGACGACTTCCTTCTCGCGCCGCTGCCCAACCACCTCTTCACCCGGGACACCTCCGCCTGGATATACGACGGGGTCTCCGTCAACGCCATGAAGTGGCCGGCCCGGCAGCGCGAGACGGTCCACTTCGAGGCGATCTACCGCCACCACCCGCTCTTCCGCGACGAGACGTTCCACCTCTGGTCGGAGGGGCAGGCCGACTACCCCTCCACCATCGAGGGCGGCGACGTCCTCGTCATCGGCAACGGCGCCGTCCTCATCGGCATGAGTGAGCGGACCACGCCCCAGGCGGTCGAGATGCTCGCGCACAAGCTGTTCGCCGAGGGCTCCGCGCAGTCGATCGTGGCCCTCGACATGCCGAAGCGGCGGGCCTTCATGCATCTGGACACCGTGATGACGATGGTCGACGGCGACACCTTCACGCAGTACGCCGGGCTCGGCATGCTCCGGTCGTACACCATCGAACCGGGCGTCGGCGACAAGGAACTCAAGGTCACCGACCATCCGCCGGAGCACATGCACCGCGCGATCGCCGCCGCGCTCGGACTGAGCGAGATCAGGGTCCTGACCGCCACCCAGGACGTGCACGCGGCCGAGCGCGAGCAGTGGGACGACGGCTGCAACGTGCTCGCCGTGGAACCGGGTGTCGTCGTCGCCTACGAGCGCAACGCCACCACCAACACCCATCTGCGCAAGCAGGGCATCGAGGTCATCGAGATCCCGGGCAGCGAGCTGGGGAGGGGGAGGGGCGGACCGCGCTGCATGAGCTGCCCGGTGGAGAGGGCGGCTGTATAGAAATGCCGAATATCGTATAGACTTCCAGTGTCCTGTTCCCGTCCCTCTGGAGCGCCCCCATGGCGACTGTTCCCACCGCCCTCGCCGGGCGCCACTTCCTCAAGGAGCTCGACTTCACGGCCGAGGAGTTCCTCGGCCTGGTCGCGCTGGCCGCCGAGCTGAAGGCCGCCAAGAAGGCGGGGACCGAGACGCGGTACCTGAGCGGGAAGAACATCGCGCTGATCTTCGAGAAGACCTCGACCCGCACCCGCTGCGCGTTCGAGGTCGCCGCGGCGGACCAGGGCGCCTCCACGACCTACCTGGACCCGTCCGGCTCGCAGATCGGGCACAAGGAGTCCGTGCGCGACACCGCGCGCGTGCTCGGCCGTATGTACGACGGGATCGAGTACCGCGGGGACAGCCAGCAGAAGGTGGAGGAGCTGGCCGCGTACGCCGGGGTGCCGGTGTACAACGGCCTCACCGACGACTGGCATCCCACCCAGATGCTGGCCGACGTGCTGACGATGACCGAGCACAGCGCGAAACCGGTCCCGGAGATCGCGTTCGCCTACCTCGGCGACGCGCGGTTCAACATGGGCAACTCGTACCTGGTCACCGGTGCGCTGCTGGGGATGGACGTGCGGATCGTCGCGCCGAAGACCTACTGGCCCGCGCAGGACGTCGTCGAGCGGGCGCGGGCGGTCGCCGTGGACAGCGGCGCGCGGATCACCCTCACGGAGTCCCTGGAGGAGGGCGTACGGGGGGCGGACTTCGTCGCCACCGACGTGTGGGTCTCGATGGGCGAGCCGAAGGACGTGTGGGACGAGCGGATCACCGCGCTGAAGCCGTACGCGGTGACCATGGACGTGCTGCGCGCCACGGGGAACGCGGACGTCAGGTTCCTGCACTGTCTGCCCGCCTTCCACGACCTCGGCACGAAGGTGGGGCAGGAGATCTTCGAGACCCACGGCCTGGAGTCCCTGGAGGTCACGGACGAGGTGTTCGAGTCGGCGCACTCGGTCGTGTTCGACGAAGCGGAGAACCGGCTGCACACGATCAAGGCCGTGCTGGTCGCGACACTGCGCTGAGCGTCACGCCGGGTGCCACTGGGGCGGCACCACCGGCAGCCGGAACCACACCGCCTTGCCGGTCTCGGTCGGGCGGTGCCCGCACGACGAGCTGAGCGCCCTGATCAGCAGCAGTCCCCGCCCGTGCTCCTGCCAGGGATCCGGTTCCCCGGTGTGGGGCTGCGTGAGATGACCCGGGGGCGCCGGGTCCGGGTCGTGCACCTCGACCTGGCAGCCGGTCGGCAGCAGCTCCACGACCAGCTCTATCGGGGTGTCCCCGGCCGTGTGCTCCACGGCGTTCGCCACCAGCTCGGCCGTCAGCAGCTCCGCGGTGTCGCAGTCCGCCCCGTGCTCCAGCTCGGTCAGCGCGGTGCGGACCAGAGCGCGGGCCACCGGCACGGCCGCGGCGGAATGCGGCAGCGCGATGCGCCAGGAGGCGGAGGCTGGGGGGCGATCTTGCAAGGCGGTTCCGTTCATGAGCAGGCTGTCCTGCTTTCAACCGTATGAATGGTACGGCGCTGTCGGCAGGGTCGTCCGGCGGGCACCGTACGGGACCGTCGGCCCCGTCGGCAGGCGGCTTACCCGTAGCAACGGCTTGCCTCGCACGGCTGATCCCGCCGTTGCCGGTCTGTCGACGAGCCGTGACGGATGTGACGGAGCCAGGTCACCCGCCCGGTCTCTATCGTGCACTCGTGACGACAGTCAAAGATGAGTGATAGCTTCGAAGGGCAGAGCGCACCTCGAACCTCGCATCCCGCCCGAGCACGAGGAGGCCGCACGGACATGAGCCCCTTCACCGGCTCCGCCG
>NZ_RSAJ01000603.1 GCF_003933965.1 Streptomyces sp. RP5T
CACCCGGGACCGGGCGGGCGCGACGGCCGGATCACCAGTCGCATCGGCCACCTGCGGCTCATTCGCCCCCGCTGACGTCCCCGCCCAGGCCTGTGACGTCTCCGGCCGCTCCAGCCCAGCCGCGTCACGGGGCTCACGGGGCTCACGGGCATCACCGGGCTCGACGGCATCGCTGGACCCGCTCGCATCGCTGGACCCGCCCGCATCACCGGCCTCGGCCGCATCGCTGGACTCGCCCGCATCGCTAGGCTCGGCCGCGCCACCCGGCTCAGCCGCCTCCCCCCGTTCGGGGCCGCCGTCCGGCCCGCTCGCCGCGCCCGGTCGTCTCCGGGCGTTCGAGCCTCCGTCGTACGCGTCCATTCCGCCCCGCTCCCGATTCCGGTCCGTTCAGCGCCGCCCGGCCGCGGAGAGGCGGCCCGCCCGGTGGCCGGCGCCCGCACCCGCCTCGCCGCGGTGGCTCGCACCGGGCACGGTACTCAGGCCCGACCTCCCCGCACAGCCCCTTCCGACCGGTCCGGCCGTGGCCGTGCTCACTCCCGCTTCGGTTTTCCACAGGCTGCCCCGCAGGTTTTCCACAGCGGTTGACACCTTACGGCGCCCGGCACACCATGGAATCGCACGAACCGAACGATCGGTCGGGAGCAGGTTCCGGCGGAGCCCAGGTCGAGGGGGCCTCATGGCGACAGCAGCCGCGCATCAGACGGCGAGCACACAGACGTACGGCACCGGGGGTGCCGTCGGCGACACCACCGCGTACCAGAGCGTCTTCGACGCCGCCGTGGCCGCCGACGAGCGCATCGAGCCGCGTGACTGGATGCCCGACGCCTATCGCGCGACCCTGGTCCGCCAGATCGCGCAGCACGCCCACTCCGAGATCATCGGCATGCAGCCGGAGGCGAACTGGATCACGCGTGCGCCCTCCCTGCGCCGCAAGGCCATCCTGATGGCCAAGGTCCAGGACGAGGCGGGGCACGGCCTCTACCTCTACAGCGCCGCGGAAACTCTGGGCACGAGCCGCGACGAGCTCCTCGACAAGCTCCACTCCGGCCGCCAGAAGTACTCCTCGATCTTCAACTACCCCACCCTCACCTGGGCGGACGTCGGCGCGATCGGCTGGCTGGTGGACGGCGCCGCGATCACCAACCAGGTGCCGCTGTGCCGCTGCTCCTACGGCCCTTACGCACGCGCGATGGTCCGCATCTGCAAGGAGGAGTCCTTCCACCAGCGCCAGGGCTACGAGCTGCTGCTGGCCCTGAGCAACGGCACACCGGAGCAGCACGCGATGGCCCAGGACGCGGTGGACCGCTGGTGGTGGCCGTCCCTGATGATGTTCGGCCCGCCCGACGACGAGTCCGCGCACTCCGCGCAGTCGATGGCCTGGAAGATCAAGCGGCATTCCAACGACGAGCTGCGCCAGCGTTTCGTCGACATCTGCGTCCCCCAGGCCGAGTCCCTGGGCCTCACACTCCCCGACCCGGACCTGCGGTGGAACGAGGAAAGGGGACACCACGACTTCGGCCCGATCGACTGGACGGAGTTCAAGGAGGTCCTCAAGGGCAACGGTCCGTGCAACGAACAGCGGATCACCCAGCGCAGAAGGGCGCACGACGAGGGCGCCTGGGTGCGGGAGGCGGCCGCGGCCCACGCGGCGAAACACTCTGCGGCACAGCACACCGGCGAGACAGGAGCGGCACGCGCATGACGACCACCGACTGGCCCCTGTGGGAGGTCTTCGTGCGCTCGCGCCGCGGCCTCTCCCACACCCACGCCGGCAGCCTGCACGCCCCGGACGCGGAGCTCGCCCTGCGCAACGCCCGCGACCTGTACACCCGGCGCGGCGAGGGCGTCTCCATCTGGGTGGTGCCCTCATCCGCGATCACGGCCTCCTCGCCCGACGAGAAGGACCCCTTCTTCGAGCCGGCCGCCGATAAGCCGTACCGGCACCCCACGTTCTACGAGATCCCGGAAGGGGTGAAGCACCTGTGACGGCGTCCGAGACGGCGTCCGGGGCCACCGTCGCCCCCACGCCCACCCCTGTCCCGGCAGCGGCCGCCCTCGCCCTCGGCGACGACGCCCTGGTGCTCTCGCACCGCCTCGGCGAGTGGGCGGGCCACGCCCCCGTGCTGGAGGAGGAGGTCGCGCTCGCCAACATCGCCCTCGACCTGCTCGGCCAGGCCCGGGTGCTGCTGTCGATGACCGGCGACGAGGACGAACTGGCGTATCTGCGCGAGGAGCGCGCCTTCCGCAACCTCCAGCTGGTGGAGCAGCCGAACGGCGACTTCGCCCACACCATCGTCCGCCAGCTCTACTTCTCCACCTATCAGCACCTGCTGTACGCCGAACTGGCCGCGGGCGACGGCCCCTTCGCCCCGCTCGCCGCGAAGGCCGTCAAGGAGGTCGCCTACCACCGCGACCACGCCGAGCAGTGGACCCTGCGGCTCGGCGACGGCACCGAGGAGAGCCACGAGCGGATGCGGCGGGCGTGCGAGGCGCTGTGGCGGTTCACCGGCGAGATGTTCCGGCCCGTGGAGGGCGTGGAGGTCGACGGGGAGCGCATGGAGTCGGCCTGGCTCGCCTCCGTGGGCGCGGTGCTGCGCCGGGCCACCCTGGGCGTCCCCGAGGGCCCGCGTTCGGGTGCGTGGGCGGCGGGAGCGGGACGGCAGGGTCTGCACACCGAGTCCTTCGGGCGGATGCTCGCCGAGATGCAGCACCTGCACCGCAGTCACCCGGGGGCGTCATGGTGACGCTCACGCCGCTGGAGACCGACCTGTTCGCGCTGGCCGGTTCGGTGCCCGACCCGGAACTGCCCGTGCTGACCCTGCGCGAGCTGGGTGTGGTGCGCGGGGTGCGGGTCCGGGGCGCGGACGTGGTCGAGGTCGATCTGACCCCGACGTACACCGGCTGTCCCGCGATCGAGGCGATGTCCCTGGACATAGAGCGGGTGCTGCGCGAACACGGGGTGCGGGAGGTCACCGTGCGCACCGTGCTCGCGCCCGCCTGGTCGACCGACGACATCACAGCCGAAGGGCGCCGCAAGCTGCGGGAGTTCGGCATAGCGCCACCCCGCGCAGTGGCGGCGTCCGGGCCGGTCGCGGTGGGTCTCGGGCCGACGCGGACACTCGACAGCACGACCGAGGCCGTCGTCTGCCCGCACTGCGGCTGCGCCGACACCGAACTGCTCAGCCGGTTCTCCTCCACCGCCTGCAAGGCGCTGCGGCGGTGCCTGGGCTGCCGTGAACCGTTCGACCACTTCAAGGAGTTGTGATGGCCCGCTTCCACCCGCTCCCGGTGGCCGCGGTCGACCGGCTCACCGACGACTCCGTGGCCCTGACCCTCACCGTGCCGCCCGAGCTGCGCGAGGAGTTCCGGTACGCGGCGGGCCAGCATCTCGCCCTGCGCCGCACGGCCGACGGCACGGAGATCCGCCGGACCTACTCCATCTGCTCTCCCGCGCCGGACGGTGAGGGGCCGCGCCAACTGCGCGTCGGGGTGCGGCTCGTGGAGGGCGGTGCCTTCTCGACGTACGCGCTCAAGGAGATCAATGTCGGGGACGAGCTGGAGGTGATGACTCCGGCGGGCCGTTTCACCCTGGATCCGGCGCCCGGACTGTACGCGGCGATCGTCGGCGGCAGCGGCATCACCCCGGTGCTGTCGATCGTGTCGACGCTGCTGGCGCGCGAGCCGGAGGCCCGGTTCTGTCTGATCCGCAGCGACCGTACGTCCGCCTCGACGATGTTCCTGGAGGAGGTGGCCGACCTGAAGGACCGCCACCCCGAGCGGTTCCAGCTGGTCACGGTGCTCTCCCGGGAGGAGCAGCAGGCGGGGCTGCCGTCCGGGCGACTCGACCGGCAGCGGCTGACCGGGTTGCTTCCGGCGCTGCTGCCGGTGGACCGGGTGGCGGGATGGTTCCTGTGCGGGCCGTTCGGGCTGGTGCAGGGTGCGGAGAAGGCGTTGCGGGAGCTCGGGGTGGCCCGTACGAGGATCCACGAGGAGATCTTCCATGTGGACGCGGGGGCAGCCCCGGTGCGGACGGTCGCGGCGCCCGCGCACAGCACGGTGACCGCCCGGCTCGACGGACGCGGCGGCAGCTGGCCCGTCCAGGCCGGCGAGTCCCTGCTGGAGACGGTGCTGCGCAACCGGTCCGACGCGCCCTACGCCTGCAAGGGCGGGGTGTGCGGGACCTGCCGGGCCTTCCTGGTCTCCGGCGAGGTGCGCATGGACCGCAACTTCGCGCTGGAGCCGGAGGAGACCGAGGCCGGCTATGTGCTGGCGTGCCAGTCGCATCCGGTGACGGAGAAGGTGGAGCTGGACTTCGACAGGTAGGCCCGACAGGTAGGCCCGGGGAAGCCCGTTCCCTTCTTCTGGAACCTGTTCTATCTTGACGGACCGTCAGATCAGCTCACGCGATCTGCCGACCCGATCTGCCGACCCGTCGGAAGGACAGGGACCGTGGACTTCACCTTCAGCGAGGAGCAGCAGGCGGCGGCCGAGGCCGCGCGCGGGGTGTTCGCCGACGTCGCGCCGGACGCGGTGCCCTCTCCGGCGCTGACCACGGGTGCCGTGGCCGACGATTTCGACCGGGCCCTGTGGGCCAGGCTCGCCGACGCGGACCTGCTGAGCCTGCTCTCGGCGCAGGAGTACGGCGGGGCCGGCCTGGACGCCGTCGCCCTGTGCCTGGTGCTGCGCGAGTCGGCGAGGGTGCTGGCCCGGGTGCCCCTGCTGGAGAGCAGCGCGGCCATGGCGGCCGTACAGGCTTATGGCGGGCCGGAGTTGCGGGGGAGGTTGCTGGAGCGGGCCGGGCGCGGGGAGGTCGTGCTGACGGTCGCCGCGAGCGGTCGTACGGGACACGATCCCGCCGAACTCGCCGTCATCGCGCGGGCGGAGGAGGGGG
>NZ_RSAJ01000604.1 GCF_003933965.1 Streptomyces sp. RP5T
GGGTGGCTGCGCCTCGCGTGGTGCGAGTCGCTGGGGTCGGTGGCTCGGGTGGGAACACAGGCTGACATATTTCCCGTCTCCTCCGGGGCAGCGCGGTCGCGGAACAGGTGGTCCCCCGTCGACGACGGGGGTCGGGTCGCGGCCGTGGGTCACGGCGTGCAGCGGCGGGATGAATCAACGCTCGGTAAATGGATCGTAATGCAGAGTAAAGGGCAGGCATAGGCTTTCCGGGCAAATGGGTGAAAGGCTCACCTGAATAGGTGAAGTGGCAATTTCATCGGCTTGTCGTACTAATTCCTTCTCGGGCCCGTGCGAACTTGGCGGCGCTGTCGTTGCCCCGAGAGAAGGAAGAAGGTGGGCGGAACATGGCCGCCACCCACAGGATTGCCGCGGGAGCCGTGGTCGCCGCGGTCTGCGCCGCCTCGCTCGCCGGTTGCGCGACCGGCACCGGCGACGCCGACGGAGGAGCCGCGGGACCGCTGAAGGCGAAGCCCGCCCAGGCACCACCCAAGCGGGTGTTCCGGCTGATCGGCGACGGTTCCACCGCCTACACCGGAGCCCAGCCGCACCTGCCGAGGGCCGAGCGCCTCAAGCCCGGCGAGAAGCCGCCCCAGTTCGTGGTGTTCTCCTGGGACGGCGCCGGCGAGGACAGCCAGAAGCTGTTCTCCCACTTCCGTGCGGTCGCCAAGGCGAACCACGCGACGATGACGTACTTCCTGAGCGGCGTGTACATGCTGCCGGAGGACAAGCGCGACGAGTACAAGCCGCCGCAGCACTCCCCGGGCCGCTCCGACATCGGCTTCAACGACCAGCAGGGCATCGCCGACACCGTCAAGCAGCTGCGCCTCGCGTGGCTGGAGGGCAACGAGATCGGCACCCACTTCAACGGCCACTTCTGCGGCAGCGGCGGCGGGGTCGGCCAGTGGTCGGTCGAGGAGTGGAAGGACGAGATCGCCCAGGCGAAGAAGTTCGTCAAATCCTGGAAGACCAACACCGGGATGACGAAGGCCTCCCCGCTGCCCTTCGACTACGACAAGGAGCTGATCGGCGCCCGCACCCCCTGCCTGGAGGGCCAGAAGAACTTCATGACGGCCGCTCGCGAGCTGGGCTTCCGCTACGACACCAGCGGGGTCAACGAGCAGCTGTGGCCGAAGAAGAAGCAGGGCCTGTGGGACCTGTCGATGCAGCTCGTGCCCTTCCCCGGGCACTCCTATGAGCAGCTCACCATGGACTACAACTTCATGGTCAACCAGTCCGGCACCAGGACCCAGGGCGACCCCGGCAAGCGCGAGTTCTGGGGCGACCAGATGCGCGACGGCCTCCTCAAGGGCTTCCAGCGTGCCTACGACGGCAACCGCGCGCCGCTGATCATCGGCAACCACTTCGAGTCCTGGAACGGCGGCACCTACATGCGTGCCGTCGAGGAGACGGTCGAGCAGGTCTGCAACAAGCCCGACGTGCGCTGTGTCTCCTTCCGGCAGCTCGCCGACTGGCTCGACGCGCAGGACCCGGACACCCTGGACAAGCTGCGCTCCCTCGGGGTCGGAGAGGCTCCGAAGAAGGGCTGGCAGGCCTTCCTGTCGGGCCGGCCCGCCCCGGCGCCGAAGGGCGTACCAGGGGCGCCGGCGGCCGGGAAGCTGTAGGCGCCTCGGCGATCGTCCTCAGACGGCCGCCACCGCGCTTGCGCCGAGCACGAACGAGGGGTCGATCTGCGCCGCCAGGTCGGCCCCCGTGCGCTCGTTGCCCCAGGACCGGGCGTTCTTCAGGTGGAAGTGCACCATCTGCTGGGTGTAGCGCTCCGCGTCGCGCAGTTCGTACGTCGCGTCGACGGCGGTCCGCAGTCGGTGCAGGGCGCGTCGGTTGACGTCCTCCAGGAGCGCGAACCGGGGCGGCCGGCCCTTCTCCAGGGCACGCACCCAGTCCGAGTGCCCGACCGTCACCAGCAGGTCGTCCCCGACTTCGGCGCGGAGGAAGTCGAGGTCGTCGCGGCCCTGGACCTTGTTGCCGACGACCTTCAGGGTGACGCCGAAGTCGCGGGCGTACTCCTTGTACTGGCGATAGACCGAGACCCCCTTCCGGGTCGGCTCGGCGACGAGGAACGTCATGTCGAAGCGGGTGAACATGCCGGAGGCGAAGGAGTCCGAGCCCGCCGTCATGTCGACCACGACGTACTCGCCCGGCCCGTCCACCAGGTGGTTCAGGCAGAGTTCCACCGCTCCCGTCTTGGAGTGGTAGCAGGCGACCCCCAGGTCGGCGTCCGTGAAGGGGCCGGTGACCACCAAACGGACGACGTCGCCGTCGAGTTCCACCGGCCGGGCGCAGGCGTCGTAGACCGGGTTGTCCTCGCGCACCCGCAGCAGCCGCGAGCCCTCGCCGGGCGGGGTGGTCTTGATCATCTCCGCGGCCGAGGCGATCCGCGGATTGGTGCCGCGCAGGTACTCCTTGATCAGCGGCAGCCGCTCGCCCAGGGCGGGCAGCGCGGCGGCCTCCTCCTCGTCCAGGCCGAGCGCCGGGCCGAGGTGCTGGTTGATGTCGGCGTCGACGGCGATCACCGGCGCTCCGGTGGCCGCGACATGGCGGATGAACAGGGAGGACAGGGTGGTCTTGCCGCTGCCGCCCTTCCCGACGAAAGCAATTTTCATGTTCACGAAGAGTAGTCGAGCGGTAGCTGTACGTGGCAGGTGTGCGTGAAGAAGACCACTCCATCGAGGGGTGCCCGGCTGGGTTGCGTAGTGTCGTACTCATGAGTACGACAGGCGCGAACGCCGATCCGCTCGCGGCCCTGGGCTCGCTGCCCGGTGTGGCCGACTCCGTGGAGTCCGTGCGCAAGTCCGTGGACCGGGTCTACGGGCACCGTGTCATGCGGCGCCGCAGCAACGAGATCACTTCCGAGGCCGCCCTGCGCGGCGCCCGCGGCTCGGCCGCGCTGTCCGGCGCGGACTGGGCGCTCGAAGAGGTGCGCCGACGCTCGGACTTCGGCGTCGACGACGAGGCGCGGGTCATGGGCGCGGCACTGAGGCTGACCGCCGAGGCCGGCCAACTGCTGTCCATCTGGCGGCAGTCGCCCCTCAGGGTGCTGGCCCGGCTGCATCTGGTGGCAGGAGCGACCGACGAGGACGGGATCGGGCGTCCGCGTCAGGCCGGTGAGAGCGTCGACGAGCCGCTCATCGAGCTGCCCCTGCCGGACGCGGCCGAGGTCTCGGGCCGGCTGGAGGGCCTGTCCGAGCTGATCATCGCGGGCAGTTCGGCCCCCGCCCTGGTCACGGCCGCCGTGGTGCAGGGAGAGCTCCTCGCCCTCAGGCCCTTCGTCTCCCACAACGGCCTGGTCGCGCGCGCGGCCGCGCGGATCGTCCTGGTCGGCAGCGGTCTCGACCCCAAGTCGGTGTGCCCCGCGGAGGTGGGCCACGCCGAACTGGGCCGTGCGGCCTACCTGGCGGCGCTCGACGGGTACGCCTCCGGCACCCCCGAGGGCATGGCCGCCTGGATCGCCCACTGCGGCCGCGCGGTCGAACTGGGAGCGCGCGAGTCGACGGCGGTGTGCGAGGCACTCCAGCGCGGGGCGGCGTAGAAACCCCTGGAAAAGGGTTGCGGCGGTACGAGGACTCGTACCGCCGCTGGCATGTTCACCGAGTTACCAAGCGTCCTCGATATGTTGCCCATCAGGTCGGGAACTTTGCCCGTCACCTGGTGCGGCTGGCCCGTAATCGACGGGTCGACGTCGCGTGGGTGCCCGGTGTTCATGCGCGGTCCGTGGGGCCAAATGCGTTAAAAAGGTGATCCTCTCGGATGTCCTTGGTCTCGCGGGCCGTTAACCCCTTTGTACTCCTGGACCGGGGCAAGCGGAACCCCCGGCCGCCGTTCTTTACTTTTGCCCTCAAACAGGCGCCAAAGTGCCGGATTCCCCTCAAGCGACCGTGGAGCGCCGTCGATTCGCGTACCAGACCAGGCCCGCCGTCGCAGCCGCCGCTCCTATCGCGGCGACCGCGACAAGGGCCGGGCGGGGCGGTACGGCGAATCCGGGCAGCCGCTGCTTGAGCCGGACCGGCCGGTGGAAATCGAGAATCGGCCACCCGCGCGCGAGGGCCTCGCGGCGCAGTGCGCGGTCCGGGTTGACCGCGTGCGGATGACCCACGGCCTGGAGCATCGGCACATCGGTCGCCGAGTCGCTGTAGGCGTAGCAGCGCTCCAGGTCGTACCCCTCGGACTCCGCGAGCTCCTTGACGGCCTCGGCCTTGGTCGGGCCGTACGCGTAGTACTCCACCTCGCCGGTGAAGCAGCCGTCCTCGCCGACGACCATGCGGGTCGCCACCACCCTGTCGGCGCCCAGGAGTTCGCCGATCGGCTCGACCACCTCCGCGCCGGACGTGGAGACGATGACGACGTCCCGGCCGGCGGTGTGGTGCTCCTCGATGAGGGAGGCGGCCTCGTCGTAGATGATCGGGTCGATCAGGTCGTGAAGGGTCTCGGCCACGATCTCCTTGACCTGCTGGACGTTCCAGCCGCGGCACATCGCGGACAGGTACTCGCGCATGCGCTCCATCTGGTCGTGGTCGGCGCCGCCGAGGAGGAACACGAACTGGGCATATGCGGTCCGCAAGGCGGCCCTGCGGTTGATCAGCCCGCCTTGGTAGAACGACTTGCTGAACGTGAGCGTGCTCGACTTCGCAATGACCGTCTTGTCCAGGTCAAAGAAGGCGGCTGTGCGGGGCAAGGAGTGGTTTTCCACGACCCCGAGCATAGGCGCAGCCCATTCGGCGTAAGGTGAGGCGCGTGGGTTTGCCTGGGAGGGCTCTCGGGTACACCATGGAAGTCACGGATCGTTCGCGACCGTGCTAACGCGGTCCGGCTCCTCCCCCCCCGAGTCGGCCGTGGAGACGACCCCCACTC
>NZ_RSAJ01000605.1 GCF_003933965.1 Streptomyces sp. RP5T
TGTTCGCCGTGATGCCCCGCGGCCCCAGCTCACGCGCGAGGGCCCGCGTCAGCCCGATCAGCGCCGACTTGCTCGTCGTGTACAGGGTCCCGCCGGGGCCGGGCACCCGCTGGGTCATACAGCTGCCGATCGTGATGATCCGCCCGCCGTCCCGCATCAGGGCGGCCGCCGCCCGGGAGGCCAGGAACACCCCGCGCACGTTGACGGCCAGCACCCGGTCGACCTGTGCGAGGGACAGCTCGTCCAGCGGACCGAGCACCCCCACGCCCGCGTTGTTCACCAGGACGTCCAGCCCTCCGAGCGCCTCCGCTGTTCGCGGCACCGCCCCCGCGGCCTCCTCCGCGTCCGCGGAGTCCGCCCGCAGGGCCACGCCCCGCCGCCCCAGCGCCTCGATCCGCCGTACGACGTCCGCGGCGGCCTCCTTGCCGTCCACGTACGTCACGGCCACGTCCGCGCCCTCCCGCGCCAGCCGTACCGCCGTGGCCGCACCGATGCCCCGGCTGCCGCCGGTGACGAGCGCTGCCTTGCCGTGCAGAGTTCCGTGAGTCGTTGTCATGACACCCATCCCACCGGCCCGCTCCGTGACCCGCTGGCGGCGAACGGACACGTACCTCGGCCCGCCTGCCGCCCGTTCGTGAAGACGCCGGTCGGCAGGTTAACTTCCCGAAAACTGATCGGACTTGACGGGAAAATCTCCGGAGTTGTCATTGACATGCCACTGTCTACGCGCGTCATCATGAGGTCATGAGATTCCCCCCACGGATCACTCGCATCGGCGCCACGGCTGCCGTCCTGTCCGCCCTCCTCGTCGGCGGCACCGTCACCACCGCCACACCGGCAGCGGCCGCCGTCGGCAGCATCTGCTACTCCAGGCTGCCCTCCCAGGCGTACGACACCCTGGACCTGATCGAACAGGGCGGCCCCTACCCCTACTCGCAGGACGGGAGCGTCTTCCAGAACCGCGAAGGCGTCCTGCCGAGCCGGTCGACCGGCTACTACCACGAGTACACGGTGATCACGCCGGGCTCCTCCACGCGCGGGGCGCGCCGGATCGTCACCGGGGAGAAGAGCCAGGAGGACTACTACACGGCGGACCACTACGCCACGTTCAACCTGGTCGACTACGGCTGCTGACCGGGCCGTCGAGGTTCCTCGCGGCCTCTGCGGCCGTTGCGGGCCGGGGGACGGCGTGGCCGGTCCCGGCCCGCGCTCAGCCCGGACCCCGGCTCTCCGCGGCGGCGAACAGCGCGAACGCCAGCACGATCAGGGCGATGCTCGCGTAGATCCCGTAGCCGTCGAGGAAGCCGATCCGCTGGACGAGGCCGATGTGCCAGCCGGTGAACTCGTGCAGCAGACCCGCCCCGCCCTGCACCAGGGCGAGGACACCGAGCAGTTCCAGCAGTTGCTTCATGGACGGAGCCTCGCCCCGCGGACCCCCCACGGTCATCGGCCGCGGGGCGAGGCCCGAGCCACCGAAGCATCGGACTCGCCGACGCACCCGCGCCGAAAGTCTGCGCTGCCGCGACTTTG
This sequence comes from Streptomyces sp. RP5T, assembly GCF_003933965.1. Classification (GTDB taxonomy): domain Bacteria; phylum Actinomycetota; class Actinomycetes; order Streptomycetales; family Streptomycetaceae; genus Streptomyces. The sequence continues at coordinate 1,531 of NZ_RSAJ01000605.1, forward strand.
GTCGCCGATCCCGGTCACGGGGAGGTGCGCCCGGTCCCCAGTGCGTAGATTTGTCGACCGTGAGCGCTGACGAGAGGCTTCCCGAGCCCCCGGTCCTGTCCGGCCGGCGCTGGCTGCTGCCGTCCGCCGTGCTCCACGAGTTCGAGCCCGCCGACACCCGGCCCGGACGGCGTCCCCGGCGCACCGCGCGTGACTGGCTCGTCGACTTCTCCTGCTTCCTCCTGGCCGTCGCCATCGGCCTGATCGCCGCGGACGCCGTGGGCGACAACCCGCATGTCTCGCGCACCGCGGCCGAGCTCGACCAACTGCTCGGCGCGCTCGCCTGCGCGGCCGTATGGCTGCGCCGCCGTTGGCCGCTCGGCCTCGCCCTGGCCACGATCCCGCTCAGCCTGCTCTCGGACACCGCTGGCGGCGCCTGCATGATCGCCGTCTTCACCCTCGCCGTGCACCGCCCCTTCCGGTACGTCGCCTGGGTGGCCGGCGCCAACATCGCCACCGTCCCCCTCACCTACCGGCTGCGGCCCGACGCGGACCTGCCGTACCTCGTCTGCGTCGTCCTCGCCGTGGTGCTGATCGCCGCCGTCGTCGGCTGGGGCCTTCTCGTGCGGGCCAAACGGCAGCTCATGGTCAGCCTGCGCGACCGTGCCCGGCGCGCCGAGACCGAGGCGCGGCTGCGGGCCGAGCAGGCGCAGCGGCTCGCCCGCGAGGCCATCGCGCGCGAGATGCACGACGTCCTCGCGCATCGCCTGACCCTGCTCAGCGTCCACGCCGGCGCCCTGGAGTTCCGGCCGGACGCGCCCCGGGAGGAGGTCGCGCGCGCGGCCGGCGTCATCCGGGAGAGCGCGCACGAGGCCCTCCAGGACCTGCGGGAGATCATCGGCGTGCTGCGGGCCGCGGACTCGGACCACGACGACACGGGCCGCCCCCAGCCGACCCTCGCCGCGCTCGACACCCTGGTCGCCGAGTCCCGTGAGGCCGGCATGAAGGTCCTCCTCGACAGCCGGGTCTCCGACCCCGCCGCCGTGCCCGCCTCCGTGGGCCGCACCGCCTACCGCATCGCCCAGGAGAGCCTCACCAACGCCCGCAAGCACGCCCCCGGCACGGAGGTCACGGTCACCGTCACAGGCGGCCCGGGCGAGGGCCTGACCGTGGCCGTCCGCAACCCTCCGCCCGAAGGCCCGGTGCCGCACGTCCCCGGCTCGGGCCAGGGGCTGATCGGCCTCACCGAGCGCGCCACGCTCACCGGGGGCCGCCTCGACCACGGGGTGGAGCGGGACGGGGCGTTCGGGGTCCGGGCGTGGCTGCCGTGGGGATGACGGCACCCGCTGCCGCCGGCGGTGCAACTCGCCCGCCCGCAAGGGTGATTGCCGTGCGCCTCCGCGTGATTACGTAGGGCCCATGACAGCGATCAGACTGCTCCTCGTCGACGACGATCCCCTGGTGCGGGCCGGTCTGTCCCTGATGCTGGGCGGGGCCGACGACATCGAGATCGTCGGGGAGGCGGCCGACGGCACCGAGGTCGGGGCCGCCGTCGACCGGACCCGCCCGGACGTCGTCCTCATGGACATCAGGATGCCGGCCGTGGACGGCCTCACGGCCACGGAGCGGCTGCGCGCCCGCCCCGACGCCCCGCAGGTCGTCGTCCTGACCACCTTCCACGCCGACGAGCAGGTCCTGCGCGCGCTGCGCGCCGGCGCCGCCGGGTTCGTCCTCAAGGACACCCCGCCCGCCGAGATCCTCGCCGCCGTACGCCGGGTCGCGGCCGGCGACCCGGTCCTGTCACCCGCGGTCACCCGCCAGCTGATGGACCACGCGGCCGGCAGCCCCGCCGACACCCGACGGGCACGCGCGCGTGAGCGCGTCACCGCCCTCAACGACCGCGAACGCGAGGTCGCCGTCGCCGTCGGGCAGGGCCTGTCCAACGCCGAGATCGCCGCCGCCCTCTACATGAGCGTCGCCACCGTCAAGACGCACGTCTCCCGCGCCCTGGCCAAGCTCGACCTCAACAACCGGGTGCAGATCGCGTTGTTGGCGTACGACGCCGGGCTGCTGGAGCAGTCCGCGGAACCCGATCCGGACGGGCACTAGGCGCGGTCACCGGACGTTGACGGTGTGAAGGGGGAGTGCATGACCGACGCAGTGATCGATCTCGGGGAGTACGGGGACGCGTTCCGCGCCGACCCGCACCCCGTGTACGCCCAGTTGCGCGCGCTGGGCCCGGTGCACCGGGTGCGCCCGCCCGGCTCCGACGCCGGCTACGCGACCTGGCTCGTCGTCGGACACGAGGAGGCGCGCGCGGCCCTCGCCGATCCGAGACTGTCCAAGGACGGCCGCCGGGTGGGCATGACCTTCGACGACGAGGCGCTGATCGGCCGCCATCCGCTGAACACCGACCCGCCCGAGCACACGAGGCTGCGCGGCCTGGTCTCCCGTGCCTTCACCATGCGCCGGGTCGAGCGGCTGCGGCCCAGGGTCCAGGAGATCACCGACGACCTCCTCGACGCGATGCTGCCGCACGGCCGAGCCGACCTCGTGCGGTCCCTCGCCTACCCGCTGCCGATCACCGTGATCTGCGAGCTCCTCGGCGTCCCCGAGATGGACCGCACCGAGTTCCGCAAACTGTCCACGGAGGTCGTGGCACCCACCAGCCCGGAGAGTTCGTACGACGCCGTCCTGCGCCTCGGCGAGTACCTCGAGGAGCTCATCGAGGACAAGCGGTGCGCCGGACCGAGCGACGACCTCCTCGGCGACCTCATCCGCACCACCGCCTCCGACGGCGACCGGCTCTCCCCGTCGGAACTGCGCGGCATGGCCTTCCTGCTGCTGATCGCGGGCCACGACGGTCAACCTGATCACCAACGCCGTGCACGCCCTGCTCACCCACCCGGACCAGCTCGCCGCCCTCCGCGCCGACATGAGCCTCGTCGACGGGGCGGTCGAGGAGACGCTGCGCTATGAGGGCCCGGTGGAGAACGCGACGTTCCGGTACGCGGCCGAGCCCCTGGAGATAGCGGGCCGGGCCATCGCCGAGGGCGACCCCGTGATGATCTGCCTGAGCGCGGCCGACCGCGACGCCTCCCGCTACCCGGCCCCGGACCGCTTCGACATCCGCCGCGACTCCCGCGGCCACCTCGCCTTCGGCCACGGCATCCACTACTGCCTGGGCGCCCCGCTGGCCCGCCTGGAGGCAGGCACGGCGATCCGGAGCCTCCTGGGCCGGGCCCCCGCCCTCACCCTCGACGGCCCCACGGGGGAGTGGCTGCCGGGAATGCTGATCAGGGGTGTGCGGAGCCTGCCGGTGCGGTGGTAGGGCTCAGCGGGGCCGGGTGCGGTCCGCGTGGT
>NZ_RSAJ01000606.1 GCF_003933965.1 Streptomyces sp. RP5T
GTGCTGATGCGGTGAGCGGGGCGGGCGCGGGCCGGGCCGCTGTGCTCAGCCCGCGTCCTCCTGGCCGCACAGCCTGCGCAGTACGGCCCCGCACCGCCGCGCGTAGGCGTGCTGGAGTCCGCGGGTCGCAGGGCCTCCCGCCCGGGAGTACCACTTCGCGCCCTTGCTGAACGCCGACACCGTCAGCCATACCGTGCCGTCGCCGGTGCGGTCCACGACGAAGGACTCCTCGCCGCACTCGGGGTGGCCGGCGAGGGTGCCGTAGGCCCAGCCCGCACGGCGGTGTTCCTCCAGGGTCCAGACCACCCGGCAGGGGGCCTTGATGACGCCCGCCAGGGTGACCGTCACGTCCACGTCGGGGGCCGCGCGCTCCGCGGCGGTTTCTATGCCCACGCCGAGCGCGCGGTGCATCTCCCACGTCAGGACCGCCTCGGAGGCCTTCCGGAAGACGTCGTGGCCCTCGCCTATGCGCGTGCGGACGTGCAGCGGGTGGAAGCCGGGCGGGCAGTAGCCCTGCTGACGGGTCGCGCCGACCTCGTCGTACGTGAAGTGCATGGGAACCAAGAGTAGGGCGGTACCCGGGAATGCCTTCGTCCCGGGTACCGCCCCGCCAAAGCCCCTGGGGCTAGCTCACGTTGACCGCCGACCAGGCCGCGGCCACCGCCTTGTACTCGGCGCTGGTGGAGCCGTACAGGGCGGACGCCGCCGAGAGCGTGCCCGTGCGCGCCGCCTTGTAGTTGGTCGTCGACGTGAAGTACGTCGTCAGCGCCTTGTACCAGATCTGCAGCGCCTTGGCGCGGCCGATGCCGGTGACCGTGGAGCCGTTGGACGTCGGCGAGTTGTAGGACACGCCGTTGATCGTCTTGGCGCCGCTGCCCTCCGCGAGGAGGTAGAAGAAGTGGTTCGCGACGCCGGACGAGTAGTGCACGTCCTTGCTGCCGACGGAGGAGGACCAGGAGTCCGCCGAGCCGCCGTCCTTGCTGGGCTTGTCCATGTAGCGCAGCGGGGTGCCGTCGCCGTTGATGTCGATCTCCTCGCCGATGAGGTAGTCACCGACGTCGTTGGAGTTGTTCGCGTAGAACTCCACACCCGTGCCGAAGATGTCCGAGGTCGCCTCGTTGAGGCCGCCGGACTCGCCCGAGTAGTTCAGGCCCGCCGTGTTCGAGGTGACGCCGTGGCTCATCTCGTGGCCGGCCACGTCCAGCGAGGTCAGCGGGTTGACGTTGCCCTCGCCGTCGCCGTACGTCATGCAGAAGCAGCTGTCGTCCCAGAACGCGTTGACGTACGCGTTGCCGTAGTGGACCCGGGAGTAGGCCGCGACGCCGTTGTTCTTGATGCCGCTGCGGCCGAAGGTGGACTTGTAGAAGTCCCAGGTCTCCGCCGCGCCGTAGGCGGCGTCGACGGCCGCGGTCTGGTCGGCGGTGGAGCTGGAGGCCGCGCCCGTGCCCCAGACGTTGTCGGCGTCCGTGAACAGGGTGCCGGCGGAGGAGCTGGTGCCGTGCGCCTTGTTGTACGTCTTGTGGCCGCCGCGGGTGCCGTCGGTCAGCTGGTACGTGGAGCCCGACAGGGTGGTCTCCAGGCTGACCGTGCCCGAGTACAGGCTCTTGCCGGTGCCGGTCGCGTTCTCGATGCCCTGGTACTCGAAGAGCTTCTTGCCGGTGGCCGCGTCGGTGATGACGTGCAGCTGGTTCGGGGTGCCGTCGTCCTGGAAGCCGCCGACGATCGTCTCGTAGGCGAGGACGGGGGTGCCCGAGCCGGCCCAGATCACCTTGCGCGCGCCGTCGGCGGCGGTCTTGTCGGAGCCCGCGGCCTTGGCGGCGCTCAGGGCCTGCGTCTCGGCCTTGGCGACGGTGATCTTCGGGGTGACGGAGGCGACCTTGATGGTGGCCTTGGTCGCTCTGGAGACGCCCTCGGTCGCACCGGACTTCGCCTCGTGGACGATCAGGTCGCCGCCGAGGACGGGCAGGCCGTCGTAGGTGCGCTCGTAGCGGGTGTGGACCGTGCCGTCGGCGTCCTTCACGACGTCCTTGACGGCCAGCTTCTCCTTGGCGCCGAGACCTATCTCCCGGGCCGTGGTCCCCGCGTCGGCCTGCTGCTCCTTGATGAGGGAGGTGCGGGCGGCCGAGGACAGCTGGACCGGGGCGCCCGCGAGGGCGGTCTTGCCGGTGCCTTCGGCCGGGGTCACGGCGGCGGCACTTCCGGTGGTCAGACCGGTGGTGAGCAGGGCCCCGGCCGCGACGGCGGTGGCGATGGCCAGGGTGGTGCGCTTGTGACGCGCGTAGAGGGGGGTCACACAAGCTCCTTCGTGGGGGAGCCCGGTCGGCGTGGGGTGCCTTCCGGGGTGGCTGTGAAGTTGTGCGGCGGTTGTGAGGAAGCGTGGCATCAAGGCGCGTACATGTCAGGACCCTCAAGTGATGTTGGCTGAAAGTCGACGGCTGGATGAACATTGCAGGCATGTAAAGCGAGTTGACCTGGGTAAAGCGGCAACAGGACGTCGGTCATGGACCGGCAAAAAGAGGGCGCCGCCCCGGGGAGTCGAACCACCGGGACGGCGCCCTGTCCGTGAGCCCGCGGGCCTACGGGAAGGTGAGCTTCCAGCTGTTGATGTAACCGGTGTCCTGGGCCGCGTTGTCCTGGACCCGCAACTGCCAGGTCCCGTTGGCCACCTCGGAGGAGGCGTCCACCGTGTAGGTGGTGTTGAGGTTGTCGGTGCTGCCGCCGGTGCCGTACGCCTTCAGCGTGTACGCCGTACCGTCCGGGGCGATCAGCTGCACCCGGAGGTCACCGATGTAGGTGTGCACGATGTCGACCGAGACCGAGAGGTTCGACGGCGCGTTGCCCGTACGCCCCGAGACGGTGATGGGCGAGTTGACCGCCGCCCCGTTGTCCGGAATCGATACGTCGGTGGTGGACTCGAACGAGGTGCCGCCACCACCGCCGCCACCGGGACGCGAGCCGACCGCCACGCCCGCCCAGGCGTTCGCCACGGCCGTGTACTCGGCGCTCGTGGTGCCGTACAGCTCACCGGCCGCCGCGAGGGTGCCGGTGCGGGCCGCCGCGTAGTTCGTCGTGGACGTGAACTTCGTGGTCAGCGCGCGGAACCAGATCTTCTCCGCCTTGTCCCGGCCGATGCCGGTGACCGGAAGGCCGTCCGAGGTGGAGGAGTTGTAGGTGACACCGTTGATGGTCTTGGTGCCGCTGCCCTCCGACAGGAGGTAGAAGAAGTGGTTCGCCGGACCGGAGGAGTAGTGGACGTCCACCGACCCGATCCCGGAGTACCAGCTGTCCTTGGACGCCCCGTCCTTGCTCGGCTTGTCCATGTAACGCAGCGGCGAGCCGTCGCCGTTGATGTCGATCTCCTCGCCGATGAGGTAGTCGCCGACGTCGGAGGAGTTGTTGGCGTAGAACTCGACGGCCGTGCCGAAGATGTCGGAGGTCGCCTCGTTCAGACCGCCGGACTCGCCCGAGTAGTTGAGCCCCGCGGTGTTCGACGTGACGCCGTGGGTCATCTCGTGACCGGCCACGTCGATCGACGTCAGCGGGTGGGTGTTGCCCGACCCGTCGCCGTACGTCATGCAGAAGCAGCTGTCCGACCAGAACGCGTTGACGTAGTTGTTGCCGTAGTGGACCCGGGAGTACGCCCCGACCCCGTCACCGCGGATGCCCGAACGCCCCTGCACGTTCTTGTAGTAGTCCCAGGTGAGCGCGGCACCGTAGTGCGCGTCCGCGCCGGCCGTCTCGGTGTTGGAGGCGCTGCCGTTGCCCCACACGTCGTCGGAGCCCGAGAAGAGGGTGCCGGTGCCGGAGGTGCCGCGGTTGAGGTTGTACGTCTTGTGGCCGCCGCGCGCCCCGTCGGTCAGGTTGTACGTCGACCCGGACTGGGTGGTGCCGAGCGTGACCGTGCCGCTGTACATGGTGTTGCCGGTGCCGGTCTCGATGCCCTGGTACTCGTAGAGCTTCGCGCCGGTCGCCGCGTCCGTGATCACGTGCAGCTCGTTCGGCGTGCCGTCCTCCTGGAGGCCGCCTACGACCGTCTCGTACGCGAGGGTCGGGGTGCCGTTGCCGGCCCAGATCACCTTGCGCGGGGCGCGGTTGGTGTCGGCCTTGTCGGCGCCCGCCGCCTGCGCGGCCTTCAGCGCCTGGGCCGAGGCCTTGGCGGCGGTCACCTTCGGCGTCACGGAGGCGACCTTGATGGTCTTGTTCGTCGCCTTGACGACACCCTCGGTCGCCCCGGACCTCGTGGTCTCCACGACGAGGTCGCCACCGAGGACCGGCAGGCCGTCGTAGGTGCGCTCGTAGCGGGTGTGCAGCGTGCCGTCGCCGTCCTTGACGACGTCACGCACGACCAGCCTCTCCTTGGCGCCGAGGCCGAGGTCCCTGGCGGTGTCCGCCTTGGTGGCGTTGGCCTCGCGGATCAGCTCGGCGCGCTGGGCGGGGGTGAGCCTGAGGGACTCGGCGCCCGGGATCACCCTGCTCGCGGCCGACGGTGCCTTCGCCGGGGCCGCGGTGGCGGCGCCCGACTGGACGGCGGCGGCGATCAGGGCCGAGACACCGACGAGGGCCACGGCCGCGGCCTTGCGGTGCAGGGTGTGGGGGGCGTGGGGGGTGCGTCTGTGGGAGGAACTGTCTCTCAACACTGACTCCTTCTGCGCGGCCGCGGATCACACGGCCAGGGGAGACCGGACGGTGGGTCGACCGTCCGGGCACAACATGGAGGTACGCAGAACGGTGGTGCTGTGGGGTTGCTGTGAAGTTGCCGTGGGAAGAGTGGCAGTGGATTGCGCTATCTGTCAGGAGCGCGTCAGAAAGTTGGCCGGAAACGGTCCGTTGTCCGGTTGTTCGTGTTCGATATGCGGTCGCGACATCAACC
>NZ_RSAJ01000607.1 GCF_003933965.1 Streptomyces sp. RP5T
CCGCAGACCGGATGCCCTCCCACGTGGCGGTCATCATGGACGGCAACGGCCGCTGGGCCGAGGAGCGCGGCCTGCCCCGCCGTGAAGGCCACAGGGCCGGCGCCGCCGCCGCGCGCGAGATGGTCTACGGCGCTCTGGAGATCGGCCTGCGCCACCTGACCCTCTACACGTTCTCCACCGAGAACTGGAAACGCGACCCCGAGGAAATCACAACGATCCTGAAAGGGATCCAACGCGAGGTCGACGAGGAGACCATCCGTGACCTCGACGTGCGCCAGCGCTGGTCCGGCCGCCCCGACGAACTGCCCGAGGACCTCGTCCAGACGCTCCTGAGCCGGGAGCGCCGCACCCGCACCCGCTCTGGACTGACCCTCACTCTGTGCATCAACTACGGCGGCCGCGACGAGATCACCAGGGCCGCCGCAGCGCTCGCCCAGGCAGCCCGAGAAGGTGAAGTCGACCCCCACCTCCTCGGCGAGGACGACTTCGCCCGCCATCTGCCCTGCCCCGAGATGCCGGACGTGGACCTGCTGTGGCGCACCGGCAGCGAACAGCGCACCTCCAACTTCCTTCCCTGGCACACCGCCTACGCCGAGCTGTACTTCACCCCCGGTTACTGGCCCGACATGGACCGACGAGACCTGTGGCAGGCCATCACCGAGTACAGCCGGCGCCAACGGCGCCGTGGCGGCGTTGGCGCCCCCCTCACCTCCACCGAAAACCACCAGCCGTCCCCTCACGCCCGACCTGATCCCCGTCACTGACGTGTTCCAGTTCGAGGGGCCGTCGCTATGAGGGACCGTCGCCTCGGCCGCAACCCGTGCCGGTCTGGCTGTATGGACCCGCAGGATTGTTGACGCGGCTGATGGGTGGTTGGCCGTCGAGTGCGGTGTGGCAGCGGTGGTAGTCCCAGGTGTGGAGGAAGCCCGTCAGCCGGCGGCCTCGGGCGACAGCGGACGAGATCTTGTGGACGGCGAGTCACGCCGGGTCCGTCTGTGTGCCGCGCTGGATCTATTCGGCCCAGGCACGCTCCAGCTGGGTGCGGAAGGTGGCGGGCTCCCGCCCGATCAGCTCGGCCAGCGTCGAGTCGACAGCGGCGAACTCGCCATTCCGTGCCGCGGCGAAGATGCTCAGCATCAGGTCGGTGATCGAGGCCGGGGCGCCGTGCGCCAGCACCTGCTCACGGAAAGCGTCGTCGGGGACGACCGTGCGGGTGATGGCCCGCCCGGCGACCCGGGACGCAATCTCGGCGACGGCGCCGAAGTCGAGCGCCGCCGAGCCGGTCAGCGGCGGGGTGGGCCCCTCGAAGCGGACCTCCTCGGCGAGGAGCGCCGCGGCGGCCTCGGCAAGGTCGTCGTGGCCGGTCCAGGCGACAGGGCCGTCGGCGGGCAGGGCGATGTCGCCGGTGTGGCGGGCGGACTCCAGGAACTGCAGGGCGCTGGCCGCGTAGAAGCCGTTGCGCAGCGAGGTCCAGGGCAGGCCGGTGGCGCGCAGCAGGTCCTCGGTCTGGGCGTGGTCGCGGCACGGCTGGAAGCGGGAGTCGTGGGCGGCGCCCATCTGGCTGGTGTAGAGGATGCGGCCGACGCCGGCCTGCACGGCGGCGTCGATGGCCGCGCGGTGGCCGCTGACGCACTCCTCGCCCGTGCGGTCGAGCGAGACGAGGAGCAGCTGCTCGGCGCCCTCGAAGGCGTGCACGAGCGAGGCGGGGTCGTCGAAGCTGCCCTGGCGGACGCGGACGCCGCGGTCGGCAAGGTCCTTCGCCTTGCGGGGGTCGCGGACGCTGACGCCGACGCGGTCGGCGGGGACGCGCTCCAGCAGGCGCTCGACGGTGCGGCGGCCGAGCTTTCCGGTGGCTCCGGTCACGATGATCATGGGGTCTCCGATGCTGTTTCCGATGGAATCACTACGACGATAACACTGGAAATATCGATGGAACCAAATGTTCGATACCATCGGTTCATGGCTATGCGCGACACCACCGACAGCCCTCGCGACCGGATCGTCGAAGCGGCCGTCGACCTCCTGGAAAAGGGCGGGCCGGACGCGGTGAGCACCCGCGCGGTCGCCGCCGCGGCCGGCATGCAACCGCCGGCGATCTACCGCCTCTTCGGCGACAAGGAGGGACTCCTCGAGGCCGTCGCCGAGCACGGCTACACCCAGTTCCTCCAGAGCAAACGCGACCAGCTCGACCCCGACCCGCAGGACCCGGTGGAGGAACTGCGCCGCGGCTGGGACATGGTGGTCGAGTTCGGGGTCTCCCGCCCCGAGCTGTTCGCCGTGATGAACCGGGCCACCGGCCGGGGATCCGACGCAGCACACCGCGCGGGCCTGGAGATCCTCCACGGGCGGGTGCGTCGGCTGGCGGCCGGCGGGTGGCTACGGGTCGACGAGGAGCTGGCCGCCCAGATCATCCAGGCAACCGGCCAGGGTGCGGTCACCACCTGGCACTCCACCCCCGCGGACCGCCGCAATCCGGCGCTGTTGACCGTCCTGCGCGAATCCATGGTCGCGGCCGTCACCCGCGCCGAACCGACACTCCCCGCCGCGGAGTCCGGTCCCGCCGCGGCGGCCCGCGCGCTGCGCGCCACCCTCCCCGACAACGCCGATGTCCTGAGCGACGCCGAGCAGCGCCTGCTGCGCGAGTGGCTCACCCGCCTGGCGGCGGACGGTGGCGCGCCGCACGCCTGATCGCGCGTCAGGCACCCTCGTGCAGGCCGAACCTTCCGAGGAGAGATCGTGCGATGAAGCGGCGTCCACGAGGTGAGACGGCGGGCGACCACACGGGTCCGGCCGGCTTGCCCTTGACTGCAACGCGCCCCGCCTGACCCGCTGAACAGCGGGTCAGGCGGGGCGCGGCGGCAGTCGTATGTCAGATGTCCCGGAAGATCTCGATCTGCGCCCCCACCGAGTTGAGCCGCTCGGCCAGGTCCTCGTAACCCCGGTTGATGACGTAGACGTTGCGCAGCACGGACGTGCCGTCGGCCGCCATCATCGCCAGCAGGACGACCACGGCCGGGCGCAGGGCCGGCGGGCACATCATCTCGGCGGCGCGCCAGCGGGTCGGGCCCTCCACCAGCACCCGGTGCGGGTCGAGGAGCTGGAGGCGACCGCCCAGGCGGTTGAGGTCCGTGAGGTAGATCGCGCGGTTGTCGTAGACCCAGTCGTGGATGAGGGTCTGGCCCTGCGCGACCGCCGCGATGGCCGCGAAGAAGGGGACGTTGTCGATGTTCAGGCCGGGGAACGGCATCGGGTGGATCTTGTCGATCGGCGCCTCCAGCTTGGAGGGCCGGACCGTGAGGTCGACCAGGCGGGTGCGGCCGTTGTCGGCGAAGTACTCGGGCGTGCGGTCGTGGTCGAGGCCCATCTCCTCCAGGACCGCGAGCTCGATCTCCAGGAACTCGATCGGCACCCGGCGCACCGTCAGCTCCGACTCCGTCACCACGGCCGCGGCCAGCAGGCTCATCGCCTCGACCGGGTCCTCGCTGGGGGAGTAGTCGACGTCCATGTCGATGTGCGGCACGCCGTGCACGGTCAGGGTGGTGGTGCCGATGCCCTCGACCCTGACTCCCAGGGTCTCCAGGAAGAAGCAGAGGTCCTGGACCATGTAGTTGGAGGAGGCGTTGCGGATGACGGTGACGCCGTCGTGGCGGGCGGCAGCGAGCAGCGCGTTCTCCGTCACGGTGTCGCCGCGCTCGGTCAGCACGATCGGCCGGTCGGGGCGGACCTCGCGGTCGACCCGCGCGTGGTACTGGCCCTCGGTCGCCGCCACGTCCAGACCGAACCTGCGCAGCGCGATCATGTGCGGTTCGATGGTCCGGGTGCCGAGGTCGCAGCCGCCGGCGTACGGCAGCCGGAAGCTGTCCATGCGGTGCAGCAGCGGGCCGAGGAACATGATGATCGAGCGGGTGCGGACGGCGGCCTCGGCGTCGATGGCGCCCATGTCCAGCTCGGCCGGCGGCACGAGTTCGAGGTCGACGCCACCGTTGATCCACCGGGTGCGTACGCCGATGGAGCTCAGCACCTCCAGCAGGCGGTAGACCTCCTCGATGCGGGCGACCCTGCGCAGCACCGTGCGCCCCTTGTTGAGGAGCGAGGCGCAGAGCAGGGCCACACACGCGTTCTTGCTCGTCTTGACGTCGATCGCGCCGGAGAGCCGACGGCCGCCGACCACCCGCAGATGCATCGGGCCCGCGTAGCCCAGAGAGACGATTTCGCTGTCCAGTGCTTCACCGATACGAGCGATCATCTCAAGGCTGATGTTTTGGTTGCCGCGCTCGATGCGATTGACGGCGCTCTGGCTGGTGCCGAGCGCCTCGGCAAGCTGCGACTGCGTCCAGCCCCGATGCTGCCGGGCGTCACGGATGAGCTTGCCGATGCGTACGAGGTAGTCGTCTGCCATGGGGTTGAGGCTATCTCAGATATGAGATGCCGCATTCCGGGTGGTCCGATCGGGGGAGGGGCCCCGACGAACCTGAGCAAACGTCAGTGACGCTTGGCCGTACGGGTCCGACGCCATCCGAAAGGTCCGGGCAAATCAACCGATGTCGTACGACGTCCCGTGCTGCTGTGGGTGTGCTTCGGCCCGTGACTGCCGCCACCGGTCGTGATGGACCAGGAGTGCCGGTTGATGTTCAGCCGCACCCCGGGAAGGATCCGAAAGCTCTTGCGGAACGTGAGCGGCATGGGGGCCTCCCGTGGAAGTTCGGTCACTGCTTGCTTCGGTGTTCGCATACCCCGGCCCGGCGAAGTGATGGGTGCCGGGTTCGTATCGCCCGTCTGTGGTGGGCGAGTTGGGGTGTGACGCGTCCTCCGGGGCGCCCGCCACCCGCAACGGAGGCCTGTCGGGGTGTCACCTGGCGGGGTGCGAAGG
>NZ_RSAJ01000608.1 GCF_003933965.1 Streptomyces sp. RP5T
GTGCTGGACAAGTTCGCGGGCGGGGACGCCGGGCTTGTTCTCGGCGGGTGACCACACGGGCTTGCCCATGACCATCAGCGGATCGAACATCACGACGACTCCCGCGAGGAGCAGGAAGGCCAGCGGCCCGATCATCATCGGTGCGAGCAGGGAGGTGGCCGAGTCACCGGAGACGGGGGCGGACGTGTTGTGCAGATGGACGCTGAGGGCGGCCATGCCGGTGTAGTGCATGCCCGTCACGGCGAGGCCCATGACCAGACTCGCGCCCACGCTCCACAGGAATCCCCTGACCTGCCCGGCGGCCCACAGGGCCGCGGTCGCCGCGACGACGGCTATCACCACGGAGATGGCGACGGTGACGGTGTTGTACTCCAGCTGACCGTTGAAGCGCATGCCGGCCATGCCCAGGTAGTGCATCGAGGCGATGCCCAGCCCGGTGACGGCACCGCCGGTCATGAGGGGCGTACCGGTCGCTCCCCGGTAGCCGACGATGAAGACCCCGACGCCCACCATGACGATGGCGACGCCCAGGCTCGCGAAGGTCATGGACCTGTCGTAGTGGATAGGCGTCTCCTCGACCTTGAACCCCATCATCGCGATGAAGTGCATGGTCCAGATGCCGGAGCCGATCGCCGCCGAGCCCAGAGCCAGCCAGCCGGGTCGCCAGGATCTGCTGACCAGCATGGATCTGGTGGTGCAGCGCAGGCCGAGGGCACCGCCGAGGCAGGCCATGAGGTAGGCCACCAGCGGTGTGACGAGTCCGTAGCTGAATCCGTCGACCGTGCCTTGCATGCGCGGCTGCCCTTCCGCCCTCTGTACGTCCCGGAATTCCCTGAAATGTGCCCCTTCCCAGCACCGCGCGAGCGGTCAGGGTCGAGGCAGAGAGTATGACTGCCACCGGAATGGTCGAACGATTTTCCGGCAAAGAAACACGCCCTTGCCTCAGTTGTGCGGCACCAGTGAGCGGACTCGGAACACGCCCATTCAGGATGTGTCCATTGTGTACCCCGGTGTCGTTCACGCGGTGCTGTCACAGTGGTGCTGTACGTGATTGCTCGACGCGAGGAGTACGTATGCACGCGCGTGCCGCGACCGCCCTGACCAGCGCGCTCCTGGGGACCGCCGCCCTCCTGCTTCCCGCGAGCGGCGTCCGGGCCGTCGAGGACGGCACGCCACCGGTGGTCATCGCCCACCGGGGAGGCTCCGCCTACGCCCCCGAGAACACCCTGGAAGCGGTCGACGAGGCCGCCCGCCTCGGCGCCGTCTGGGTCGAGAACGACGTCCAGCGCACCAAGGACGGCGAACTGGTCGTCCTCCACGACGACAGCCTTCAGCGCACGACCGACGTGGAGCAGGTCTTCCCCGGCCGGGCTCCCTGGAAGGTGAAGGACTTCACGGCCGCGGAGATCGCGCGCCTGGACGCGGGGCGCTGGTTCGGTGCCGCCTACGCGGGCGCGCGTGTGCCGACGCTGCGGCAGTACGTACAGCGTGTGGATCTTCACGGTCAGAAGCTGCTCCTCGAACTCAAGAATCCGGAGCTCTACCCGGGCATCGAGCGGGAAACCCTCAAGCTGCTCGGCAACGAGGGCTGGCTCGACCGCGAGCACCGCGGCCGACTGATCGTGCAGAGCTTCGACGCGGCCAGCCTGCGGGCGGTGCACGATCTCAAGCCCGCCGTGAAGACCGGCTTCCTCGGCACGCCCTCCGTCTCGGACCTGCACGCGTACGCGGTCTTCGCGGACCAGATCAACCCCTCGTACACCTCCGTCTCCAGGCCCTACGTCTCCGCGGTCCACGCCTTCACCGGCCCGCACGACAAGCCGCTCGAGGTCTTCACCTGGACGGTCGACACCGCGGACGCCGCGCGCAGGGTCGCCGGGTACGGCGTCGACGGGGTCATCACGAACAAGCCGGACGTCGTGCGAGACGCGCTGTCCGGCTGACGGGCTGTCCGGCTGACGGGCCGTTCGCGCAGGTCACCGGGCGTTGTCAGTGGCGGCTCGTACGGTGGTGGCATGAACAGCCATGGGCAGGACGAGCAGCGGATCGTGTGGACCGTCGTCGGCACGGACGTCGGCCCGCTGCTGCTGGCCGCGACCGACGAGGGTCTGGTAAACGTGGTCTTCCACGCCGGCGACCAGGTCCGCGACAAGGCGCTGGAGCGGCTCGCCTCCCGGCTGGGCGCCGAGCCCGTCGAGGCGCCCGGGTCCCCGCTCCTGGCCGAGGCGATAAGCCAGTTCGAGGCCTACTTCGCGGGCGAGCGGCACGACTTCGAGCTGCCTCTGGACTGGTCGCTGATCTCGGGCTTCAACCGGCAGGTGCTGCGCGAGCTGGCGTCCGGCGTGCGGTTCGGCCAGGTCGTCGGGTACGGCGAGCTGGCCGGTCGGGTCGGCCAGCCGGGTGCTGCGCAGGCCGTCGGAGTGGCCATGGGCTCCAACCCGTTGCCGGTCGTAGTGCCCTGCCACCGGGTCGTCGAGAGCGATGGCGGCATCGGCGGGTTCGGCGGCGGCCTGGAGACCAAGCGCAAGCTGCTCGCGCTGGAGGGCGTTCTGCCCGAGCCGCTGTTCTGAGGCGACCCCGATGGAACCCCTCGCAGGTCAGTCGTAGTGGCGTGCCTCGATGACGTTCCCGTCCGGGTCGCGGAAGTAGAAGCTGCGGCGGGCCATTCCGCGGGCGCCGAAGGAGTCGTGCGAGAGGTCCGAGAGGGGCACGGACTGTTCCGCGAGGCGGGCACGGAGTGTCTCGAACTCGTCTGCGGGCAGCGCCAGGCAGACATGATTGACCGGGTGTCCCGCGCTCTCCGCCGCGCCGGGGACCATGTTCATGCCGGCCGCCAGGGCGAGCGGCATGAGGTCGAGGAGGGTCTCGTCGCTGAGCCGTACGGAGGGGAAGGGCACCGCCCCCGCGGCGAAGTCGGTGAGCCTGACGGGTTCCGTGCCCAGGGTCTTCTCGTAGAAGTCGGCCGACGCCACCGGGTCGCGCACCCAGAGGACGACATGGTCGAGACGTATCGAGTTGTCCGTCATGCTCCCCAGGCTGGTGCCCTCCTCCACAGCTCGCAAGGGTTTGGCCGGACGCGCCGCCCGCCAGAGATGAGGGAGAACCGATCGACAGGAGGCAGGCCCGTGGTGCTGGTGTTGTCCGAAGAGGTGCGCGAGGCGATCGACGCGCGTCGACCCGTGGTGGCCCTGGAGTCCACGATCATCGCGCACGGGCTGCCGCGTCCGCGCAATCTCCAGGTGGCGCTGGAGCTGGAGGACGTCGTACGGCAGGAGGGGGCCGTACCGGCCACGATCGCCGTACTGGACGGACGGCCCCGGATCGGCCTGGACAAACAGCAGTTGGAGCGGATCGCCAACGAGGACGGGATCCGCAAGCTGGGGCACCGGGATCTGCCGCTCGCGATGGCCGCCGGGGTGAGCGGGGCGACCACGGTGTCGGCCACGGCCCAGCTCGCGGCGCTGGCCGGGGTGGAGGTGTTCGCGACGGGCGGGCTCGGCGGGGTGCACCGGGAGTGGACGACGACCCAGGACGAGTCGGCGGACCTCGGTCTGCTCGCGCGCACTGCGATCACCGTGGTGTGCGCGGGCGTGAAGTCCATCCTGGACGTGCCCGCGACACTCCAGCGGCTGGAGACACTGGGTGTCGCGGTCGCCGGGTACGGCACGGACCATTTCCCCGGCTTCTATCTGTCCGACTCCGGCTGTCCGGTGGAGTGGCGGCTGGACTCCCCGGAACAGGTGGCGGAGGTCATGCGCGCGCGTGCGGCGCTCGGCGCTCCCGGATCGGCGCTGATCGTCGCCAATCCGGTGCCCGAGGAGGAGCAGCTGGATCCCGAGCTGCACGCGCGTGTGCTCGCGGAAGCGCTCCAGGCGTGCGAGGAGGCCGGAGTGAGCGGTCAGGGGGTGACGCCGTTCCTGCTGGGCTACCTGGTCCAGCACACCGACGGCGCCTCCCTGAGCGCCAATCTGGCGGCGGTGCGGGGCAACGTGCGGCTGGCGGGACGTATCGCGGCCGCCCGGTCCGGGGCGTGACGACGGACGGGCTCGGCACCGGCGCGGCCGTCGGGGGCGGTGCCCTCCTGGTCGTCGGCGATGTCATCACGGACGTCGTCGCCCGGCACCGGGGGCCGCTCGCCGCGGGTACGGACACCGCCGCCGCGATCCGTACGGTGCCGGGCGGGGCGGGGGCCAACGTGGCCTGCTGGGCCGCTCGCCGGGCAGGTACGGAGGTTCGGCTGCTGGGCCGGGTGGGCGTGGACGCGGCTGCCTGGCACGAGCGGGAACTGGCCGCGTGCGGAGTACGGCCGAGGCTGGTCGTCGACGCGGAGGCGCCGACCGGGACGGTGATCTGTCTCGTGGACACCGGTGAGGCCGCCGAGCGCACGTTCCTCACGGACAGCGGCGCGGCACTGCGGCTGGGGCCGGACGACTGGTCGGACGCCTTGCTCGACGGTGTGACGTATCTGCACCTGTCGGGCTATCTCCTGTTCTCGGAGCCCAGCCGGAGGCTGGTGGCGGTGGCGCTGGAGTCGGCACGCGCGCGTGGGGTGCGGGTGAGCCTGGATCCGGCGTCGGCGGGCTTCCTCCGGGAGATGGGGCCGGACCGCTTCCTCTCGCTGATCGAGGGGGTGGACGTCCTGCCGCCGAGCCGGGACGAGGCGTGCCTGCTCACCGGGTTGCCCGATGTGGCGGACGCCGCGGCCAAGTTGAGCCGGCACGTCCCGCTGGTGGTCGCCAAGCAAGGGGCGGACGGGGCGCTGATGGCCCGGTCCGGAACGGTGTACGCCCATGTCCGCGCCGTGGCGGCGACGCCCCGGGACACCACCGGCGCGGGTGACGCGTTCACGGGCGCCTTCCTGGCGG
>NZ_RSAJ01000609.1 GCF_003933965.1 Streptomyces sp. RP5T
GGCCCGCGGAGCGCCACGCTGGGCCCCGCACCACCAGTTAGGCGCGCGACCTGGGTCAGGAACATTCCGGGCACGGCCGATGCGGGTAAGTCCGGCGCGGCTGCGGCACGTTGGTGCGGCGGCCGGGGCGGAGCGGACGTGGCCGCACGCACCAAGCCGTGATGCCCCCGCCGTCCGGGGCGGCTGCGGCTCTTGGTGCGCGGCAACCGGGGGGCGGCACGGCCGTGGCCGCGCCCACCTCGCCTCGGTGACCGGTCGTACGACACCTGCTCCACCCCGCCCGACCCGCGGAGCGTCACGCCGAGTCCCGGACCACCAGTTCCGTCGGCAGGATCACTCCGGCTGTGTTCTCGCCCGCTATCTGGGCCAGGAGCATGCGGACCATCTCGGCGCTGATGCGGTCGAAGGGCTGGCGCATGGTGGTCAGGGCGGGGGCGGCTGCGATGGCCGCCGGGGAGTCGTCGAAGCCGCCGACAGCGATGTCATCGGGGACCGAACGCCCGGCCTGCTGAAGGACGCCGACGACTCCCAGGGCCATGAGGTCCGAGGCGACGAACACCGCGTCCATGTCCGGGGCCTGGGCGAGCAGCCGGCGGGCCGCCCGTTCGCCGCCGCTGCGCCGGAAGTCGCCCTCGACGACGAGGCCCGGGTCGTAGGGCAGGCCCGCCTCGGCGAGCACGTCCCGGTAGCCGGCCAGTCGGTCGGGGCCGCCCGGCATGTCCAGCGGCCCCGTCACCATGCCGACCCGGCGCCGGCCGCCGGCGAGGAGATGGCGGACCATGTCCTGTGCGCCCTCCCGGTCGGCGGCGGCCACGTAACTCACCTTGGTGCCCCGCCCTATCGGCTTGCCGCACACCACCAACGGGATCCCGGCGTCGTGCAGTTCGGCCGCCACCGGGTCACCGCTGTGGTTGGAGAGCAGCAGCACACCGTCGACGTGCCCCGAGGTGATGTACCGGGTCAGCCGGCGCCGGTCGTCGTCGCTCTCGGCGAGCATCAGCAGCAGCGGGATGTCGTGCTGGGCGAGCCGCTCGGTGCACCCCCGCAGCAGGACGTTGAAGTTGGGGTCCTCGAAGAACTTCTCCTGCGGCTCGGTCAGCAGGAACGCCACCGAGTCCGAGCGGCCCGTACTGAGGCTGCGGGCGTGCCGGTTGACCACGTAGCCGGTCTTCCTGATGGCGGCCTCGACCGACCGCCGGGCGGCGGGCGAGACGTAGTGGCCGCCGTTCAGGAAGCGGGAGACGGTGCCCCGCGAGACGCCCGCCTCCCGGGCCACGTCGTGGATGGTCGGTGGCTTGCGGCGTCCGTTCGCGCTGGTGGTCATGTTCCTCGTTCGAAGACGTTCGTGCAGGGGAGCCGGGGCCTCAGGCCTTGACCGACCCGCTCATCAGGTCCAGCGACCAGAACCGCTGGATCACCAGGAAGAGCCCGATCAGCGGAAGGATCGCGAGCAGACACCCGGTGATGACCAGGGTGTAGAGCGCGGGCTGCGAGGCGCCCTGGGCGAGCAGGGTGTACAGGCCGAGGGTGATCGGGAACTTCTCGTCGTCGGCGAGCATGACGAAGGGCAGCAGGAAGTTGTTCCAGATCCCGACGAACTGGAAGAGGAACACCGTGATCAGCCCGGGCATCATCATCGGTACGGCGATCCGCGAGAAGATCCGCCACTCGCTCGCGCCGTCCATCCGGGCCGCCTCCATGAGTTCGGCGGGCACGGACGCGGCCGCGTAGATGCGGACCAGGTAGACGCCGTAGGGCGAGAGGATCGACGGCAGCAGCATCGACCAGTAGGAGTCGGCCATGCCGAGCTTCGACAGCAGCAGGTACTGCGGTACGGCCAGCACGATGGACGGCACCAGGACGCCGGCCAGGATCATCTTGAAGACGGCCTCGCGGCCGCGGAAGCTGTAGCGGCCGAGCGCGTAGCCGCCGGCGGCGGAGACCGCGGCGGAGAGCAGGGCGCCGAGACCGGCGTAGAAGGCCGAGTTGGCCATCCACCGCCAGAAGATGCCGTCCCGGTAGGCGGTCAGGTCGCTGAGGTTCTGGAGGAAGCCGGTGCCGGGGGCGAAGGTGAAGGTGGAGAAGAGCTCCGAGCGGTCCTTGGTCGCCGCCACGACCACCCAGGCGATGGGGATCAGGCAGTACAGCGCGCCGAGGATCAGCACGATCGTGGGCACCCAGGCGGTGCGGCGGCCGCTCTTGGGGGCGGCGGTGAGGGTGAGGGGGGTCATGCCCGGTCCTCCCGGGTGTAGCGGTCGGAGATGCGCAGCAGGGTGAAGGACAGGACGAACGTGGCCAGGGCCAGGACGACCGCGGTGGCGGAGGCGCCGTAGATGTCGGACTGGAGGAAGGCCTTGTCGTAGATGGCCATGAGGGGGCTCCACGAGCTGGGCAGGCCGTTGGTGAGCGGCTTGAGGGCCATCGGCTCGGTGAAGACCTGGAGGGTGGCGATCACCGAGAAGAAGAAGGTGAGCACCAGGGAGGGCATCACGATCGGGATCTTGATCTTCAGGGCGATGCCCAGGTCGGTCGCGCCGTCGATCCGGGCCGCCTCGTAGATGTCCGGCGGGATGGCCCGGAGGGCGGTGTAGATGACGATCATGTTGAAGCCGGTGCCGCCCCAGACCGCGATGTTCGCGAAGGACAGGTAGAGGTTGCCGCCGTCGAACAGGTCGGGCTGCGGGAGGCCGAACCTGTCGAGCAGGTAGTAGAACGGGCTGACGTCCGGCAGGTACAGGAAGCCCCACATCAGCGCGGCGATGATGCCCGGCACCGCGTACGGCAGGAAGATCATCAGCCGGGCGAAGGGCGCGCTGCGCGCCTTGGGGGTGTCCAGCATCAGCGCGAACAGCAGCGCGAGGCCCAGCATGGTCGGGATGACGATGAGGCCGTAGCCGAAGGCCCGCAGGACGCTGTGGCCGAACTCGGAGTCCTTCAGGACGTCGGTGTAGTTGCCGAGGCCGTTCCAGACCTGCTGCCGGGCGCCCTTGCCGAGGCCGATGCCCTTGACCTGCACCCTGTGCAGGCTCAGCCAGATCGCGTACCCGATGGGCACCACGGTGAAGGCGGCGAAGAGGGTCAGGGTGGGCACCAGGAACCAGTACGGTGCGCTGCGGCCACGTCGGCGGGGGCGGCTGGGGCGGACGGACGGGGCGGTGCCGGTGCCGTCCGCCAAGGGGCCGGCCTCGGTGAGGTCGGCGCCCTTGAGCGGAGCGCTGGTCATGCCTCGGTCACCTCGAAGCCCTGCTTCTTCATGTCGGCGAAGGTCTTCGCCTGCACGGTGGCGAGGGCGGAGTCGAACTGGGCCTCCTTCTTCGCCTTGCTGGCCTTGCCGAAGGCGTCCTGGAAGGTGGTGTAGGCCGTGTTCACGTTCGGGCCCCAGGCCGCGGCGGCGGTGGTGGCGGCGATCTCGCCGGCGGTGGTGTAGAAGTCCGCCTGGTTCGAGAAGAACTCCGGCGTGGTCAGGACGTCGCCGGACTGGCCCTTCGTGGCCGCCGGGTAGATCGCGACCTCCTTGACCAGGGCGGCCAGCGCCTCCGGGTCGGTGTTGAGCCAGGTGGCGAACTTGGCGGCGGCCTCCGCGTGCTGGGAGTCGGTGGAGACGCCGGTGGAGGAGCCGCCCCAGCTGCCGGTGACGTGGTCGCCGGACTTCCACTGCGGCAGCGGGGCCATGCGCCACTTGCCCTTGGTGTCGGGCGCGGAGGAGACCAGCACGCCGGGCGCCCACACGGCGGAGACCCAGGCCAGGTGCGTGCCCTTGTTGAGCGCGTTGTTCCAGGCCGGGGTGTACATCGGCTGGTTGTCGATGACGCCCTCCTGCACCAGCCCGCCCCAGAACTCGGCGACCTGCCGGGTGGCCGCGTCGTCGATGCCGACGGTCCACTTGCCGCTGCCGTCGACGGTCCACCACTTGCCGCCGGCCTGCTGGGACAGGCCCGCGAAGAGACCGGGGTCGTTGGCGGAGAAGGTGGTCAGGTAGGCGTCCGGGACGGCCTTCCTGGCGGCGCGGGCGGTCTCGGCGAACTCCGTCCAGGTCTTCGGGACGGTCAGGCCGTGCTTCTTGAAGAGGTCCTCGCGGTAGTAGAACATCAGCGGCCCGGAGTCCTGCGGGATCGCGTAGAGCGCGTCCGTGCCGAGGGTGACCATGCCCCAAAGGCCCTCGGCGAAGTCGGACTTGGTGTCGCCGGCGTACTTGGAGATGTCGGCCAGGACGTCGTTGGAGACCAGGGTGGGCAGCGACTGGTACTCGACCTGGATGAGGTCGGGGGCGTTGCCGGCCTTCTTCGCGGTGATCAGCTTGGAAAGGATCTCCTGGCCGCTCGCCTGCTTGGAGACGGTGACCGTGATGTCCGGGTTCTTCTTGTTCCAGATCGCGGCGACCTTCTCCATGTTCGGCGCCCACGACCAGTAGGTCAGCTTGACGGGCCCGCCGCTCTCGCCGGAGTCCTTGTCGTCGGAACCGCCGCAGGCGGCGAGGGTGCTGGTGAGGCCGAGGGCTGCGGCCCCGGCAAGGATGCTTCGCCTGCTGATCTGGCGGCGGTTGATCGACATCTTCATCTCCCCTGACTTGGAACCAGCCGGTCTCGGGACGTCGCGCGTTCGCGGCAACCGCCGTGGGGGGAGGTTCTGCGGACGTGACCGAGAGGCTGTGCGCGAGGGCCGCGCGGCTCTGTGATCGTGCACAGTAGAGAATTGTTTCGGCCCCTTGTCAATGGCGGGTGCGTGGGGTTACCTACTTGTTGCTCCCCGATGACAGGGGTGAGGGAAGCTGTGCACGATCACAGAAAATGAGGGTTTTCTCGGTCGTCCGGCGGTTCGCCGGCTCCCCTCACCCCTGTCATCGGGGAGCAACAAGTAGGTAACC
>NZ_RSAJ01000060.1 GCF_003933965.1 Streptomyces sp. RP5T
AACCCCCGTTTCATGGCCCAGCCGCCCCTGCTCCCCGCGCAGCCGTACGAGTTGAACCGCGCCGACGGCGACTACTCGGCGGTGGAGTTCGCCATCCGCCGGGGCCTGGCCGAGGAGCGCTGACCGGGCCCCGGACGGCGTGATCCGTTCCGGGGCGCGGGGAACTGCCCGACCCGCCACGGCGAGCCCGCGGCCGAGGTCGTGCAGTCCCCCGCATCCGTTCGGATCAGAGCGCCGGGTAGGCGTTCTTCATGAGCTCCTGGAACTGTGCCGAGAACCAGTGCCCCGACAGCGGGGCGTTCGGCATGGCACCGGACATGTTGTTGTTGTTCCGCGGGTTGCCGGTGTACGTCGGGTCGCACATCCGGTCGAAGCCCTTGCCCTCGTCGTTCGGGACGGCAGAGCTCGCACCGTCGGACTCGCCCGGAGGCTTGATCCACACGTAGGCGTCGATCCCGGCGGCCGGAGCGGCCTTGGGACGTTCACCGAGACCCGCCCCCGCCTGGTTGCACCAGTTGCCGACGTGGATGCGCCGGTCGATCCGGCCCCCCTCGACGTAGGTGTCCACGCTCGTCATGGCACCCGGACCGGTCGGCCGGGCCGATCCGCCCCAGCCGTTGCGGGAGGTGTCGATGAGCATGCCCACACCGGCGGGGAAGCCCTGGTTCACGGCCTCCTGCCGGAAGGCCTGGGCGTAGGAGAGCTCGTCGGTGTAGCGGTTCCAGTCGACCCACTTCGACTCGCGCACGGACTTGCCGCCCACGGAGTCGTTGATGGTGAAGTACTGCTCCTTCAGCGCGCTGTAGTTGGCGGTGTTGGTGATGAAGCCCTGCACGTCGTTGATCGTGGCGCCCTCGGCGGTGGCGGCCTGCTTGATCTGCTGGACGGTCGCGGAGAAGTTGTCGTCCCAGCCGAGCCAGCCGTGGTGGCCGGCGTCCACGTAGTTGTAGACGTTGGGCGCGTCACCGAGCTTGTTGAGCGCGTACCCGACGCCCTTGACGTAGTTGCCGTTGGCCTTCATCGTGTCGCAGTTCGCGGTGGCGGTGGCCCGCGGCGTGACGTTGGTGACGAGGTTGGGCAGCGAGTCGATCTCGACGGTGTTGACGATCCGCAGCCCGGCGTACTTGGGGTCGGCGAGGATCGCGGCGATCGGGTCGATGTACTGGGTCTTGTACTTGTCGATCTCCGTCGCACCCAGTTCGCCGTTGGAGGCGAGAGCGGAGCAGTCGCGTCCGGGCAGGTCGTAGATGACCAGCTGGACGACCAGCTCTCCCGAGCCCTTCTGCTTGAGCGCCTCGTCGAGATGGGCGCGCAGGCCCATCTTGCCGCCGGTGCCGTTGATCGCGGCGATCCGGTCCAGCCACACGCCGGTGGGCTGGTTGGCGATGCGGCTGCCGCCGGGTTCGGCGGCGGCGTTGGCGGACCACTCGGGGTTCACGTACACCTTGGCGCCCGCGTACGGGTTGTCGACCCGGGTGCCGGGCGTGCCGGGGTCGGTCGGGCCGGGGTCGGTCGGGCCCGGATCGGTGGGGCCACCGCCGTCGACGTTGCAGGTCACTCCGTCGAGGGTGAACGTGGCCGGTACGGCGTTGGAGCCGCTGTAGGAGCCCTGGAAGCCGAAGCTGGTCGAACCGCCGGTGGCGAGCGTGCCGTTGTAGCTCTCGTTGGCCGCGGTGACGGCCGTGCCGCTCTGGCTGATCTTGGCGTTCCAGCCGCTGGTGACCTTCTGGTTCCCGGCGTACGACCACTTCAGCGACCAACTGGTCTTGGCCGCGCTGTTGTTGGTGATCGTGACGGCGGCTGTGAATCCGGTGTCCCACTGGTTCTGCACCTTGTAGTCCACGGTGCAGGGGACGGCGGCGATGCCTGCGTCCCCGGGGGCCACGGCAAGCGCGGTCCCGGAGGCTCCGGCGACCAGCGCCAGGGCAGCGAGGAGCGCTGTTCTCGTACGACTCATGAGTGCGGGTTTCCTTCTCGTTCGCGGGTGTTGTCCGTCGAGCGGGTGCTGTGCGTCGAGCGGTGCTATCCGTTCAGGGCGCGCAGATGGTCACGCAGCCCGGTGCCGAACGCTGTGGGTGTGCCGTCGTAGCTGCTGATCAGGGACGGTCCGGAGGAGCAGTCCCAGGTGTTCCAGGTCCAGCCGAGATACGACAGGCCACGGCTGTCGAACCACTTCATGACCTGGTCGATGAAGCCGTGCGCGCAGGTGTTCTCGCCGATCTCCCCGGCCACCAGGGGCACTTGGGCGGCTACCGGGGCGAGTGTGGAGTTCCAGCAGCTCTCGTTGGCGCAGGTGTTGAAGTTGTACACGTGCCAGGCGGCGGCGAGGTTGCCCGCCGGGTCGGCCGGTCGGTACGTCAGCCACTGGCTGAGGTCGTTGCTGTAGGCGATCCCGCCGGCCAGGATCAGGTTGGTGGCGCCGGTGCCCCGGACGCTGTCGACGAGATCCTGCATACCGGCGACCTCGTACCCGATGCCCGGGCAGCTGCCGCCGTCCCGCCAGCACTGCCACGCCTGGGTGGTCGTGGAGGTGGCGCGGTCCGGGTAGGGCTCGTTGAACAGGTCGAAGACGACCGTGCGGTCACTCTTGAAGGTGTTGGCCACCGAAGCCCAGAAGGAGGGCGTGTACTGCATGTCGGGCATCGGTTTCTGGCAGCTCGCGTGCACGTCCGAGCAGCCGGCCGAGTTTCCGGTGTACTGCCCGTGGGTCCAGTGCAGTTCGACCACGGGTGTCATGCCGTGCGCCTTGATCTTGGCGACCAGGTCCTTGACGGCGCTGATGTAGTTCGTCCCGGCGTAGGCCGGGTCGATGTTGGACACGCCGAGCCAGCACTCCTCGTTGAGGGGAATGCGGACCGTGTTGGCCTTCCAGTCGGCGATCGCCTTGACGGAGGCGTCGTCGACCGGGCCGTCGAAGATGCCACGACCCTGGACGCACATGAACTCACCGCCGGACCGGTTCACCCCCAGCAGCCGGCGGGTCGCGCCGGCGGAGTCCACGAGCTTGTTGCCCGAGGCCCGGAGCACGGGGGGTGTCTCCTGGGCCGGGTCGGTGGGCTCCGGGGTGGGTGAGGGCTCGGCAGCCGTGGTGCAGCTGGTGCCGTTGAGCTTGAACGAGGTCGGTACCGTGTTGCTCCCGGACCGGGACGCGATGAATCCGGCGCTGACGCTCGCTCCGGTGGCCAGGGAGCCGTTGTAGCTCTCGTTGGCCGCGGTGACCGTCGTGCCGGACTGGGACCACTTGGCGTTCCAGCCCTGGGTGACTTTCCGGCCGTCGGCGAAGTCGAACGTGAGACTCCAACTGCTCACGGCGGCCGTGTTGTTGGTGACGCGTACGGAGCCCTGGAAGCCGCCGTCCCACTGACTGGTGACGGTGTACTCCACCGAGCAGGCAGGGGCGGCGCCGGACGCCGTGACCACCGGAACCGTCACGGACCCGACGAGGGCGACCGCGCCGGCAACGGCTAAGAGAACTGAACGCGGGGGGTGTCGCATGAGCGACTCCTTGCAGATCAGCGCGCCGTTACGGACGCGTCGACTGATGGAACCGCTCCCACTGGTGTGAAGGAAGGTAGCGCCAAGTGACGGCAAAGAACAGGGGGGTTACTGGTCTTTTCCGGAACCCGTCCATCGAATCATTTCGACTCTTCAAGCACCTTGACCCCTTGAACGCACGTCTTCACTATGGGAGCGCTCCCACTGGTTCAAGCCTTGAGTTCTCCGAGCCGCACAAGGAGGAACCAGCAATGCCCCCCACCAGGAGACGCCGGACAGTCCGGCGATTGTGGACCGCTGTCGTGGCGGCCATGGCACTGCCGTTCGCAATGCTGAGTGCGGCTTCAACTCCCGCACAAGCGGCGGCAGTTCAGTGCAGTGTCGATTACAAGACCAACGACTGGGGCTCCGGCTTCACCGCGGATCTGACGATCACGAACCGCGGCACGGACACCATCGACGGCTGGACCCTGACCTACGGCTACAGCGGCAACCAGAAGCTGAGCAACGGCTGGAACGGCACCTGGACCCAGTCCGGCCAGAACATCAGCGTCAAGAACGCCACCTACAACGCCACCATCGCCGCGGGCGCCGCCGTCACCACCGGCGCGCAGTTCACCTACAGCGGCACCAACACCGCCCCCACCAACTTCGCCGTCAACGGGGTCAGTTGCACGGGTGCGCATCAGCCGCCGATCACGGTGCTGACCAGTCCGGCCGCGGGCGCGGTCTACACCCAGGGCACGGCGGTGCCGCTGGCGGCGACGGCCGCGGCCGCGGACAACGCCACGATCAGCAAGGTGGAGTTCTACGACAACACCACCCTGCTGGGCACCGACACCACGGCGCCGTACGCGCTGTCGGCCTCAAGTTTGACCGTGGGCAGTCATTCGCTGCTGGCGAAGGCCTACGACAGCCTGGGCGCCTCGGCCGAGTCCACCCCGGTCGGCATCACGGTGGCCTCCGGCCCCGCGGTGGTGGCGTCGGCCACGCAGCTGGCCGTGCAGCAGGGCAAGACCGGCACGTACACGGTGAAGCTGTCCACGCAGCCCTCCGCGAACGTGACGGTCACGACCGCCCGCACCGGCGGCAACAGCGCCCTGTCGGTGACCGGCGGTGCCTCGCTGACCTTCACCCCGTCGAACTGGAACACCGCGCAGACGGTGACCATCACCGCGGGCGCCTCCGGGACCGGCGCGGCGACCTTCGAGTCCACCGCCACCGGGCACGCGAAGGCCTCGGTGACGGTCACGCAGATCGCGGCGACGGGCACGTACAACGCCCGTTTCCTGGACCTGTACGGGAAGATCACCAACCCGGCGAACGGCTACTTCTCCCCCGAGGGCATCCCCTACCACTCGGTGGAGACCCTCATCGTCGAGGCCCCCGACCACGGCCACGAGACCACCTCGGAGGCCTACAGCTACCTGCTGTGGCTGCAGGCCATGTACGGCAAGGTCACCGGTGACTGGTCCAAGTTCAACGGCGCCTGGGACATCATGGAGAAGTACATGATCCCCACCCACGCCGACCAGCCCACCAACTCCTTCTACAACGCCTCCAAGCCGGCCACCTACGCGCCCGAGCTGGACACTCCCGACGAGTACCCCGCCAAGCTGGACTCCTCGGTGTCGGTGGGTTCGGACCCGCTCGCCAGTGAGCTGAAGAGCGCCTACGGCACCGACGACATCTACGGCATGCACTGGCTCCAGGACGTCGACAACGTCTACGGCTACGGCAACTCCCCGGGCAAGTGCGAGGCGGGACCGGCGGACACCGGACCGTCGTACATCAACACCTTCCAGCGCGGTGCGCAGGAGTCGGTGTGGGAGACGGTGCCGCAGCCGACCTGCGACGCCTTCAAGTACGGCGGCAAGAACGGCTATCTGGACCTGTTCACCGGCGACTCCTCCTACGCCAAGCAGTGGAAGTTCACCAACGCCCCCGACGCCGACGCGCGCGCCGTGCAGGCCGCGTACTGGGCCGACAAGTGGGCCACCGAACAGGGCAAGGGCTCCGACGTCTCGGCGACCGTGGGCAAGGCCGCCAAGATGGGCGACTACCTGCGCTACGCGATGTACGACAAGTACTTCAAGAAGATCGGCAACTGTGTCGGCCCGTCCACCTGCGCGGCCGGCAGCGGCAAGAACTCCTCGATGTACCTGCTGTCCTGGTACTACGCCTGGGGCGGCGCCACCGACACCTCCGCCGGCTGGGCGTGGCGCATCGGCTCCAGCCACGCCCACGGCGGCTACCAGAACCCCATGGCCGCCTACGCCCTGAGCTCCACCGCCGACCTCAAGCCCAAGTCCGCCACCGGTGCGGCCGACTGGAACACCTCCCTGACCCGGCAGCTGGAGTTCTACCGCTGGCTGCAGTCCGACGAGGGCGCCATAGCGGGCGGTGCGACCAACAGCTGGGCGGGCCGTTACGCGCCTCCCCCGGCCGGCAAGTCCACCTTCTACGGCATGTACTACGACGAGCAGCCCGTCTACCACGACCCGCCGTCCAACCAGTGGTTCGGCTTCCAGGCCTGGTCGATGGAACGCGTCGCCGAGTACTACCAGCAGACGGGAAACGCGCAGGCCAAGGCGGTCCTCGACAAGTGGGTCAAGTGGGCGCTGTCCAAGACCACCATCAACCCGGACGGCACCTACCAGATCCCCTCCACCCTCCAGTGGTCCGGCCAGCCCGACACCTGGAACGCGTCAAGTCCCGGCGCCAACAGCGGACTTCACGTCACCGTCGCCGACTACACCAACGACGTCGGCGTGGCCGCAGCGTACGCCAAGACCCTGAGCTACTACGCGGCCAAGTCGGGCGACACGGCGGCGAAGACGACGGCGAAGGCCCTGCTCGACGGCATGTGGACCAACTACCAGGACAGCCTCGGCATCGCGGTGCCGGAGAACCGGGCGGACTACAACCGGTTCGACGACTCGGTGTACGTGCCGAGCGGCTGGACCGGCACCATGCCGAACGGCGACGCCATCAACTCCTCGTCGACCTTCGAGTCCATCCGGTCCTTCTACAAGAACGACCCGGCCTGGTCGAAGATCCAGGCGTATCTCGCGGGCGGCGCGGTGCCGTCGTTCACGTATCACCGGTTCTGGGCCCAGGCGGACATCGCCCTGGCCATGGGTTCGTACGCGGAGCTTCTCGAATAGCCCCCGCCGGGCGCTCCGCGGGGTGCGCCGTGTTCTGACCGCGGGTCCGTTGTGGCCGACCGCGCCCGCGCGGCGGTGCCGCAAAGGAACGCAGCCCCACGCCCCTGAAGGGGCGACACAGAGCACGGCGCTTCCCCGGAACCGCCTGAAAAGGCTCCGGGTACGAGGCTCCGCCACCTGACGGCGGGGCCGACCAGCCGGGCGGCCCCCTCCCGCACTGGGGGTCGCCCGGCGCCTCTCGCACCGTACGGAAAGCGCTTACCCCCCACGCCTCCCCCTTTCCGGAAAGGACTCCCCGTGCGAAGAACCCGCATCCTCACGGCCGTGCTCGCGCTCGCGGCCGGGCTGCTCGCCGGCACCCCGCCCGCACTGGCGGCCCACAGCACCGCGAAGGTCTCGCTCGCCGCCGACACGTACACCTGGAAGAACGCCCGGATCGACGGCGGCGGATTCGTGCCGGGCATCGTCTTCAACCGCAAGGAGAAGAACCTCGCGTACGCCCGCACGGACATCGGCGGGGCCTATCGCTGGCAGGAGTCCTCGAAGACCTGGACGCCGCTGCTGGACTCGGTCGGCTGGGACGACTGGGGGCACACCGGCGTGGTCAGCCTGGCCTCCGACTCCGTGAACCCGGACAGGGTGTACGCGGCCGTGGGGACGTACACCAACAGCTGGGACCCCAAGAACGGCGCGGTCATGCGGTCCTCGAACCGGGGCGCCAGCTGGCAGCGGACCGACCTGCCCTTCAAGCTCGGCGGCAACATGCCGGGGCGGGGCATGGGCGAGCGGCTCGCGGTCGACCCGAACAAGAAC
The DNA here is from genome assembly GCF_003933965.1 of Streptomyces sp. RP5T. Classification (GTDB taxonomy): domain Bacteria; phylum Actinomycetota; class Actinomycetes; order Streptomycetales; family Streptomycetaceae; genus Streptomyces. Next base: position 7,476 of record NZ_RSAJ01000060.1, read on the forward strand.
AGCGTGCTGTACCTCGGGGCGCCGAGCGGCAAGGGCCTGTGGCGGTCCACGGACTCGGGCGTGAGCTGGTCGCAGGTGGCGAACTTCCCCAACGTCGGCAACTACCAGCAGGATCCGGGCGACACCAGCGGCTACGCCAGTGACAACCAGGGCATCGTGTGGGTCACCTTCGACGAGCGGACCGGCACGTCCGGGAGCGCGACGCAGACGCTCTACGTCGGTGTCGCGGACCTCCAGAATTCGGTGTACCGGTCGACGGACGGCGGCGCCACCTGGAGCCGGCTCGCCGGGCAGCCGACGGGATACCTGGCGCACAAGGGCGTCCTGGACGCGGCGAACGGCTATCTGTACCTCTCCTACAGCGACAAGGGCGGGCCGTACGACGGCGGCAAGGGCCAGTTGTGGCGGTACGCGACGGCGACCGGCACCTGGACGAACATCAGCCCGGTCGCGGAGGCGGACACCTACTACGGCTTCAGCGGCCTCACGGTGGACCGGCAGAAACCCGGCACGGTCATGGCCACCGCCTACAGCTCCTGGTGGCCGGACACGCAGATCTTCCGCTCCACGGACAGCGGGGCGACCTGGACGAAGGCGTGGGACTACACGTCGTACCCCAACCGCGCGAACCGCTACACCATGGACGTGTCGTCGTCCCCCTGGCTGACGTGGGGCGCGAACCCGTCGCCGCCCGAGCAGGCGCCCAAACTCGGCTGGATGACCGAGTCGTTGGAGATCGACCCCTTCGACTCCGACCGCATGATGTACGGGACGGGGGCGACGGTCTACGGCACGGAGAACCTCACCAACTGGGACTCGGGCAGCCAGTTCACCATCAAGCCGATGGTGCAGGGCCTGGAGGAGACCGCGGTCAACGACCTGGCCTCGCCGCCCTCGGGCGCCCCGCTGCTGAGCGCGCTCGGTGACGTGGGCGGCTTCCGGCACACGGACCTCACCAAGGTCCCCTCGATGATGTTCACCTCACCGAACTTCACCACGACCACGAGTCTGGACTTCGCCGAGACGAACCCGAACACGGTGGCACGGGTCGGCAACCTGGACTCCGGGCCGCACATCGCGTTCTCGACGGACAACGGGGCCAACTGGTTCGCGGGGAGCGACCCTTCGGGCGTCAGTGGTGGCGGGACGGTGGCCGCCGCCCCGGACGGCGGCCGGTTCGTGTGGAGCCCGGACGGGGCGGGCGTGCAGTACACGACGGGCTTCGGATCGTCCTGGTCGGCGTCGAGCGGCATTCCGGCCGGGGCGATCGTGGAGTCGGACCGGGTGGACACGAAGACCTTCTACGGCTTCAAGTCCGGGAAGTTCTACGTCAGTACGGACGGCGGGGCCACCTTCACGGCCTCCGCGGCGACCGGGCTGCCCGCCGGGGACAGTGTGCGCTTCAAGGCGGTGCCCGGGGTCAAGGGCGATGTCTGGCTGGCCGGCGGGGCGAGCGACGGGGCGTACGGGCTGTGGCACTCGACGAACGGGGGCACGAGCTGGACGAAGCTCTCGAACGTCGACCAGGCCGACGCCATCGGCTTCGGCAAGGCGGCGACGGGGGCCTCGTACCAGACGCTCTACACCAGCGCGAAGATCGGCGGTGTCCGTGGCATCTTCCGCTCCACGGACAAGGGCGCGAGCTGGACCCGTGTCAACGACGATGCCCACCAGTGGGGTTGGACGGGTGCGGCGATCACCGGTGACCCCCGGGTGTACGGCCGCGTGTACGTCTCGACCAACGGCCGGGGTGTGATCTACGGCGACACCTCCGACACGAGCGGCGGAGACGGAGGCGGCACCGATCCGACGGACCCGCCGGATCCCACTCCCACCGGCGCCTGTGCGGTCACCTACAAGATCACCAACCAGTGGTCGGGCGGCTTCCAGGCGGACGTCCAGCTGACGAACACGGGCTCAAGTGCCTGGTCCGGCTGGTCACTCGGCTGGACCTTCGCCAACGGCCAGAAGATCTCCCAGACCTGGAACGCCGAGACCAGCCAGACCGGCTCGGCGGTCACGGCGAGGAACGTCGGCTGGAACGCGGGCGTGGCGGCGGGTTCCTCGGTGAGCTTCGGATTCACCGGGAGCTGGTCGGGGACGAACACGAAACCGACCGCTTTCAAGGTGGGCGACCAGAACTGCGCGGTCGCCTGACCCCGACAAGGAAGGGCGCGTACCGCACGGGGGGTACGCGCCCTTCTGTCACCTCACGGGGTGTACACCGTCGGCCGAGGTGCCGTGGCCATGCCGTCGCCGATGAAGAAGCTCGGGTGCGGGGGCTGGTTGTAGGCCGTGTTCTGCCAGGCCAGGCCCGTGCGGTACATCGTGTCGTGGAGCAGGGTCGTGATCCTCGTCGTCGTCTCGTACGGCGTGGAGTAGACGCGCAGCGCCTTGTTGTCCGACGTCGGCCAGACGACCTCCTCGCGCCAGTCACCGAGGATGTCGCCGGACAGGGACGGGGTCGCCTTGGTGCCGTTGTTGGAGTGGACCGACGCTCCGGTCAGCAGACGGGTGTCCGACGAGGTGCCGTACTTGTCGATGTGGGTGCCGTCGAGGAGTTCACGGACCGGGTCGCCGTCCCACCAGGACAGGAAGTTCACCGAGGACGGCTCGCGGCCCTTCGTCGCACCGGCCTCGTCGCGGATCGAGGTGTCGGAGGCCGACCAGACCTCGGCACCGGCGTTGCCCGCCCAGATGTCGCCGGCCACGCCCCGGCCGTTGTCGCAGCAGGCGGCGAGCTTCCAGTTGACCGTGCCGTTCGCCGGGTTGATGTACAGCTCGGCCGGCTGTGAGGCCGACTCGGAGACCTTGAAGTACTCCAGGCCCGCGTGGGAAGGGTCGAGGTCGCCGAGGTGCTGGGCGTCGCCGTGGCCCGTCCTGGTGGTCCACAGCCCGTTGCCGTTGTCGTCGACCGCCATCGCCCCGTAGACGATCTCGTCCTTGCCGTCGTTGTCGACGTCCCCGACGGACAGGCTGTGCGAGCCCTGGCCGTCGTAGCCCTTGCCGCTGTTGGTCGAGGAGTTGGTGTCGAAGGTCCAGCGGCGGGTGAAGGCGCCGCCCCGCCAGTCCCAGGCGGCGATCACGGTACGGGTGTAGTAGCCGCGCGCCATGACGAGCGACGGGCGGGCGCCGTCCAGGTAGGCCGTGCCGGCGAGGAAGCGGTCCACCCGGTTGCCGTAGGAGTCGCCCCACGAGGACACCGTGCCGCGGGCCGGGACGTAGTCGACGCTCTGCATCGCCTTGCCGGTCCGGCCGTTGAACATCGTGAGGTACTCGGGGCCGGCGAGGACGTAGCCGCTGGAGTTGCGGTGGTCGGCCGACGCGCTGCCGATCACCGCGCCCGTGCCGTCGACCGTGCCGTCCGCCGTCTTCATGGCGATCTCGGCCGTGCCGTCGCCGTCGTAGTCGTACGCCTGGAACTGCGTGTAGTGCGCGCCGGAGCGGATGTTGCGGCCCAGGTCGATGCGCCACAGCCGGGTGCCGTCGAGCTTGATCCCGTCGAGGACCGTGTTGCCGGTGTAGCCGGACTGGGAGTTGTCCTTGGCGTTGGTCGGCTGCCACTTGAGGACGAAGTCCAGGGCGCCGTCGCCGTCGAGGTCGGCCACGGACGCGTCGTTGGCCTCGTAGGTGTAGGCGACGCCGTCGGGGGTCGTGCCGCCGGCCGGCGGGCTGAGGGGAACGTCCTTGTAGCCGGTGCGGAGTTGGACGGCGTGCACCGAGTCGGCCTGTTCGACTCCGCCGACGACCGCGCGGACGGTGTAGTCGGCCTCGGCGGGCGCGCCGGAGTGGAAGTAGTTGGTGGAGCCGGTGATCGGGGACGCGTTGACCTTGGTGCCGGCGCGGTAGACGTTGAAGGACACGTCGTTCGGGTCGGTGCCGAGCCAGCGCCAGCTGACCAGGTTGCCGCTGCTGGTGTGCACGCTGACGACGCCCCGGTCGAGCTTCTCGACCTGGCGGGCCGTGGCGGCCTCGGCGGAGCCGGGGTTCAGGACGGTGAGTGTCGCGGCCACGAGGGCCGTCGCGGCGGTCATCACCGGGAGGAGGATTCGGCGTCTGCGGTGGGGGTGCGGGTGCTGCATGGGGGTGAACCTCCGAAGCTGTGGGGGCGGACGGGTTCCAGCCCTCAGTCGCCGCTCGGGCACGCCGGGTTGCCGTATCTTCCGGCCAGTTCGGCGATCGTGCGCGCCATGCGTTCGCGCAGTTCCGGGGGTTCCAGCACCTCGACGCCGGTGCCCAGGCCCAGGAATTCGGCCTGCGCGTGTCCGAGGGACTCGACCGGGACCCGGGCGACGGTCCAGCCGTCGGGATCCACGCGGTCGGGGACCGCCCTCGGCAGCACGACGCCCGGTGCCGTCCGCACGACCGCCTCGTGCCGGTACAGCCGGTCATGGAAGTCGCGCTGGTAGGACGTCCAGTGGGCGGTCAGGTCGAAGCCCTCGGGGCGGGTGAACTCCTCGCCGGAGAAGGTGAGTTCGAGGATCTGGTCGACACGGTAGGTACGCGGGCCCGGTCCCGCGACCACGTACCAGCGCCCCGCCTTGAGCACCAGCCCGTACGGCTCCAACCGCCGCTCCACGTCGGTCGGTTCGGCCCAGCGCCGGTACACCACCCGCAGCACCCTGCTGTTCCACACCGCCTCCGCGACCTGGGGCAGGTACGGCGCCTCCTCGGCCCGCGCGTACCACCCGGGCGCATCGAGGTGGAACCGTCCGCTGATCCGGTCCGCGTGGGCCCGCAACTCGGCCGGCAGCGCGGCCCGCACCTTCAGCTGGGCGGCGGCCAGGACCGGGCCGAGGCCCAGTTCGGCGGCCGGCCCGGGGGCTCCGGCGAGGAAGAGGGCCTCCGCCTCGTCCCTGGTGAGCCCGGTCAGACGGGTGCGGTAGCCGTCGAGCAGACGGTAGCCGCCGGCGTGGCCCGCGTCGCCGTACAGCGGGACGCCGGCCGCGCCCAGCGCCTCGACGTCCCGGTACACCGTGCGCACGGACACCTCCAGCTCCTCGGCGAGCTGGGCGGCGGTCATCCGGCCCCGGGTCTGGAGCAGGAGGAGGATCGAGACGAGTCGGCCGGCCTTCACTGACACAGGATGTCAGCGGAGCGGCCTTAGCGTCCCCCACATGGCTTTCACCGAGAAGCTGCTGACCGTGCCGCCGCCGATCGAGGTCGCCGGCCGGCACATCAAGCGCTACCACGTCACCGACGACCCGGCCGGCATCGCGCCCGACGTCGAGAAGGCGGCGTACGAGATCCTCCCGGAGCTGCTGCCGGAGCCGGACGGCACCCCGCCCGCGACCTTCGTCGTACTGCACCGGGGCACGGACACCGACGCCTACCTCAACGCCTACAGCTGGGTGTGGGACAACGTGCTGCACTTCCGGGGGGCCGCCGCCGGCCAGCCGGCGCTCCACTGCCCGGACCTCGATCCCACGCACTTCGTCACGCCCGACCTGCCCTGGATCGGCTGCGTCTGGGAGCTGCCGCCGCTCCGGCACGAACGGGACGCCTGGGTACGGCATGTACTCGCACCCGAAGTCCCTTGCCTTGAGGCCTACTTGGCCGATTCCCTGCCCGAAGGAACCACCGGAGAGCGCTCATGAGCAGCCCGCACGACTTCGACTTCTTCCACGGCGACTGGCAGGTCCGCAACCGCCGCCTCGCCGACTTCCTCGACCCGGACAGCGCCTGGGAGGAGTTCCCCGGCACCAGCCGCTGCCGGCCGCTGTTCGACGGGGCCGCGAACATCGACGAGATCGACATGCCGCGTCTGGGAGCCAAGGGCGCGACCCTGCGGCTCTTCGACCGGGAGACCGGCCGGTGGGCGCTGCACTGGGCCGCGAGCCTCAGCGGGACGCTGTTCCCGCCGGTCGTGGGACGGTTCGAGGACGGTCGCGGCGAGTTCCACGGCGAGGACACCTACGACGGGAAGGACGTGCGGGTGCGGTTCGTGTGGGCGGACGTGTCCGCGAGCGCGGCCCACTGGGAGCAGGCCTTCTCCGTCGACGACGGGAGGACCTGGGTGACCAACTGGACCATGGACTTCAGTCGGCCTTCCGAAACGCCCGGACGCTGAACACCGGGTCGGGGCGCGGCAGTTCCTGGTCGGGCAGCTGCTCCAGACGGGCGGCGAACGCCTCCGTGCGCGGGTCGCCGGGCGGCAGCAGGGTGAACCAGCCGCGCCGCAGGTCGGCGGCGGTGCGCCGGGGGCTGCGGCCCTGCCCGCGGCCCGGGAAGCGGGCCCGGCCGGCCGGGTGCAGGAGGTGGGCGGCGGCGTACGACGCGACGAGCGGCGCCGCGTCGGGGGCCGGGCGGCGCGGGCGCGGGGCGAGGACCGCGTCGATGTCGCTGCCCACGTCGTGGGCGGCTGCCTTGTCGACGGTGGTGACCCACACCCCGCCCGGTCTCAGGACCCGAGCGCACTCGGCGACCACGGCCCGGACGTCCTCGGGCCGGTCGAGGAGGTGCAGCAGCCACACACTGGTGACGGCGTCGAACACCCCGTCCGGGAACGGCAGCGCACGGCTGTCGGCGAGGACCACCGCGCCGGGCAGCCGCAGGGCGGCCATACGGGCCATGCCGTACGTCAGGTCGACGCCGGTGACGCGGGTCGCGGGCCGGGCGGCGGCGAGCCTGCGGGTGACGATGCCGGTGCCGCAGGCCACGTCGAGCAGGCGCCGGGTGCCGGGCGGGACCATGCCGAGTACGGCGTCCGCGGCAGCGGCGGCCCTGGGCTCGCCGCCGCGGGTGGCGTCGTAGGCGTCGGCCTCCTTGTCGTAGTCGAGCACGGCCTCACTGGGCTCCGTGACCGGCGGCGAGCGCCGCCACGCGCCGGGCGAGCTCGAAGTCCTTCTCCGTGAGGGCGCCGCCCGCGCTGTGCGTGTGCACCGACAGCGCGACCGTGTTGTAACCGAGGGTGAGGTCGGAGTGGTGGTCGAGCTCCTCCTGGACCTGGGCGATGTGCACGACCATCGCGGTCGCGGCGAAGTGGGTGCCGAGGCGGTACGTGCGGCCGAGGCGGCCGTCGTCGACGGACCAGCCGGGCAGTTCCGCGAGCCGGTCCTCGATCTCCTTCTGCGACAGGGGTTCGACGGGCATGACCTCGCTCCTTCCTGGGGGTCGGGACGCCTTCAGCGTCCCACAGCTGTGCCGCCGCGGCCCTGGTCAGGAGGGTTCCCGGTGGTCGGCCGGGGACACCCGGGGCCGCGAGATCATCGGCGGGCACGGCGATCCCGGGACCCCCCGGACCCGCCGGGCGCACGCCTGCGGCCCGCTCGTCCGCCCGCTCCTCGACTACCGTCGGGCGTATGACCACCCTTGCCTCCGCCGCAGTCACCCCCTCCGGCCAGGGCGTCGGTCCGCTCCTGCGTGCCTGGCGGGAACAACGCCGGCTCAGCCAGCTGGAGCTGGCACTGCGCGCCGACTCCTCGGCCCGGCACGTCAGCTTCATCGAGACCGGCCGGGCAAGGCCCAGCGAGGAGATGGTGCTGCGCCTGGCCGAGCACCTGGAGGTGCCGGTGCGCGAGCGCAACGCGCTGCTGCTGGCGGCCGGTTACGCCCCGCGCTTCTCCGAGACCCCGCTCGACGCCCCGGCGCTCGACTCCGTGCGCGAGGGGATCGAGCGGCTGATCCAGGGCTACGAGCCCTACCCGGCCCTGGTGTTCGACGCCGCGTACCACGTCGTGGCCGCGAACCGGGGCATCATGATGCTCCTCGACGGCGTCCCGGAGTCCCTGCTGCGGCCCCCGCTCAACACCATGCGGCTCACCCTGCACCCCGAGGGCCTCGCCCCGCGCATCCGCAATCTGCGGGAGTGGCGCGGCCATCTGCTGGAGCAGATGCGGCGGCAGATCGCCCTGCACCGCTCGGAGTCGCTGCGGGCGCTGTACGAGGAGGTGGCGGCCTACCCGGTTCCGGAGACCGACGAAGGCCCCGAAGAGGCCGATCCCGTCCCGTACTTCGCGCTGCCGATGCGGATCGAGCACGCGGGGCGGACGCTGTCGTTCGTGTCGTCCACGGCCACCTTCAACACCCCCATGGACGTGACCGTGGCCGAGCTGGCCATCGAGACGTTCCTCCCCGCCGACCCGGCGACGGCCAAGTACCTCCACTCCCTGCCGCGCTGAAGGCGGCACGGGAGGTGAGGAAGGAAGTGGTCGTGACCGGTGAGACCGGCACCGGAACATGGCACACTGCACGCAAGCTTCGACGCGTAGGGGAGGCGTGGCGTGAGTGAGCGGCGACCTGCGCCGACCGTGGGCCAGGTGGTGCTCGGCAGACGGCTGCAGGAACTGCGGGAGGCGGCCGGCCTCAAGCGCGAGGAGGCCGCGCAGGTACTGCGGGTGGCCCCCGCCACGGTGCGGCGCATGGAAATGGCCGAGGTGGCCCTGAAGATCCCGTATGTCCAGGTGCTCCTGGAGACGTACGGGGTGCCGGAGGAGCAGGTCGAGGCCTTCGTCCAGCTGGCCGAGGAGGCCAACAGGCCGGGCTGGTGGCAGCGGTTCCACGATGTGCTGCCCGAGTGGTTCAGCCTGTACGTGAGCCTGGAGGGCGCCGCCGGGATCATCCGCTCCTACGAGCCGCACTTCGTGCCCGGTCTGCTGCAGACCGAGGACTACGCGCGTGCCGTCATGGAGGCCGGGACGATCGGGCAGGCGGGCCCGGAGGCGCTGGAGCGGCACGTGTCGCTGCGCATGGCCCGGCAGCGGCTGCTGGAGCGCCCGAACCCGCCCCATCTGTGGGCGATCATGGACGAGACGGTGCTGCGCCGCCCGGTCAGCATCCGCGCCGAGGTGATGCGCGAACAACTCGACAAACTGCTGGAGTTCGCCGAGCGCGACCGGGTCACGCTCCAGGTGTGCGAGTTCGAGGAGGGCCCGCACCCGGGGACGTACGCGCCCTTCTCGCTGTTCCGCTTCACCGAGCCGGAACTGCCCGACCTGGTCTTCACCGAGTACCTGACCGGTGCGCTGTATCTCGACTCCCGCCAGGAGGTCGCCACGCACCTGGAGGTCCTGGACCACATGTCGGCGCGGGCCGCGTCGGCCGAGCGCACGAAGAAGCTGCTGCGGGAGCGCCGCGAGGACTTCTGAGCACGGGCATCACGACACAGGGGAGACGACCGCGCATGACCGGATCCGACGCGCCCAGGATCGACACGAGCCGCCCGCACCCGGCGCGGGTGTACGACTGGTGGCTGGGCGGCAAGGACAACTACCCGGTGGACGAGGCGCTCGCACGCCGGATCCTGGAGGTGGACGGCACGGTGCTGCGCGGGGCGCGTGCCAACCGCCGCTTCATGACCAGGGCCGTGCGCACGGCGGCGGAGGCCGGGATTCGGCAGTTCCTGGACATCGGCACGGGCATCCCCACCGAGCCCAATCTGCACCAGGTCGCGCAGGGCGTCGCCCCCGAGGCCAAGGTGGTGTACGCGGACAACGACCCGATCGTGCTGCGGCACGCGCAGGCACTGCTGCACGGGTCCGCCGAGGGCGCCACGGACTACGTCGAGGCCGATGTCCGTGACCTCGACACCCTGCTGGCCCGGGCGCGCGAGTCCCTGGACTTCTCGCAGCCGGTCGCGCTGTCCCTGGTGGCGATCACCCACTACCTGGACGACGAGGTGTACGGGCTCGTCCAACGCTACGTCGACGCGCTCGCCGCGGGCAGTTACGTGATCCTCTCCCAGGTCACGCCCGATCTGAGCCCGGCGGCCATCGAGAAGGCGGCCGAGCAGTTCCGCCGCAGCGGCACCCCCTTCTTCCCCCGTTCGCTCGCCGAGTTCTCCCGCTTCTTCGACGGTCTGGAGCTGCTGGGGCCCGGGGTGATCCCGGTCTCGGGCTGGCGTCCGGCGCCCGAGGACGTGGCGGCCCAGGCGGAGGGCATCGTGCCGGTGTACGCGGGGGTCGCCCGCAAGGTCTGACCCGTACGGGTGCCGTGGACGGGTGCGCTCCCGCCCTGCGCCCTAGGTTCGAAGCGAGCCGCGGGCGAGCAGGCGACAGGACCCGGGGCGCGGACGGGGACCACGGACGACGCGGAGGAGGCCCGATGCCCTCGGACGCAGTGCTCTACCAGGCGGCGGCGCTCTGCCTGACGTATCCCGACGACGACTTCCGCGCGCGGCTGCCGTTGCTGCGGGAAGCGGCCCCGCAGCTGCGGGAGTTCGTCGACCACGCGGCGGTGACGCCCGCGCGGGAGCTGGCGGCGCACTACGTGCGGGTCTTCGGCTCCGGGGACCGCCACAGTCTGTACCTGGGCAGCTGGCAGGACGGCGACTCCCGTCGGCGCGGGACCTCCCTCGTGCGCTTCGAGGAGGTCTACCGCGCCGCCGGTCTCGAGTTCACCGGTGAGGAGCAGCCCGACTTCCTGCCGGCGGTGCTGGAGTGCGCGGCCCGTACCGGGGATCTCGGGCTGCTCACCGAGCACCGCGACGGCCTTCAGGACCTGCGCTCCCGGCTCACCGACTTCGGCACGCCCTACGCGACGGTCCTAGACGCCGTGTGCGCCACCCTGCCGGCCGCACCGGTGCGGGATCGCCCGTGACGGGCTCTCAGGCGGCCCCGCCCTTCTGGTCCTTCTCGTCGTCGACGATCTCCGCGTCCACGACGCCCTCCTCCTCGTGCGGCGGGGCGGACGGTTCGTCCTGTGGGGGCTGCTGCTGGGCCTGGGCGTACATCGCCTGACCCATCTTCTGGCTGACGGAGGCGAGCTTCTCGACGCCGCCCCGCAGGGTGTCGGCGTCGGCGTTCTCCTCCAGGAGCCGCTTCAGTTCGGCGACCGCCGACTCGACTTCGGTCCTGGTGTCGGCGGGGACCTTGTCGCCGTTCTCGCGGACGAACTTCTCGGTCTGGTAGACGAGCTGCTCGGCCTGGTTGCGGGTCTCGGCGGCCTCGCGGCGCTTGTGGTCCTCCTCGGCGTACTGCTCGGCCTCCCGCATCATGCGGTCGATGTCGTCCTTGGGGAGCGCCGATCCGCCCGTCACCGTCATCTTCTGTTCGCGCCCGGTCGCGAGGTCCTTCGCCGAGACGTGCATGATCCCGTTCGCGTCGATGTCGAAGGCCACCTCGATCTGGGGAACGCCGCGCGGGGCCGGCGGCAGCCCGGTGAGGTCGAAGACGCCCAGCTTCTTGTTGTAGGCGGCGATCTCGCGTTCGCCCTGGTAGACCTGGATGCCGACCGAGGGCTGGTTGTCGGTGGCCGTGGTGAAGATCTCCGAACGGCGGGTGGGGATCGTGGTGTTGCGTTCGATGAGCTTGGTCATGATGCCGCCCTTGGTCTCGATCCCCAGGGACAGCGGGGTCACGTCGAGCAGCAGCACGTCCTTCACGTCACCGCGGATGACACCCGCCTGGAGCGCCGCCCCGACCGCCACGACCTCGTCGGGGTTGACCCCCTTGTGCGGGTCCTTGCCGGTGAGCTCCTTGACCAGGTCGGTGACCGCGGGCATCCGCGTGGAGCCGCCGACGAGGATCACGTGGTCGACCGCGGAGAGCTTGATGCCCGCGTCCTTGACCGCCTGGTGGAAGGGCGTCTTGCAGCGGTCGAGCAGATCGGCGGTGAGCTCCTGGAACTGCGCGCGGGTCAGTTTCTCGTCCAGGTGCAGGGGGCCCTCGGCGGAGGCGGTGATGTAGGGCAGGTTGATCGTGGTCTCGGAGGACGAGGACAGCTCGATCTTCGCCTTCTCGGCGCCCTCGCGCAGCCGCTGCAACGCCATCTTGTCGTTGCCGAGGTCGACGCCGTACTGCCCCTTGAAGCGTTTGACCAGGTGTTCCACGATCCGGTGGTCCCAGTCGTCACCGCCGAGGTGGGTGTCGCCGTTGGTCGCCTTGACCTCGATGACCCCGTCCCCGATCTCCAGCAGGGACACGTCGAAGGTGCCGCCGCCGAGGTCGAAGACCAGGACCGTCTGCTCCTCGCCCCGGTCCAGGCCGTACGCCAGCGCGGCCGCCGTGGGCTCGTTGATGATCCTGAGGACCTTCAGACCGGCGATCTCCCCGGCCTCCTTGGTGGCCTGGCGCTGGGTGTCGTCGAAGTAGGCGGGCACCGTGATCACGGCGTCGGTGACGTCCTCGCCGAGGTAGGACTCGGCGTCCCGCTTTAGCTTCTGCAGGACCCTTGCGGACAGCTCCTGCGCCCGGAAGCGGGTGCCGTCGATGGCGCCCTGGTCCGGGAAGCGCCAGCTGCCGTCGCCCATGTGCCGCTTCACCGAGCGCGCGGTGCGCTCGACGTTGGTCACGGCCTGCCGCTTGGCGACCTCGCCCACCAGCACCTCGCCGTTCTTGGCGAAGGCCACGACCGACGGTGTGGTCCTGGCCCCCTCCGCGTTGGCGACCACCGTGGGTTCACCGCCCTCCAGCACGGCCACCACCGAGTTCGTGGTACCGAGATCGATCCCGACCGCACGTCCCATCGCCGTCCCCTTCCGCCAGGGATGTCCACCAGAGAGCCTTCCCACACTCCAGCACAAAACTTGAGTGCGCTCTTGTCAATGGTGCGGGTGGCCCTGCTCAGTGGGACGAGTACCCCGGTCGGCGCTCCTCGTACGGCCCTCGCGCAGCGCGACGGCCCGCCGCGGCCGGTCGGTGATCAGGACGTCGACGCGCGGATGGTCGAGGAAGGCCCGCATGAGGGTGTCGTCGTTGACCGTCCAGACCATGGTGAACAGATCGTGCCGGACCGCCTCGCGCAGCACGTTGGCCCGCGCCAGCCGCTGGTGCACGGCCACCCCGCTCGCGCCGCAGGCCCGCACCCGGCGCATCGGCAGGAGCTCGCTGAGCCGGACGCCGGCCAGCCGGGAGCGGGCGATCTCCGTGCCGTCGCGTCCCAGCGACAGGGCCGTGCGCACCCTCGGGAAGGCCCGCGCGATGGCCGCGACGGAGCGGTCCTCAAGCGTGGTGGCGACGAATCCGTCCGTCCCGAGCAGCGCGACCGCCCGGTCGACCAGCTCACGCTCGTAGCCGGTCTCCTTCAGGTCCAGGTGGCCCACCATCCGCCCCGCGATCAGGGACATGACGTCGTCGACGACCGGCACGGCGTATCCGGCGCGCTCCGTGAGCTCGGCGTAGGGGATCCCGGACAGCGGCGGCCCGTCCGGGCCCACCCGGGCGTCGTGGTGGACGACGAGGACCCCGTCGGCCGTGCGCCGGACGTCGAACTCCGCGTACTCCGCGCCGGACCGGACGGCGTCCTCGTAGGCCTCCCGGGTGGCTGCGGGGGCGCGCTCGGATCCGCCGCGGTGGGCGGAGACCGCGGGACGTCGGGTCATACGGCGGTCAGCCTCCGGACGGTGGTCGCTGGGCGGGGACCGGGGCGGCCGGGGTCAGCAGCGAGCCGGAGCGGCGGCCGGCCCGGATGATCCGCACGTACCCGATCATGGCGAGGACGAGGAAGGGGACCCAGGCCAGCAGGTACGCCGGAAGGTAGCGCGCGTCGAAGACGGAGCGGTGGGGGTTCACGGTCGTGGCGTTGACCCCGAAGAACGCGAGCAGCAGCGTCGGCGGCAGGGCGATCAGGGTGGCGACCGCGACCAGCACGGACACCGTGCGGTCCCGGCGGTCGTCGCGCTCGGAGAGCTCCGCGTCCAGGGCCGCCGAGCGGGCGCTGATCACCGAGGTCAGCCGCTCCACCATGCGGGCGGAGTTCTCCAGGCTGTCGCGGATGCCGAGCGCGTCCCGCAGGGAGGACTGGAAGGTCTCCATGACCGAGTCCGGGATCAGCAGGGCGTCGACGTACGCCTCCACGCCGAAGGCCAGGTCCAGCTGGAGCTCGTTGACCCCCGCGGACAGCCGGGAGATCAGCGAGCGGACCTCGTACGGCGAGCTCGCCGAGGCCCGTTCGTTGGCCCGCATGGCCGCGAAGGCGGCCAGCCGGGTGCGTTGCAGGACGGCGAGCGCGGAGACCATGCCGACGGCGACCAGGGTCAGGCCGTTCTCCACGTGCTCGGCCCAGCCCGCGTGGACGGAGACACCGCGGCCGTGCGCGGAGAGCGTGCTGCCGTGGCTGCTGAGGTGGGGCGGCTCCGCCGCGGTCGTCCGGCCGCGGTGCACGATCCCGGTCAGCACGACCGCCTGCCGGGCCGCGTCGGCGCCGAGCAGCTCCTCGCGCAGCTCTCCGCCGGGGAAGACGAGTTGGTGGACGTTCTGGCCGAAGGCAAGGGGTTCGCGCAGCGCGAGCCGGCCACTCAGCACATCGAGCAGGGGCCGGTCGCCGAGCGTGATCAGGTCCCGGTCGAAGCAGGTGTCGGCGAGCCACGCGGCGAGGGCGTCCGCAGCGGTCCGGCCGGCGAACTCGCAGTCGAGGACGAGGGTGATGTCACCGCGCGGGGTGGCGAGAACGGCCAACTCGGCCGAGGCCGGGGCGAGTCCGTGGTGACCGTGGGGCAGCCCCAGCTCCCCCGGGGTCACGTCCTCGACGAGCACCGGCACGGGAAGCACCGCCTGGCTGGACTTCAGGTGCAGGGCGAAGCGGCCGAAGTCGAAGCGGTCCACGAGGCTGCCCAGCGAGGGCCCCCGCGCGTCCAGGGCGCCGCTGAGGCTGAACAGCACCAGGACACGGGTGAGTCGGCGGGTTCCGGAGTCGAGTCCCGCCGCGCCGACCGCCGTTGTTCCCGAAATCATCGCGTCTCTTTCCACGCCCTGGACCTCCCGCCCGAGCCCGGCAGCGCGCGGGCCGCCCCGGACGGGCGGTCCGCGCGCCGTGCCGCCTACGGGTTCAGGCGAGCTTCGCGTCCAGCGTGATCGGCACGGACTTCAGGGCCTGGCTGACCGGGCAGTTGGCCTTGGCGTCGTCCGCGGCCGCGGCGAAACCGTCCTCGTCCAGGCCCGGCACGGTGCCCTCCACGGTGAGGTGGATGCCGGTGATGCCCTCACCCGGCTGGAAGGTGACGTCGGCCGAGGTGACGAGCTTGGTGGGCGGGGTGCCCGCGCCGTTCAGGGCGTGCGACAGCGCCATGGAGAAGCAGCTGGAGTGCGCGGCGGCGATCAGCTCCTCGGGGCTGGTCTTGCCGTTGGCGTCCTGGGAGCGCGAGGCCCACGTGACCGGCTGTGCCTCGATGGCACCGGAGGAGTCGAAGTTGACGACACCGCTCCCCTCGAGGAGGCTGCCTTCCCAGACGGTGTGTGCGGAGCGCGTGGTAGCCACGATCAGTCCTTTCGTGTGGTCCCGCGGACGGGGGTTGCGGGATCCATCCGATCACACTACGGCTCAGCTCACACGGAAGACCGGTCCCCGTGCGGTGAACGGCAGCCTGGCCCCCTGCGGGATCAGATAGGCGTGCTCGCGCCGGACCCGCAGCACATCGCACCAGCCGTCGGTGATCACCAGCACGGGCGCGCTCGCGGGGAAGTCGTCCGCGCGGTGCAGCAGGTCGATGCCGGGCTGCAGGACGGTTCCACCGCGGCCGTGCACCCGGACCCGCTCGGCGATCTCGGTGACGGGGAGATAGCCGGCGTCGTGCGGGGCCGCGTCGCAGAACACGACCCGGGCGGCGGGTACGTCACGGGCCTCGGCGTACGAGGCGATCGCGCCGAGGGCCTTGCCGAGCAGGGTGCGGCTCATCGAGCCGGAGGTGTCCAGGACCACGCCGAAGGTGCAGCGGGCGATCTCCTCGGGCGGGAAGTACCGGCCGGCGCGCGGGATGTCGGGGGTGGAGGACTGACGGCGCGCGGGCCGGGCGTAGGACCGCACGGGCTGCGGGCTGGGCACGAACTCGTCGAACCAGCGGGCGAGTTGCGCGTCCCAGGGCAGCGGCGGGTGGCTGAGGGCGCGGATCTCCTCGACCAGGCCGCCGGGCAGGAAGCCGCGCTCCTGTCGCTGGTGCAGGTCGAGGCCCTGGGCGAGGCCGCGGCGGTAGAACTCGTCGAGGTCGACGTAGTCGCGGGGCGAGCCGAGCGGACCGCCCAGGATGTCGCCGGCGCCCTTGCCGCGGAGGGTGGCCAGTCGGCGCATGCGGCGCAGGTCGCCGGCGATGCGGTCGTAGACCTCCTCGCCGGAGAGGCCGGCGAGTTCGGGGTCGTGCAGCAGGCCCTCGGGCATGGTGCCGATCCGCATCTCGTTCAGCCAGCCGTTGATGACGTAGTCGCAGGCGACGTTGAAGAGCAGGGGGTAGCGGGTGCCGCAGCGGTCGCCGTGGCGCAGGGCGGCGTGCAGCATCTCGTGGGCGAGGATGAACCGCCATTCCTCGTCGTCGAAGCGGCGCAGCGGGTTGATGTAGATCTCGGCGGCCTCGGTGTCGACGGCGGCGATCGCGATGCCGTGGGTGCGGGCGAGTTCGGCGTCGGCGACCAGGGTGATGCCGGCCGCGATGCCGCCGAGCAGCGGGTAGGAGGAGATGAACCAGCTCAGGGCGCTCTGCCAGGGTCGCTGCCGGGGCAGCTCGCCGTCGAGGGAGTCGCGGCGGCCGCCCGCCATGTCCATCGCCGCCGACACGGTCCGGGTCAGGGCCGTCGCGAACGCCAGCTGCCAGTCGGGCGGCGCCGACCAGCCCGCCCACCCGAGCAGCAGCTGGTCGGGCTCCGGTCCCGCGGTGCCGCAGTGCTCGTAGACGGCGGGGATGCCGTCACGGCGCCAGCGGGCGGCGAGCTGCTCCTCGTCGCCGTCGGGGTAGGAGGCGGGCAGGTGCTCGGGGGTCTCACCGATGGTGAAGCCGAGCAGGAAGCGGTTGACGACGACGCAGCGGGCGGCCAGGTCGAAGCGGTCGGGCTGGGTGCGTTTCCCCTTGAGCGCGGGGACGTGCCCGAAGCCGAGGTGGAGGACGGCGTGGGCGAGCGCCCAGGCCCAGGCGGCGGGTTCGGCGAGGCGCTGGGGGTGGACGTGCAGGTCTCCGTCGGAGTCGGCCACCACGAGACCGTCGCGGGGCGCGAGCCGGCAGTCCTCCCGACGGCAGACGTCGAACTCGACGGCCGCGAGGGCCGGGTTGGTCTTGAGCAGCCGCATCCCCTCGGCGAACGCCTCCCCGGCGAGGTCCCGCTTCTTCTTTTCGGGGCTGCGGCTCACCGCCGCGCCTCCACCAGTCGGGGCATGTCCCGGGCCGCCTCGACGAGGAACCAGGACGGCAGCACCGGGTTGCCGTCGGCGTCGGAGGCGATGACGGTCTGGGCCACCTCGACGGAGATCTCGGCGAGTTGCACCAGCAGCGACTTGGCGCGGTAGGCGGTCTGCCGGCCGTTGGCCGACATGTGCTCCTTGCTGACGGGGAGTTCCTTGACCAGGCGGCCGCGGAAGGATTCGGCGAGGTAGTAGAGCAGGTCGCGGTCCTCCAGGCGGTTGGGCCAGCGCGCGTCGCCCTTGATGATCGCCTCGATGCCGAACCGGCTGCGCACGATCTTGACGTAGCCGCAGAACGCGGTGGCGTGCCGGGGGGTGAGCGTGCCGTGCGCGAGCACCTTCAGGGTCTCCTCGTCCAGGTCCGGGCCGAAGGAGTGCAGCGCGTCGGAGAGCATGTGCCAGGAGCGCGGCGTGGAGAAGGGCTCCTCGGTCTTCGGCGGCTTGGACCACAGGTGGTCGGGCCGGTCGGTGAGGTGGTCGAGGATCCAGGGGTGGATGCCGTGCTCGCCGGCCCAGACCAGCCAGTCCTTCGCGGACGCCTCCAGATGGACGTGGGTGAGGCGGTTGACGAGGGCGGAGGCGATGGGCCGGGCGAGCGCGTTGTCGGTGGCCCGGTTCCCGGCGCCGATGACGATGGACCCCGCGGGGAGTTCGTAGTCCCCGATCCGGCGGTCCAGGATCAGCGAGTAGAACGCCTTCTGCACATCGGGGGTGGCCGCGTTCAGCTCGTCCAGGAACAGGCAGTACGGCTCGTCGCGGGCGATGGACTCGGGCGGGCAGAACACCGAGCGGCCGTTGCGGATCTGCGGTACCCCGATCAGGTCCTCGGGGGCGAGCTGCGTACCGATCAGGCTCACGCACTCCAGCCCCAGGGACGCGGCGAACTCCCTGACCAGGGAGGACTTGCCGATTCCGGGAGCCCCCCAGACGAACACCGGCCGGACGGTGGCGAGGCCGAGGAGAAGGTCGGGGATGCGGGAGGGCGAAACGGTGACGGCAGCCTGCAAAGCGGTGGCTCCAGGGGGTGTTCGAGTGCGGGGTGACTCGAACAGTGTGAGCGGGGCTCGGGGCAACCGCAGCTGATTTTCCGAGGCGCAAGCGCGTTTTCAGGGGTGCGGGGAACTGCGCGACCAGCCCCCCACCGGCCCGCGGACGAACAACTACGCGGCCTTCTCCTCGGC
>NZ_RSAJ01000610.1 GCF_003933965.1 Streptomyces sp. RP5T
CCCACACGGCGCCCCGGGTGTCGCGCAGGGCGGCCACCCGGGCACCGCGCAGGACGAGCAGCACCGCCACCGTCACCAGGCCGCCCATCACCAGCAGGAGCCAGGGCTGGGGGAGCCGGTGGGTGACCCAGGTGCCCGCGGGGACCGTGCAGGCCGCCGCCGCGCACAGCGGCACCATCGCGCGCGGCCGCACCAGCCGCCATCCGCCGGCCAGCCCCACCAGGCAGATCACCCCCGCCGCGCAGTTGGCCAGCACGACGCCCTGCGCCGGGCCGAGCAGCAGGATCAGCGCGGGCACGGCGACCAGGGCGAAGCCCATCCCGGTGAGCCACTGCACACAGGAGCCGAGCAGCACGATTCCCGCCAGGAGCACATCCGCCGTCACCGTCATGGTGTCCCTCACCGTAGGCGAGGGCCGCAGGGCTGTGTGACGCGGTGCACTTTTCCCGCGGCGCCCGAATGGGCATGCGCTGACCTGGGCGTCCGAATCTCACCATGCGATACCGCGGAGGTGGAATTCGGGCACTCGGTAAACTGAGCCGACACACACGGACTGAGCGAGGAGCGCACGTGGGCCTTGTCGTGCAGAAGTACGGAGGCTCCTCCGTAGCCGATGCCGAGGGCATCAAGCGCGTCGCCAAGCGAATCGTCGAAGCGAAGAAGAACGGCCACCAGGTGGTCGTCGTCGTTTCCGCGATGGGCGACACGACGGACGAGCTGATCGATCTCGCCGAGCAGGTCTCTCCCATGCCTGCCGGGCGTGAGTTCGACATGCTGCTGACCGCCGGGGAGCGGATCTCCATGGCGCTGCTGGCCATGGCGATCAAAAACCTGGGCCACGAGGCCCAGTCCTTCACCGGCAGCCAGGCCGGCGTCATCACCGACTCGGTCCACAACAAAGCCCGGATCATCGACGTCACGCCGGGCCGTATCCGGGAGTCGCTGGACAAGGGCAACATCGCCATCGTCGCCGGCTTCCAGGGCGTCAGCCAGGACAAGAAGGACATCACCACGCTCGGGCGCGGTGGCTCCGACACCACCGCCGTCGCCCTCGCGGCCGCCCTCGACGCCGAGGTCTGCGAGATCTACACCGACGTGGACGGCGTGTTCACCGCCGACCCGCGGGTGGTGAAGAAGGCGAAGAAGATCGACTGGATCTCCTTCGAGGACATGCTGGAGCTCGCCGCCTCCGGTTCGAAGGTGCTGCTCCACCGCTGTGTGGAGTACGCCCGCCGCTACAACATCCCGATCCACGTCCGGTCGTCCTTCAGCGGACTGCAGGGCACGTGGGTCAGCAGTGAGCCGATCGAGCAAGGGGACAAGAAGGTGGAGCAGGCCATCATCTCCGGTGTCGCGCACGACACCTCCGAGGCCAAGATCACGGTCGTCGGTGTGCCGGACAAGCCGGGTGAGGCCGCGGTCATCTTCCGCACGATCGCGGACGCCGAGATCAACATCGACATGATCGTGCAGAACGTCTCCGCCGCCTCCACCGGGCTGACGGACATCTCCTTCACGCTCCCCAAGGCCGAGGGCCGCAAGGCCATCGACGCCCTGGAGAAGAACAAGTCCGGCATCGGCTTCGACTCGCTGCGCTACGACGACCAGATCGGCAAGATCTCGCTCGTGGGCGCGGGCATGAAGACCAACCCGGGCGTCACGGCCGACTTCTTCACCGCGCTGTCCGACGCGGGCGTGAACATCGAGCTGATCTCGACCTCCGAGATCCGCATCTCGGTGGTCACCCGCGCCGACGACGTGGCCGAGGCCGTGCGCGCCGTGCACAGCGCCTTCGGACTCGACTCCGACAGCGACGAGGCCGTGGTCTACGGCGGCACCGGGCGATGACCGTACGTCCGACGCTCGCGGTCGTGGGGGCGACCGGGGCCGTCGGCACGGTCATGCTCCAGATCCTGTCCCAGCACGCGGACATCTGGGGCGAGATCCGACTGATCGCCTCCCCGCGCTCGGCTGGCCGCAAGCTGGCCGTGCGCGGGGAGCAGGTCGAGGTCGTGGCCCTGTCGGAGGAGGCCTTCGACGGGGTCGACGTCGCCATGTTCGACGTACCGGACGAGGTGGCCACGCAGTGGGCGCCGGTGGCCGCCGCGCGCGGCGCCGTCGTCGTGGACAACTCCGGTGCCTTCCGGATGGACCCCGACGTGCCCCTCGTCGTCCCCGAGGTCAACCCGCACGCGGTGCGGATGCGGCCGCGCGGGATCATCGCCAACCCCAACTGCACGACCCTGTCCATGATCGTGGCCCTGGGCGCGCTGCACGCCGAGTTCGGGCTGCGCGAGCTGGTGGTGTCCTCGTACCAGGCGGTCAGCGGCGCGGGGCGGGCGGGCGTGGAGACGCTGCGCCAGCAGCTGTCCCTGGTCGCCGGCACCGAGCTCGGCACGCACCCCGGTGACGTGCGGCGGGCCGTCGGCGACCGCACCGGGCCGTTCCCGGAGCCGGTCGCGCTGAACGTCGTACCGTGGGCCGGGTCGCTGCGCGAGGACGGCTGGTCCTCGGAGGAGATGAAGGTGCGGGACGAGTCCCGCAAGATCCTCGGCCTGCCCGCGCTGCCGGTCGCCGTGACCTGTGTGCGGGTCCCGGTGGTCACCGTGCACTCCCTCACCGTCCACGCCCGCTTCGAGGGCGAGGTCACCGTCCGCAAGGCGCGCGAGATCCTCGCGACCGCTCCCGGGGTCGTCCTCTTCGACGATCCGGCGGCCGGCGAGTTCCCCACCCCCGCCGACGTCGTCGGCACCGATCCCACCTGGGTCGGGCGGGTCCGGCGGGCCCTCGACGACCCCACCGCGCTCGAACTCTTCGTGTGCGGGGACAACTTGCGCAAGGGCGCGGCCCTCAACACCGCGCAGATCGCGGAGCTCGTGGCGGCCGAGTTCGGCTGACCCCCCTCCCGCGGCGGATCTGTCGTACGCAGTTGTGCCTACGGGAAAAGTCCTGGCCATGGCCGGAACCCTTTGTAGGATCTGTGGGCAACATGTGGTGCGACTAATGGTCCGTACCACTTGATCCCGGCGCCTGGGCGTCCGAAGATTTTCCTCCCCGCTCTCCGCAACCGTGCGAAGGGCGGGGAGCGTCTTTGCGAACGCCCTTTCAGGGGTGCGGGGACGCAGGCGGGGCGTGGGGACGCCCCGGCCATTGAGGACACAGGGGAAGAGCGGGTAGGCATGAGCGCGTTTGACGCACGGTCAGTTGTGCTGCCTGAGAGAAGATGGACGGCCGCGTACAACCCTCACCCGGGTGAGCGTGTCCAACTGTCGTGGCTCAGGTACTCGACTTCCCTGCCGCGCCGAGCGGCGCGGCTGTCCTCCGGCCCCGCAGGCCCGGGGCGCCCGGTGGCATGCCGGTGATCGCCCCCATGCCCGCAGCGCGGCCCGCCCGCATACCCAGTCAGCGTGACGGAGCCGAACACGCCGAGGACACGACGGCAGCCGGTACCACCGTCGACCACCTCACCGAGACCTACCGGGCGCACTACCGCTCCCTGCTGGGTCTCGCCGCCCTCCTGCTCGACGACACCGCCTCCTGCGAGGACGTCGTCCAGGAGGCCTTCATCCGCGTCCACTCGGCGCGCAAACGCGTCCGGGACCCGGAGAAGACCCTCGCCTACCTGCGCCAGACGGTCGTCAACCTCTCCCGCTCGGCCCTGCGTCGGCGCATCCTCGGACTCAAACTGCTGTCCAAGCCGATGCCCGACATGGCGAGCGCCGAGGAGGGGGCCTACGACCAGCTGGAGCGCGACTCGCTCATCAAGGCCATGAAGGGGCTGCAGCGCCGCCAGCGCGAGGTCCTGGTCCTGCGCTACTTCGCCGACATGACCGAGGCCCAGGTCGCCGACACCCTCGGCATCTCCCTGGGCTCCGTGAAGGCGTACGGCTCGCGGGGGATCGCCGCGCTGCGGGTCGCGATGGAGGAGCCGGTGTGAGCGGCGAGGGTGATACCGAGGGACGGCGCCATGAGCCTCACGCGTGGCATGAGCCGACCGGGGAAGGCGAGCACCAGCCGACCCGGGCGGCGCGGCAAGAGCACAAGCAATCGCACGCTGGGAACGGAACTGTGAATCAGGGCCCCGATGATCTGAGCTCCACGGGGGAGTTCGACTCGGACGAGCTGGCACTGCGACGGATGCTGCACCAGGCGGTCCAGGAGATGGAGCCGCGGGACGGCACCCTGGACCATCTGCGCAAGGCGGTCCCCGCACGACGGGCGCGCAAGCGGCAGGCCCTCGTCGGCATGGCCGCCGCCGCCCTCTTCTTCGGCACCGCGATCCCGGCCGTCGTGCACGTCTCCTCCACCGGCACCAGCGCCAACACCTCCAACGCCGGGCACGCCTCCCAGATGCAGGGCGGCGCGGGCCAGGGCAAGCACGAGGAGGGCGGCGAGTCCACCTCCGGCGGCTCCGCGGGCAAGACCGAGGACACGGGCAAGGGCACGTCGAAGGGCGACGACAAGGGCAGGACGGCGGGTGCGAGCACCGGCGCGGGCAGCGGCACCGACCCGTCCGCCACGACCTCCACGAGCGCCCCGGCCTGCACGGCCGCGCAGCTCGGCACCCCCACGGCGAGCACCGCGGTACCCGACGCCTCCGGGACGGTCTACGGCACCTTCCACGTCACCAACGGCTCCACCGCCGCCTGCACGGTCAACGGCCCCGGCGTCGTGACGCCGAGCGCGCAGGGCGCGGCCGACAGCAGCAAGATCAGCGCCGTCCGGCACGTGTCCGGCGACGCGGCCTCGGCCGGGCTGCCCGACCCGTCCCAGGAGGTCTCCCAGCTGGTGCTCCAGCCCGGTTCCTCCTACGACGTGAAGTTCGCCTGGGTGCCGTCCGAGACCTGCCCCACCT
>NZ_RSAJ01000611.1 GCF_003933965.1 Streptomyces sp. RP5T
CGGCGACGGTGAGCTCGGCGGGGTGGGCGCGACGGACCGTGCCCGATAGGTGCTCGCCGCGGTGGGCGTGAGCGCCACCCGCGGCGGCGGGGTGTCCGGGGTCTGCGTGACGACGTACGCGCCGCCCGCGACGATCGTCGCCCCCGCGGTGGCCGCGACGACGGGCTGGGTGAGCGCGCTCATCACCTTGGCGGACCAGCTCACGGACGCGACCGTGGCACCGGCGGCCGCGGCCGACTTGCCGCCGAGGGCCAGCGAGAGGGCGAACCCGAGCGGGAGGGGCACCAGCGCGATCCCGGCCAGCAGCCGTTCCGCCGGTACGACGGACTCGCGGGCGTCCGCGCAGTAGCCGCAGCCGCGGATGTGCCGGGCGAGCCGCTTGCGCCAGACCGAGTCGGGGCGGCCGTTCCAGCGGGCGGTCACCTCGCGCAGGCCGGGGCAGGCACCGTCGAGGGCGCGGACGATACCGCGGGAGGTCTCCAGCCGTTCCTTCATCCGCTGGACGCGCACGGCGGCGTGCTGCCGGCTGATGCCGACGGCGGCGGCCAGCTCGCGCCGGGTGAGCTCGCCCGCGACCTCCAGCCACCACAGCGACAGCAGTTGCCGGTCCTCGTCGTCGAGCCAGCGCACGGCCTCCGCGACCTCGCGCCGCTGGCCCTCCAACTGAAGCCGCAGGACGGTGAGTTCGGCGAAGTCGGCGGCCCCGTGCGCGGCCGACTCGTCCAGCGGGGCGGCGGTCCTGCGGCGGGCCCGGTCGCGGATCTGACGCATGGCGATGGCGACCAGCCAGGACCGGAA
The DNA here is from genome assembly GCF_003933965.1 of Streptomyces sp. RP5T. Taxonomy (GTDB): domain Bacteria; phylum Actinomycetota; class Actinomycetes; order Streptomycetales; family Streptomycetaceae; genus Streptomyces. The sequence continues at coordinate 799 of NZ_RSAJ01000611.1, forward strand.
GCTGTCCGGGTCGCGCAGACTGCCGAGGTTGCCGACGGCCCTCAGCATGGTCTCCTGGACGACGTCGTCGACGTCCGCGTGCCCGTTCAGGGCGCGGCCCACGATGTTGTACACCAGCGGCAGCCAGCCCTCGACGAGGTCGTCCAGCGCCCGCCGGTCGCCGTCCTGCGCCGCCGCGATGGTGTCGCGCCACTGCCGCGTGTCCACGTGGTCCTTTCCGGCCGGTGCCCCCTCCGTGCGTGTCCGTGAGTGGAGACGGAGTGAAGGACTCCGCGATAACACTTTTTCGCCCCTAGGGGGCCTCCCCCTACAACTCCCTTACGTAGAGGCTTGGTTGCTCCGGGCTCCACCAGGGGCCGACCCCTTCTCGCCGACGATTCCGCCGTCTCCCCGGCCCCGCAGGATGATCACACACGTCCCACATCCCCAGGAGCCCACCCATGCGTGACATCCGTCGCAGAAGCCTGCTCGCCGGCGCCCTCACCGCACCCCTGATGACCGGACTGCCGGCCACGTCCGCGTTCGCCGCGGCGCACGACACCCGCGCACCGGACGCCAGGGCGCTGCGCGCGGCGCTCGCGGGGCTCCCCGACGAGAACGCCACCGCGGCCCTGGTCCGGGTCGGCGGCACGCACGGCCGCTGGCACGGCAGCTCGGGCGTGCGCGACCTGGAGAGCGGGCGGCCCGCCGACCCGCACGCGCGCTTCCGGGCCGGTTCGACGACGAAGGTGGTCACGGCGGCGGCCGTACTGCGGCTGGTGGCCGAGGGACGGATCGACCTGGGCACGCCGGTCCAGCACTACCTGCCCGGTCTCCTCGGCGGGCGGTTCCGGGCGGTGACCGTGCGGCACCTCCTCGACCACACCAGCGGCATCCCGGCGGGCGACGGTCTCGGCACCACCTTCGAGGAGGTGTACGCCCACCGCTTCGACACACTCGCCCCCGAGCGGGTCGCCGCGTCCGCGGGTGCCAAGGAACCGGAGTTCTGCCCGGGGAGGCGGCAGCACTACCTGAACATCAACTACACGTTCCTCGGTCTGCTGATCGAGAGGGTGACCGGACGGTCGTACGCCTCCGAGGCCGGCCGGCTGGTGCTCACGCCGGCCGGGATGCGGGACACGTACTTCCCCGGCACCGACCCGCGCATCCTCGGCCCGCACAACCGGGGCTACCAGGCGGTGCGGAAGGCCGACGGGACGACCGGGTTCCTGGACGTCACGGAGTGGAACCAGGCGGACCGGTTCGCGGCCGGCGACATGATCTCCACGACCGCGGACCTGGAGCGGCTGCTGACCGGACTCCTCCGGGGCCGGATCGTCCCGGGGCCTCAGATGAAGGAGGTGTTCGCGGTCCCTTCCGACATCACCGGCGCGAGTTACGGGGCGGGCGGCCTCCAGCGCTTCGAGTCCGGGGGCAAGGTCTACTGGGTCAAGTCCGGTGGCCGGTACGGCTACAACTCGGCCATCGCCGCCACCCGCGACCTGAGCCGCACCCTCGTCTACTCGGTCAACTCGACCGACGCGAAGAGCGAGGACGCGAACCCGGTCGTCACCCGGATCATCGCGGCGGCGCTCAAGTAGCGAGTGGCGGCGCGCAAGCAGCGGGCACGGCGGTGTTCAAGTGGCCGGCACGGCCGGGGCGTCCGGCGCGGAGGCGTACGGGGCGAGCGCCTCCAGTCGCTTGATCCTCCGCCTGACGGCGTACAACGGGAGCACCCCGAGGACGCCGAACGCCATGTCGAGCACGCTCCACCAGAACGGGATGCCCCGGATCGGACCGCAGATCAGGGCGAGCGGGATGATCCCGGCGCAGGCGATCATCCCGAACTCGACGACCCAGACGTTGCGGACCGGATCGCGGTAGGGGCCGTAGAAGGCGACCGCGATGACCAGGTGGGCGAAGGCCAGCCAGTCCGTGCCGTAGAGGAGGAAGGGGTAGTCGCTGTCGGCGGTGTCGAGCCCGCGCCGGACGCGGGTGATCCAGTCCGACAGCGCGTCCGGCGCGGGGAGGTGCCGCAACAGGTCCTCGGTCCAGCGCAGTTCGTGGACCAGCGGGAAGGCCGTGGCGCCGCTGAGCACCAGGCAGACGACGAAGAAGGCCAGCCATGCGCGGATGCCCCTGAGTTGGGCGGCTCTGTCGCTCATGGCAGCAGCGTACGCCTGGAATTGAACATGTTCAAAACATTCCCGGGCGGGGTCCGCGTCAGGACGCCGCCGCCGTCTCGGCCAGCTTCTGGAACTCCCCGAGGTCGTAGTTGGCGAGCGCCGAGTCCAGGTTGGTCAGCGCGCCGAGGTGCTCGACGAAGCCCTGCGGGTCGTACTCGATCTGCAGGGTCACCCGGCACGAGGTCTCGCCGAGCCGGTGGAAGGTGACCACGCCGGCGTGGTGGACCCCCTCCACGGTGCGCCAGGCGATGCGGTCCTCGGGGACGACCTCGGTGAGCTCGGCGACGAAGTTCTTGTCGGCGCCGGGCAGTTGCAGCTGCCAGGCGAAGCGGCGCTCGTCCATCCTCTCCACCAGGCGTACGTGGCTCAGAAAGGCCGGCCACCGACTCACGTCGCTCCACAGAGCCCAGGCGACAGCCACGGGAGCCTCGATGTCGACCGTTTCGACGAGGGACGCGGACATGCGGGTACCTCTCCTTCTGGTGGGCCGCCGGCGCCCCGGCGGTTGCGGGTCCGACGCGGATACCCCCCGCACGGCTCCACACACGGCGGCAAGGGCAGGGCACTTGGGCCCCCATCCCCCGCCGCCTTCACCCTCACCTCACCCGGCCCGGCGCTCACAACCCCACGATCGCGTTCCACCGCTTCGCGTACTCCGCGCGCTCCCCGGAGGTGATGTCCCGGGCGATCAGCAGCCGTTCGCGCATGCCGGCGTCCGGGAAGATCAGGGGGTTCTCGGCGAGGGCGGCGGTGTCCTCGTCCTTCGACGCGGCCAGGATCTCCCGGGCGGCGGGCACGGGGCAGACGTAGTTCACCCAGGCGGCGAGCTCCGCGGCGACCCCGGGGTCGTAGTAGTGGTCGATCAGGCGCTCCGCGTTGCTCTTGTGCAGGGCGCGGTCGGGGATCATCAGGGAGTCCGACCAGAGCTCCGCGCCCTCCTCGGGGACGACGAAGCGGATGTCGGGGTTGTCGGCCTGGAGCTGGATCACGTCCCCGGAGTAGGCCTGGCAGGCCAGGACGTCACCGGTGACGAGGTCCTTGGTGTAGTCGTTGCCGGTGAAGCGACGGATGTGGCCGTCCCTGACGCGCCGCTCGACCTGGTCGCAGACCTCGTGGAAGTCGGCCGCGGTCCACCTGGTGATGTCGACGCCGTTCCCCTGCATCAGCAGCGCGAAGGCCTCGTCGAGTCCGGAGAGGAGGGTGACCCGGCCCTTGAGGTCGCTCGCCCAGAGGTCCTTCACCTGCCGGATCTCGCGGCCGAGCTTCTTGCGGTCGTACGCGATGCCGGTGATCCCCGACTGCCACGGCACGGTGTACCGGCGGCCCGGGTCGAAGGCGGGTGAACGCAGCAGCGGGTCCAGGTACTCGGTGACGTTCGGCTGCCTCGCCCGGTCCATCTCCTGGACCCAGCCGAGCCGCACGAACCGGGCGCACATCCAGTCGCTCATGACGATGAGGTCGCGGCCGGTCTGCTGGTGGTTCATCAGCGCGGGGCTGATCTTGCCGAAGAACTCGTCGTTGTCGTTGATCTCCTCGACGTAGTCGACGGCTGTGCCGGTCTGCTTCCGGAAGGCGTCCAGCGTGGGCCGCCGCGTCGAGTCGTCGTCGTCCGTGTCGATGTAGAGCGGCCAGTTCGCCCAGGTCAGCCGCTTGTCGATGGCGGAGCGATCGGCCACGGCCCGGTCACCGGGGGCCACGTAGGCCGCGGGCACCCCGCACCCGGCGAGCCCGCCCAGCAGCGCCCCGCCACCGAGCGCGCGCAGCATGGTCCTACGGGAGAGCGGGGACGTCCTCGGTGTGAGTGGCATGACCGCAGCATGTCGCCCGGCACCACACGCCCACAATCGACGCAGCGTCAAGCAGACGCCCCCACCCCGGACACCGTGTCAAC
>NZ_RSAJ01000612.1 GCF_003933965.1 Streptomyces sp. RP5T
CGCCTCCACCGTACGCTGCAACTCCAGGGCCCCCGACGCCGCGTCCGGGATCACCAGCACCACCGCCACCTCTTGCGGCAGCTTCGCCAGCTCCGGATCGTCCGCCAGTGTCCGGGCGAACTCCCCGTAACTCACCACCTCTCCCTTGACCAGCACACCATCGGATTCCAACTGCGCCGCGTACACGAAGGCCGTGTCCCCCCACGGGGCGTCGTCCTCCGACACCAGACCCAGCTCGCCGTCCGGCAGGAGCGTGTACTGCCGCACCTTCCCGACCAGCAGCCGATCGAACTGCTCATCCGTCAGATCACGTCCCCGCACCGCACCCGACGCGTCCCGCATCAGCGTCTCGGGCGAGAACAACGGGCTGGACGGCGGCTGCGCATGCGTCGGCCCGTCCAGTTGCGCCGTGCTCGCGTTGGACACCGCAGGTGTCGCCGAGACCGTAGGCGTAAGGGCGGGAGGAGCCGCCGGCAGAAGCCCGTTCCTCAGCCACTGCCCCGGCGCCCCGGTAACGGGCTCCCGAAGGACCTGGATGGCGAACAGTCCACCGCCCGGGTCCCAGATCTTGGTGAGACCGCTGTAGCTCCAGTTGGGGCGGTAGGTGCGCAGGAAGAACTGACTCAGCACCTGCCACCTCGGGACCCCGGGACCGGACGCGAGAGCGAGAAGCGGAACCTTCAGCGGCTTCTCATGCAACTTCCTTGCCAGCCACAAGAGTTCCACGAACTCACCGTCAGGTACCCGGGCACCGGCCAGCCTGGGCAGATGCAGGATCCGGGTGCCCGTCGGGTCCGTGTCGGTCCAGATCACGAACGGCTCCTCCGGCGCGGACTGCCCGGGCACCGCCCACGGCGGAACGGAGAACACGAAGGAGGCCCCGCTCGAACCGGCCACTTCCTCCACCAGCTCGTCGGCGTCCACGCCACCGGGCGCCGGCACACCGCTCCAGTTGAACCCCTGGTCGTTCCCTTGACCGAGACCGGCCGAGGGTTCGAACGCCCCCATGGACACCAAGTGATACGCCGCCAGCACGTGCGGCTTCCCGATGTCCAGGCCCTGTGCGATCGCCTGCGCGGTCAACATCGCCAAACTGATGCGACCCGCCGCACCCCACGGGGCGCCGGGCGGCAGGTGGAGCACCTGGCGCCCGAACTGCTCGAACACCACCGGTGACAGGCCGGCGAGATACTCGTAGGACCGGACCAGCGCCCAGAACGCCCGCGCGGTGTCCTGCGGCGTTACCGACGTGGTTTTCGGGATCCCGACCACGTTCCGCACGCCGTCACCCGCACCTGCTTGGAGGAACTGGTGGGCGACAGCGTCCACGATCGGGCTGTGCAACTCCTTGCTGAGTTCGGCCTGGGCCTGCGCGACCAGCCGCGCTCTGGCAGTGTCCAACACGGCAAGGAACGCAGCCTGGTTCGGCGTGCCTCCTCCGAGCCGCCGGGCATAGAAACCCCACAGGTCCATACGGAACGGCGTCAACCGGCGCAACGCTGGGTCGTTGTTCCGCAGCTTCTCCAGTGCGCCAATACCCTTCAGGACCCGCTCGTACCGGCCCCCCGGCACCCAGCGGTCATCCTCGATTCCGTTACCGAAGGCACGGCGCAACGCCCGCACCAGGCGTTGCATGGTCCTCAGCGTGTCCTGCGAGACCGCCCCCGGCCCACTGTGCAGTTCCGCGTCCCGGGCCAACCTCTCCAATTCGCCGGGCAACGGCTCCGGAAGGAAGGTGACAATGCGCCCCTGCGTCCCGTCTCCCGCATTTGCCAGACCGTGTTCGCCACCTGCCATCAGGAAGGTCATCATCAAGGGCGCGGACGTTTTCATCCTGCTGGTGTTGGCCGCGTGCTGGGCAACCGAGACGTCTTCCAGGGGATCGTCGACGTGGGGCGGCGGCATGTTGACCGGCTGGTGCTGTGTCGGGTCACCCGCCGAAGCCCCGTGGCAGACCTCCAGTGCCAGCTGATAGCCGAGTCTCTGTTGCAACGCCATCTCGGGCAGCCCGCCGATGTACCGCCCGCCGTCCTGTGCCGACAGCGTCACCATGCGGCCGTCACGCAGAGGAAGTTCCAGCCCACCCGGGCCCCCGTGGCTCATGTAGGCGTACACCGCCGGTGTGGGATTCAGCGGTGCTGTGCTCTGGCCGATGACTCGGCCGTCCTCGTCCGTCGCGGTGCGCACCAGGGTCCGCCTCTGGAAGTACTCGCGCATGCGGTCTTCACGCGCCCGCACCGAGTCGGGCTGGGTCATGCGGCCGAACCATCCTCGCCCGTCAGCGAAGAGGAGCCGGGTGTCGACATCACTGTCCTTGAACCTGGTGCCGTCCAGCGCGGTCCACTCACGGTCGACGAAGGGCGGATCCGTCGGCCCCGCGCTCGCCCAGCCCCCGTAGGGCACACCCGCGTCACGGTCGATCAACGCCGGGACATGCTCAGGACGGGTCCCGTCGCGCTGCAGACGAGCCACATCAGTGGGGCCCCACACCGTCCTCCCCCACCGTGAGGCCGCCGTCTTGATGAACTGCTGGTAGTGCCCGCCCACATAGGGGATCACCAGCACCGCAGGCACATCGTCCGGCAGGTTCGCCAGCTCCGGATCCGCCGCCAGCCTCCCCGCCAGCTCCTCCGCGGTCAGCACCTCACCGTTGAAGGTATCGACCACCTGGCCGTCATCGCTGTCAGCCCACACAACCCACGCGTCATCAGGCCACGGCGCACGCTCCTGCGCGGGAGCGCTCACCCGCTTGGGGTTCACCCCCAGAGGAGCCTCGTAAACCCGAGCCAGCCCCGTCAGCAGACGACTCACAGGCTGACCCGTCAAGTTACGCCCACGCACCACACCGGCCCCGTCCCGCATCAGGGTCTGGGGGGACAACAAGGGGTCGGCGGGTCCGTCAGAGGTCTGGTCAGCCGACATGTTCAGCGGGTTCGACTGCTGAGCCACGGGCGGGGCGGCAGGGGCCGCCGGGGCGGTGACAACCACGGACTGGTGGGGCAGTTTGCCCGTCTGCGCTTGGTACAGCACGTGTTCCAGCGCGTTCGCGGACAACGACCGGTCCCAGCCCTGTCCCTCGGCATAATCGCCCACGATCTGTTCCAGCGACCGCCAGGTCAGCGGCCCGGTGTCCGGGTTGCCCGGGGCGTTCATCCGCAGGGACTCCAGCGCGCCGAAGCCCCGGATCAGGTTCTGGAACTCCGCCACCCTGCTGGGATTGGTGTCGATGTCCACGCCGTGGGTCTCCCGCAGCGCCCGCACCCACCGCAGCGCCCGGGTCGATCTGCCCTGCACGTGCGCGGGCAGGCCCGCCATGTCGGCCAGAGCGGTGAGCCTGGTGTCATCAGGCCTGGGACGGAACTCGCGGTAGCGGAACTGAGGCTTGTCCGGATCGTCGTACTTGAGCAGCCGCGTCCCCTCAGCCTTTCGTTGCCATCCCTGACGCGACTCCGCCGTGAATACCTGACGACCAACCAGGTCCGCGACGTCCTGGCCCTCAGGCGGCGACTCCAGGCGGTCTCTCCCCGGTCGTACCTGGCCGAGTTCACACCACAGCAACCAGACCGGGTTCTCCGGCCGCATCCGCTGCAGACTCTTACTCCTGCTGAGGAGTCTGCCGAGTTCCCCCTCGCGCAATTTGCGGCGATGGCCGGTGCTCCGCTCCACCACACCCGGGTAACCGGCGGCTCCGTGTCCGGCGGCGATGTACGCCTCGCCCAACTTCCGGGGCAACGGCCGCAGTCCGCTCTCCCTCGTGGCCTCGACCCCCGGGGTCCCCAGATACACGTCGACGTAGTGCTCGACTGCGGCGAGCTCCCGCACCGCGCCCTCCGTCGACGCCATGTCCAGCGCGCTGAGGTAGGCCCGTCCCACCCCCCGCTGTCCATCGACGGTCGTCAGCGTGTACGTCGACAGCTCGTCTTCCCTGACCCACGTCCCGTCGTGCATCGCCACCACGGCGTCGGGCTCGTCCGGCACCAGACCCGGATCGCTGGGAATCCAGATCCCCACGGGAATCGTCCCCAGGTTGGGGTTCGCGAGACCGGGATACCGCCAAGGGCTGCCGTCGCTGTCCGATTCCAACCGGAGCGTGCCGTCGGTGTGCCACACTCGCGTGTTGATCCGGTCCGCCAGCCGCCGCGCCATCGACTCGCTGACGCCGTCGACCAGCAACACCACCGGAACACCAGGGGTCCGGGACGGGTCGTGCACCACCAGTTCGAGCAGCTCGTCCTGGTCGATCTCCACCGGGTTTCCCTGACCGTTGTCCAGGACGATCAGTCCCGAGGGCGCCCGCTCCGCCACCACCGCATAGGCCTGCTGGCCCCACAACGACGGGACCTGGTGGAAGGCGCCATGCCTGTCTTGTACGCCCGTCCTGTCCAACAACAGGTGCAGTTTCCGCCCCGTCAGGTTGCGTCCCTTGAAGTGGCCGTCGTCGTTCAGTCCCGTGGCGGTCGACAGCGCTCCCGACCGCTCAAGGTGATAGGCCGCCACCGCAGCCAGACTGCCGGCCCGACCCCGCTTTTCCGCGCTACCCGTCACCGACAGGGCCTGGAAGACGAGCTCCGGGGTCACGTGCATGCCGGGGGCGAGATGGAGGACGCGCCGAGTGAGTCCCCGCAGGTCGATCGGCCCTGTGCCGAAGTTCCGGTCCCCCCTGCGCGCCGCGTCCAGAACCGCGAGCGTGTTCAGCGTCTGCGGAAAGGCGGGGTTCGTCGGAGCATCCGGACCGAACTCCTGGATGAGCGCGGCGGTCAGCGCGTTCCAGTGCGCGGGCGTCATGCCACTGGGCGGCGGCGCCGGAGCGTCCGTGATCCCGCCGGCCGGGTGCACGGGGGGCGCG
>NZ_RSAJ01000613.1 GCF_003933965.1 Streptomyces sp. RP5T
GCCTTCTCCGCGTACGCCCCCGAGGAGGTCGGCTGGCTGCTCCAGGACCTCTCGGACGTCACGCTGGAGGCGCCGACCGAGGAGCGCGAGGAGGCCATCCAGAGCGGCGGCGCGCACTACGCGGAGTCGCTGCCCGTGGAGTACCAGCCGAGCGACCAGTACCAGGAACTGTTCCGGACGGCTCTGGAGGAGTCCTCCGCGAGGCTCGCCCAGGCCGTCGGCGCCGTCACGGAGATCGTGCTCCAGGAGCGCTCGCCGCGCCCCGTCCTCGTCTCCCTCGCCCGCGCCGGCACCCCCGTCGGCGTCCTGATGCGCCGCTGGGCCCGGTTCCGCCACGGCCTCGAACTGCCGCACTACGCCGTCTCGATCGTCCGCGGCCGCGGCATCGACGCCAACGCCCTGCGCTGGCTGGCCGCCCACCACGACCCCGCCGACGTCGTCTTCGTCGACGGCTGGACCGGTAAGGGCGCGATCACCCGCGAACTGGCGGAGGCCATCAGGCGGTTCGAGGCCGAGGGCGGCCCCGCCGGCTTCGACCCGGAGATCGCCGTCCTCGCCGACCCGGGCTCGTGCGTGCGGACGTACGGCACCCGCGAGGACTTCCTCATCCCCTCCGCCTGCCTCAACTCCACGGTGTCGGGCCTGATCTCACGGACCGTCCTGCGTGCGGACCTGGTCGGCCCCGACGACTTCCACGGCGCGAAGTTCTACCGCGAACTCGCGGGCGCCGACGTGTCGGTGGACTTCCTGGACGCCGTCGCCGCCCGGTTCCCCGACGTGGTGGACGCCGTCGACGCCACCGTGAAGGAACTGCTGGCCGGCGACCGCGAGCCCACCTGGGAGGGCTGGGCCGCCGTCGAACGCATCAGTGAGGAGTACGGCATCCACGACGTCAACCTCGTCAAGCCGGGCGTCGGCGAGACCACCCGGGTGCTGCTGCGCCGGGTGCCCTGGAAGATCCTCGCCCGGGCCGGGGCGGGCGCGGACCTGGACCATGTCCGCCTGTTGGCCGAGCAGAGAGGTGTCCCGGTGGAAGAGGTCGCCGAACTCCCTTACACCTGCGTGGGGTTGATCCACCCCAAGTACACGCGGGGCGCCACAGGCGCCGACGGCCGGGCGGTGGCGCTCTGATGGCGGCCCAGGCCCCGGTGCTGGTCGCCAGCGACCTCGACCGCACGCTCATCTACTCCGCCGCCGCCCTCGCACTGACCATGCCGGACGCGCGGGCGCCCCGGCTGCTGTGCGTCGAGGTGCACGAGAGCAAGCCGCTGTCGTACATGACGGAGACCGCGGCCGGACTGCTCTGCGAGCTCGGGGACGCGGCGGTCTTCGTGCCGACGACCACCCGCACCCGCAAGCAGTACCAGCGCATCAACCTGCCAGGCCCGCCGCCCGCCTACGCGATCTGTGCGAACGGCGGCCACCTGCTGGTCGACGGCGTCACCGACCACGACTGGCACGCGCGCGTCACGGCCCGCCTCGCCGACGAGTGCGCCCCGCTGGCCGAGATCAGCGCGCACCTCCAGGCGACGGCCGACCCCCTGTGGCTGCGCAAGCACCGCATCGCCGAGGATCTCTTCGCCTACCTCGTCGTCGAGCGCGAACTGCTGCCCGAGGAGTGGGTGAAGGAGCTCGCGGTGTGGGCCGAGAGCCGCGGCTGGACGGTCTCCCTCCAGGGCCGCAAGATCTATGCCGTCCCCAAGCCGCTCACCAAGAGCGCGGCCGTGCGCGAGGTGGCCCGGCGTACCGGTGCCGTCCTGACGCTGGCGGCGGGCGACTCCCTGCTCGACGCCGACCTGCTGCTCGCGGCCGACCGGGGCTGGCGGCCGGGGCACGGGGAGCTGGCCGACGAGAACTGGACGGCTCCGGCCATCGCCGCGCTGCCGGAGCGGGGCGTGCTGGCGGGGGAGCGGATCCTGCGGGAGCTGCTCAGGACGGCTCGGACGCCTCAGTAGACGAGGGCCGCCGCAGCAGTCGTACGGCGACGAACGCCACGACCGCGAGCGCGGCGGCCCCGAGGACGACCTTGGAGTACGCGGACACGACGTCGGTGACCTGGGCCCAGTTGGCGCCCAGGGCGTGGCCCGCGAGGACGAACGCCGTGTTCCACAGGGCGCTGCCGAGGGTGGTCAGGGTCAGGAACACGGGCAGCGGCATGCGTTCGACGCCGGCCGGGATCGAGACCAGGCTGCGGAAGACCGGGATCATCCGGCCGAAGAACACCGCCTTGGTGCCGTGCCGCAGGAACCAGGCCTCGGTCCGCTCGACGTCCGAGACCTTCAGCAGGGGCAGCCGGGCCGCGAGTGCCACCGTGCGGTCCCGGCCGAGGAGCGCGCCGACGCCGTAGAGCGCGAGGGCGCCGACCACCGAGCCCGCCGTCGTCCACAGCAGCACGGCGAGCAGGCTCATCCGGCCGGCGCTCGCCGCGAAGCCCGCGAGCGGCAGGATCGCCTCGCTCGGGATGGGCGGGAAGAGGTTCTCCAGGGCGATGGCGACCCCGGCGCCGGGCGCGCCGAGGGTGTCCATGAGGCCGTGGACCCAGTCGATGGCTGACATGGGCCCACGCTAGGGAGGCCGACCTGAAGGCAGCCTGAAGAAGCGCCCGTACGACGGTCAGCCGCAGCAACCGCCGCCGCAGCACCCTCCGCCGCCGCCCGCCCGGGGCGCCGGGGCCGCGGTGGAGGCGGAGGCCGAGCCGCCCACCGCCACCGTCGACAGCAGCTTCACCGTGTCGTCGTGGCCGGCCGGGCAGTCGGCGGGGGCGGAGGACTCGGCCATGGGGCGGCTGAGCTCGAAGGTGTCGCCGCAGGTGCGGCAGCGGTATTCGTAGCGAGGCATGAGCACAGGTTAACCGGCACTCCGACAGGCATGTCCGAAATCTGATCATTGTCTGGTTAGCATGCGGGGGTTCTCTGCCGGCGACCAACCGCGGGAGGAGCCCCCTTGGCTTCGCGACACAACCCCGAACTGCTCGCCGCCGCACGGCACTTGGGGCGGCGGCGGTTCCTCACGGTCAGCGCCGCGGCCGCCGCTCTCGCGTTCGGCACCCAGCTGCCGGCCCGGGGTGCGGCCGCCTCCCGCACGCTCGACGCGGCGCGGATCGACAGCGATCCGTTCACGCTCGGCGTCGCCTCCGGGGACCCGCTGCCCGACTCCGTGCTGCTGTGGACCCGGCTCGCTCCCGCCCCCTTCGAGCCCGACGGCGGCCTGCCCCAGCAGTCCGTCACCGTCCAGTGGGAACTGGCCTCCGACGAGAACTTCGCCGCCCCCGTCCGCAGCGGCACCGCCGTCGCCCGTCCGGAGTACCACCACACCCTGCGCGTCGACGTCGACGGCCTGGAGCCCGGCCGCGTCTACCACTACCGCTTCCGGGCCGGCACCTGGATCAGCGAGACGGGCCGCACCCGCACGGCACCGGCCGCCACCACCGCCGGCGCCTCGCTCTCCTACGCCGCCGTCTCCTGCCAGGCCTACCACGACGGGTACTACACGGCGCACCGCCACCTCTCCCAGGACGACGTCGACGTGGTCCTGCACCTCGGCGACTACCTGTACGAGTACGCCGTGAACTCCGCGGGCGGTCAGCGCGCCTACACCGACCGGAAGCTGCCCGCCCTCTTCAACCGCGAGGCCATGACCCTGGAGGACTACCGGCTGCGCTACGCCCTCTACAAGAGCGACCCGGACCTCAGGGCGGTCCACGCGGCGCACCCCTTCGTCGTCACCTGGGACGACCACGAGGTCGAGAACAACTACGCGGGCGCCATCAGCGAGAACGACGATCCGCCCGAGGAGTTCCTGCTGCGCCGCGCCGCCGCCTACCGCGCCTACTGGGAGAACCAGCCGCTGCGCGCCGCACAGCTGCCGAGCGGCCCCGACGCCCGGCTCTACCGCCGGCTCCAGTGGGGCACGCTCGCCCAGTTCGACATCCTGGACACCCGCCAGTACCGCTCCGACCAGGTGTACGCGGACACCAAGCACACCGGCGGCCCCCTCCAGGACGACCCGTCGCGCACCATGACCGGGGCGGCCCAGGAGAGCTGGCTGATCGACGGCTGGCGTGCCTCGCAGGCCCTGTGGAACGTGCTGCCGCAACAGGTCTGCTTCTCGCAGCGCAAGCTCGACCTCACCGCCGAGCCCCTGATGTCCATGGACGCCTGGGACGGCTACCGGGCCTCGCGGCGAAGGATCCTCGACGGCGCGAAGTCGGCCGCGGTCGAGAACCTGGTGGTGATGACCGGGGACCTGCACGCCGCGTACGCCTTCGACATCAAGGACGACTTCGACGACCCGGCCTCAAGGACCCTGGGCACGGAGTTCGCCGCCACGTCGGTCGCGAGCGGACGGGACGGTGCCGCGCGGCCCGCCACCTGGGACACGTACCTCACGGCCAACCCGCACCTGAAGTTCTACGACGGGCGCCGCGGCTATGTGCGGGTCACCCTCGACCGGCAGCAGGCCCGGGCCGACTTCAGGACCGTGTCAGCCGTGACGACACCGGGCGCGCCGGTCTCGACCGCCGCGTCCTTCGTGACGGAGGCGGGCAGCCCCGGCCTCGCACCCGCCTGAGCGAGCGCCGGCCCGCCCGGTACCCGGCGGGTCGGCACCCCGGCATCCCGTGCTCGGCCGGGCGGCCCCTTCTTGTCGTCCGATGCGCGGAACGCGCCGTGGACGTACATCATCTGATCGGTTTTCGGCGAAACCTAGGGATTCGAGACCTTTCGTACCCCACCCGAGGAGACGCCTGATGGCCCACAGACACGTTTCAGCCGGCTGTGCCGCGTTGACGGTACTCGGCGCACTCGTGCTCACGGGGCTGCCCGCGGC
>NZ_RSAJ01000614.1 GCF_003933965.1 Streptomyces sp. RP5T
ACACCCGACGCCGTCACTCCCGCCTCGGACAACGCAGTCCCATCACCTACGAGACGGCACTCGACACAACATCAACTACCCTGCCCCAAGCCGCATAGCCCGTGTCCAAGATTCCGGGTCAAGGCCCGTTCACGCCGCGCCCTGTCGCCTGGAATGGGCGCGCGTAACGCCTGCGTCAGCAGGACGTCTTGTAGATGGCTGCCTGCCCTGTGGAGTCGAGGTTGTCCCGGTTGATAATCGAGAACCCAGTCTTGATCGAGGACGTTGTCGTCTTGCCCTTGAGCGCGGCGACAGCCTGCTTGACGCCTTCGACGCCGATCGTCTGCGGTTGCTGGGCGACGAGTGCCTGGACGGTTCCTTCCTTGAGAGCAGACACCTGGGCGGGGTCGGCATCGAACCCGACAATCTTGACCTGCTTCTGCCTGCCAGCCTGGCGCACACCGGTGGCTGCGCCCTCCGCGGAGAAGAGGTTGGTGGCGAAGATGCCGACAATGTCGGGATCCTTCTGGAGTGCGGCGGTGACGATCTGGGCGGCCTTGGCGGGGTCGTTCTGATCGTACTGGACGCCCAGGTCCTTATAGGCGGGGTCGGCCTTGGCCGCCTGGGAGAACCCGCGAGTTCGGTCGTCAGCGGTGCTGATGCCTGGCTGCACGCTGACCGTGAGCACCTTGCCGCCCGTCGGCGCGAGCTGCTTGATTGCCTTGAACGCGGCCTTGCCGCCCCCGAGATTGTCGGAAGAAACGGAAGACACGGCGACAGAGGGGTCCTTGAGGGTCGTGTCCACGAGGACGACCTTGATACCAGCGGCCTTGGCCTGGGCGATGGGCGTCTGCATGGCAGAGATGTCTGTCGGCGCAATGAGGATTGCATCGGGGTGGGAAGCGACGACCGACTGCACGATCGGCGTCTGCAAGGTCGGATCGAACTTCGCGGGCCCCTGCGTGGTGACGGTGGCCCCGAGCTTCTTGGCCTCTGCCTCGATGCCGCACTTCATACTCACGTAGAAACCGTCACCGGCCACGCCCTGGATGAACACCAGCTTGTGCAATTCCTTGGTCGACGCAGGTGAGCCGTCGGCGGAGGAGCAAGCTGTGGCGGAGGTGAAAGCGGCCATGACCGTGAGCCCCGCCGCGAGAACGGTGGTGATCTTCATCTTGAGTCTGCCTTTCGCGCGGTGGACGTGGTGGGGGTTGAGCGGGTGAGCAGGGAGGACCAGAGCTTTCCGGGCGAGCCGTTTGCCCTTTTACGCTGGTCGAGGTAGACAGCGGCGATGAGTACGGCCCCCACGACGACCTGCTGCCAGAAGGGCTGGATGCCGGTGATGACGAAGCCGTTTTGCAGTACGGCCGGGATGAACAGGCCCAAGACGGTCCCAAAAATCGTGCCTACACCGCCCAGAACGCTGGTGCCGCCGATCACAGCGCCGGCGATGACGTTGAGGTTGGTGCTCGACTGGCCGCCGATAGTGGTGGACTGGAAGAAGGCCAGATTGAGCAGGCCGCCGAATCCGGCCAGGAGCCCCGCCAACGCGTAGACGAGGATGAGGTGGCGGTCGACCCTGAGTCCGACCCGCCGTCCTGCTTCAGCGTTGGACCCGATGGCGTAGGTGTGCAAGCCGAACCGGGTGCGGTGCAGCAGCACGATACCGATCACCACCACTAGAGCGGCGATGACCGACAGGAACGGCAGCTGGCCTATGAGGTTGCCCGTTCCGATGGTCTGCACCAGCACGGTCGGTGCGTTCCGCAGATCCAGCCCGTTGGTGATGATCTGAGCGAGTCCGAGGGCTGCGCCAAGCGTGCCCAGCGTGACGATCAGCGGCGGAACCTTCGCCTTGGCAACCAAGACGCCGTTCAGCAATCCCCAGGCCAGGCCGCTGACGCAGGCGACAGCGATGCCCAGTGTCGTAGCTCCCCAACCCTGTCCTCCCGCAGCGACCATGGCCTTGTCGGCCACGACCCCACTGAAGACCAGGACACTGCCCACGGACAGATCGATGCCGCCCGTAATCAGCACCAGAGTGGTTCCCACTCCCAGGACGGCCAGGATGGAGGTGTTGACGACGATGCCGCGGATGTTGAACGCGGTCAGGAAAGTTGAAGGGTCCAGTGCCGTGAAAATCGTCATGATCGCCAGCAGAACGAGCAGCGTGCGCAGGTTCTGAAACTTCATGATCTTTCCCAGGCGGGTCGGTTCCGGCTCGCCTTCAAGCTGGTCCGCGCCGTGTCCGACAGTGGATGTGCTGCTCATGACGTCTCCTGCTTGTACGCGCCAGTCATCGCTGCCACCAGTTCCTCCATGCTGGTGTCGGCGGCGCTGAAGGTAGCGACCCGCCGGCCTCGCCGCAGGACCTCGATGCGGTCGGCGACACTCATCACGTGAGGCATGGAGTGGCTGATGAAGACCACGCCCACGCCCTTCTCACTGACCCGTCGGATGAGGCGCAGCACGTTCTCGGTCTGGACCACTCCCAGTGCTGCGGTGGGCTCGTCCAGAAAGATCACCTTGCTGGCCCAGGCGGCGGCCCGCGCCACCGCAATGCCCTGCCGCTGACCACCGGACATTCCGACGACCGGGGTGGTGAGCTCGCGGACCGTGGCGCCAAGGTCGTCGAAGGCAGCCCTGCTGTGAGCACGCATCGCCTTGACATCCATGAAACCGAGGCGCCCAGCGAGCCCTGACCGCATCAGCTCCCGTCCCAGGTACATGTTTTGTACGGGATCCAGATGTGGGGCGAGCGCGAGGTCCTGGAAAACCGTCTCGATACCCAGCGCCTGGGCGTCGGTCGGGCTCTTGAGGGTGACCTCACACCCGTCGACAGTGATATATCCGGCATCAGGAAGCTCGCTGCCCGACAGAATGCGCACCAGCGTGCTCTTGCCGGCTCCGTTGTCGCCGATGAGCGCAACAACCTCGCCTTCATGGAGATCGAAGTCTGTGCCGTCCAGTGCCTGGACGTGACCGTAGGACTTGGTCAGTCCTCGCGCGGCGAGCACCGGCGGCCGCTTCATGGCCTGCTCCGGTGATGGGGCCTGAATCGTGGCTCTACTTGCATGGCCGAAACATCACTTTCGATTTCTAACGCATTGGATGAAAGAACTCGGACCTTCAGGCCCGGACCACGCCCAGATCGGGGCCCCTCTCGTAGGAGGTGGGTAGTCCCGGCGTGTTGCTGCGACATTAAGCGAGTCGAAGCGATACGTAAAGAGTCTAACCGAGCTCAAATGAAAGTCTCGTGATGGGTTGCCCCGAGCCGTCAACAAGGGCCATCAGCCATGTCATGCAGGGCCCCTCCATGGGGACGATTCATCACTAATCATCCTGCCCCCTGCCGCGCGGCTTCAGGGATCTTCCAGCCCTGCGTATAGGCAGGGCATGATCTGATCTGACGGGACTCATGGGTGGAGCGAGTCGAACCGGCGGCCGCAGTCACTAGATGGGCTCGGCAGTGTCTCGACCGCCAGGGGCCACTGGAGCGGGAGCTGCCAGGCGATGTCGCCGATCCAGCCTGCTGCCTCCGCTCGTTCTACGGGCGGCTCTGTTCCGTGCCGAACCCCTGCTGGCAGGGGCAGTGGCCACGTCCTGAAAGCCGCATCCAGCGAGACCTGTCGGTGACACTTGAAATGTGAGCCGATTCGGCGCTTTGTTCTAACGCTTGTCGCAAGATTCCTTGATCATTGTGGAGTGTTGATGGCGAGGCGGGGACATAAGCACAGGCTGGAGCTCGAGGCCGAGTCCTGGCGCCTTCTGGCGGTCGGGGTGGGCAGTGTCGAGGCGTGCAGGCGCCTTGGGATCGGGCGCAAGACGGGCTACCGGTGGCGGGCGGAGAACGGTGGCCTGCAACCGGACTATCTTCCGGAAGCCTCGCGCTCGGGTCGGTACTTATCGCTGTTGGAGCGTCGGAGGATCGCCTCGTTGCGTGGTCGCGGCCTCGGGATCAGGGAGATAGCCAGCCTGCTTGGGCGGGCGCCGTAAACGGGGGGGGCAGCCGGGAGTTGCGGCGCAACAGCCGTCCGCCCTCTATCAAGGTGCCAAGGGCGGCCTGAGCAGGACGCTGACCAGGAAACTCCGCACCGGTCGGCCGCTGAGAAAGCAGCGCCGCCGTTCCGACCAACGCATGCCCCGATTCGTTGCGCCCGCCGTCCTCATCGACCGTCGGCCACCGGTCATCGAGCTGCGCGAGCGCCTCGGCGACTGGAAGAGGGACCTCGTCGTCGGCGCCCGCAACCAGTCTCCGTCGCCACGCTCGTCGACCGACGAACCCGCTATCTCCGCCTGGTCCCGCTGCCGGAGGGGCACTCGGCCGGCCAATTGCGTGATGCCCTCATCGTCACTCTCGGGACGTTGCCGGAACGGGCACGCCGGAGTCTCACCTGGGACCAAGGGTCCGAGATGGCACGCCATCACGAACTGGCGCCTTAC
Source organism: Streptomyces sp. RP5T (assembly GCF_003933965.1). GTDB lineage: Bacteria > Actinomycetota > Actinomycetes > Streptomycetales > Streptomycetaceae > Streptomyces. The sequence continues at coordinate 4,423 of NZ_RSAJ01000614.1, forward strand.
TTCACCGACGGGATCTTCTTCGCACGCCCCGGCAGTCCCTGGGAGCGAGGGACGAATGAGAACACGAACGGCTTGATCCGGCAGTACCTGCCCAAGCGCACCAATCTGTCCCTGCACACCGCTGACGACCTCCGCGTCAGCGAGCTCAACGATCGCCCCCGCAAGACACTGAGTTGGCAGACCCCGGCTCAGGCATTCGCCGCGGCTCTGGCACTCTGAGCCTGCAACGTTGCGACATCATGCGAATCCGCCTTAGGGGTCCTAACAGAAGTTGTTGATCATGTGACTTTCAGTCTTGGTGGTCGTTGGTCTGGTCGTGGGGAAACGTCAGTCGCGGCCGTGGATCGTGTCGGATGAACTGTGGTCGCTGATCGAGCCGTT
>NZ_RSAJ01000615.1 GCF_003933965.1 Streptomyces sp. RP5T
GGGGCGGCGCCGTAGTGGACCGGCTCCACGTCCGGTCCGCCCGCGATCACCAGGCCGTCCAGGCGGGCCACCGTCGCCGCCGCGTGCTCCGGAGCGTCCGGCGGGAGCATCGCGGCCAGTCCGCCCGCCCGCTGCACCAGCCGCGGATAGCCGGCCGGCAGCAGTGCCGCCTCCAGCTCCCAGGCACCCCAGCGCGCCCCGGCCTCCAGATACGTGCTGACGCCGATCAGCGGTCGTACGGTCGTCACTCGGCCCTCCCAGCCCTGTAATGGCCCACGGTCATACCTTTGCGGTTCGGGGCCCGGGAGGCAAGGTCACGCCAGAAACCCCCGCAGCAGCGCCGCCGTCCCCGCGCAGTGCTCCCGCATCATCTCCCGCGCCCCGTCCGCGTCCCCGTCCAGCACCGCCTCGACCAGCGCCGCGTGCTGCCGCTGCGAGTGCTCCAGGTTGCGGACCAGGAGCGGGATGCAGTCCAGGAGATCGTTCACCGAGGCCCGTACCGCCGCGTACTGCGCGGTCAGCGTGGGGGAGCCGCACAGTTCCGCGAGGGTCAGGTGCAGCAGTGTGTCCCGCCGCCGGTAGTCCGCCAGCGGAGCCTCCTGCGTGGCCGCTAGAGCCTCCCGCAGCCGCTGCGCCTGTTCGTCCGTGAGGCCGTGCGCCGCGCACAGACCCGCCGCTCCCACCTCCAGGACCTCCCGGAAGCGCAGCACGTCCTCGATGTCCACCTCGGATATCCGGCGCCGCAACTCCTCGCCGCCGACCGCGTTCTGCGTCCGGGGCAGCACGAACGTGCCCCCGTACCGCCCGCGCCGGGACTCCACCAGCCCCTGGTCCTGGAGCACCTTCAGGACCTCGCGCAGCGTCACCCGGCTGATCCCGAGCCGCTCCGCGAGCTCCCGCTCGGCCGGCAGCCGCCCGCCCCCCGGCACCAGCCCGAGCCGCACCACCTGGAGGATCTGCTCCAGCGCCTCCTCGAAGCCGTTGCCCGCCCTGACCGGCCGCAGCACCGGCGTCAACCGGTCGTCCGGCCCGCCGTCAGCGTCCACCGACATATGGCCGAGCCCCCTTCCCAAGCAATGGTCCAGAGCAATACCTTATGGCTCCCGGCCCGGTCGGAAAAACGCGCAGCCGAAGGAGCTCTCCCGTGGCAGACCGCACACCCCCGCTCAGCGTCGAGGAACTGCACGCCCTCGTCGCGAGCGGTGAGATCGACACTGTCGTCCTGGCCTTCCCCGACATGCAAGGACGGCTCCAGGGCAAGAGGTTCGCCGCCCGCTTCTTCCTCGACGAGGTACTCCACCACGGCACCGAGGGCTGCAACTACCTCCTCGCCGTCGACACCGAGATGAACACCGTCGACGGCTACGCGATGTCCTCCTGGGACCGCGGCTACGGCGACTTCGCCATGCACCCGGACCTGAGCACCCTGCGCCGCGTGCCCTGGAACGCCGGTACGGCCATGCTGATCGCCGATCTCGCCTGGAACGACGGCTCGCCGGTCGTCGCCGCGCCCCGCCAGATCCTGCGCCGCCAGCTGGAGCGGCTCGCCGAGCACGGCTTCACCGCCCAGGTCGGCACCGAGCTGGAGTTCATCGTCTTCAAGGACACCTACGAACAGGCCTGGGACGCCGACTACCGGGGACTGACACCGGCGAACCAGTACAACATCGACTACTCGGTGCTCGGCACCGGCCGCATCGAGCCGCTGCTGCGCCGGATCCGCAACGACATGACGGCCGCCGGTCTCACCGTCGAGTCCGCCAAGGGGGAGTGCAACCCCGGCCAGCACGAGATCGTGTTCAAGTACGACGAGGCCCTGACCACCTGCGACCAGCACGCCGTCTACAAGACCGGGGCCAAGGAGATCGCCGCCCAGGAGGGCGTCTCGCTCACCTTCATGGCCAAGTACGACGAGCGCGAGGGCAACTCCTGCCACATCCACCTCTCGCTCGCCGACGCCGCCGGCAACAACGCGATGGCGGGCCCGGACGGCATGTCGGACGTGATGCGGTACTTCCTCGCGGGCCAGCTCGCGGCCCTGCGGGACTTCTCGCTGCTCTACGCCCCCAACATCAACTCCTACAAGCGGTTCCAGCCGGGCTCCTTCGCCCCCACGGCCGTCGCCTGGGGCCACGACAACCGCACCTGCGCGCTGCGTGTCGTCGGCCACGGCCGCTCCCTGCGCTTCGAGAACCGGCTGCCCGGCGGCGACGTCAACCCGCACCTCGCGGTCGCCGGACTGGTGGCGGCCGGACTGTACGGCATCGAGCGGAAACTGGAGCTGCCCGAGGTCTGCACCGGCAACGCCTACACCGCCGGATACGACCAGGTCCCCACCACCCTGCGCGAGGCCGCGGAGCTCTGGGAGAACAGCCCCATCGCCAAGGCCGCCTTCGGCGACGAGGTCGTCGCGCACTACCGCAACATGGCCCGCGTCGAACTGGCAGCCTTCGACGCGGCGGTCACCGACTGGGAGCTGCGCCGCTCCTTCGAACGCCTGTGATCCCGAGTGTCTGTGAAAGGTCCTTCGTTGTCGTACGAGCATGAGCTGACCGTCCTCAACCCGGCCACCGAGGAGGTCGTCGCCACCGTCCCCGCCGCCGGCGCGGCCGACGTGGACGCGGCGGTCGCCAGGGCCGCCGCGGCACAGGTGAGGTGGGCCGCCGCGGCCCCCGCCGACCGGGCCCGCCTGCTGCGCCGGTTCGCCGACGTCGTCGACCGGCACGTGGAGGAACTGGCCGCACTGGAGGTCCGGGAGGCCGGTCACCTCCTCGGCAACGCCCGCTGGGAGGCCGGCAACGTCCGTGACCTGCTCGCCTATGCGGCCGGCGGCGTGGAACGGCTCAACGGCCGCCAGATCCCGGTCCCCGGCGGCCTCGACGTCACGATCCTCGAACCCCTCGGCGTGGTCGGCGTCATCGCGCCCTGGAACTTCCCCATGCCGATCGCCGCCTGGGGCACGGCACCAGCGCTCGCCGCCGGCAACGCCGTCGTCCTCAAGCCCGCCGAGACCACCCCCCTCACCGCCCTGCGCCTGGCCGAACTCGCCCTGGAGGCGGGGCTGCCGGAGGGTCTGTTCCAGGTGCTCCCGGGACACGGGCCGGTCACCGGGACCGCCCTCGTGGAACACCCCGGCGTCGCGAAGATCGTGTTCACCGGCTCCACCCGCACCGGCCGTGACGTCATGGAACGCTGCGCCCGCCAGGTCAAGCCCGTCACCCTCGAACTCGGCGGCAAGAGCCCCAACATCGTCTTCGCCGACGCGGACCTGCGCACCGCTGTCGACCCCTTCTCCTTCCTCGACAACTCCGGCCAGGACTGCTGCGCCCGCACCCGGATCCTGGTCCAGGAACCGGTGTACGAGGAGGTCCGGGAGCTGCTCGCGGAGGCTCTGAAGGCCGTCGTGGTGGGCGACCCGGCCGACGAGAAGACCCAGATGGGCCCGCTCATCTCCCGTCAGCAGCTGGACCGAGTACGGCAGTTGGTGCCCGAGGGCGCGCCCGGTCTGCGCGGCAGCGCGCCCGACGGGCCCGGGTTCTGGTTCGCGCCGACCGTCCTCACCGGCGAGGCGCCCGACTCCGAGGCGGCCCGCGAGGAGATCTTCGGCCCGGTCGCCGTCCTGCTGCCCTTCACCGACGAGGAGGACGCGATCCGGCTCGCCAACGACACCCCTTACGGCCTCTCCGGCTCCCTCTGGACCCGCGACATCGGCCGCGCCCTGCGCCTGTCCCGGGCCGTCAAGGCGGGCAACCTGTCCGTCAACTCCCACTCCAGCGTGCGCTACTGGACCCCCTTCGGCGGCTACAAGCAGTCCGGACTCGGCCGGGAACTCGGCCCGGACGCCCTGACCGCCTTCACCGAGACCAAGAACGTCTTCATCAGCACGGAAGGCCCTGCCCAGTGACCTCTTCCACCTCCGCGACCGAGCCGATCGTGTGCCGTCGCCTCGTCGGCCGTACGGCCGTCATCACCGGCGCCGGCAGCGGCATCGGTCTCGCCACCGCCCGCCGGCTCGCCTCCGAGGGCGCGCACGTCGTCTGCGCCGACGTCGACGAGACCCGCGGCAAGGCCGCCGCCGAGGACGTGGGCGGCCTCTTCGTGAAGGTCGACGTCACCGACCCGGAGCAGGTCGAGGCGCTGTTCAGGACCGCCTACGACACCTACGGCAGCGTCGACGTCGCCTTCAACAACGCGGGCATCTCCCCGCCCGACGACGACTCCATCCTGGAGACCGGGCTGGAGGCCTGGAAGCGGGTCCAGGAGGTCAACCTGACCTCCGTCTACCTGTGCTGCAAGGCCGCGATCCCCTACATGCGGCGGCAGGGCAAGGGGTCGATCATCAACACGGCGTCCTTCGTGGCGAGGATGGGCGCGGCCACCTCCCAGATCTCCTACACCGCCTCCAAGGGCGGCGTGCTCGCCATGTCCCGTGAACTGGGCGTGCAGTTCGCGCGGGAGGGCATCCGCGTCAACGCCCTCTGCCCCGGACCGGTCAACACCCCGCTGCTGCAGGAGCTGTTCGCCAAGGACCCGGAGCGGGCCGCCCGCCGCCTGGTGCACATCCCGGTCGGCCGGTTCGCCGAGGCCGAGGAGATCGCCGCCGCCGTCGCCTTCCTGGCCAGCGACGACTCCTCCTTCGTCAACGCCAGCGACTTCCTCGTCGACGGCGGCATCTCCGGCGCGTACGTCACACCGCTGTAGGTCGCATCCAGCGCGTCCCCGGGACCCCGGCCGGCCACGAGCGGCGGCGGGGCCTCGGGGCGGGCCTGAGCGGGGCCCTCACGGCTTCCCCGATCAGC
>NZ_RSAJ01000616.1 GCF_003933965.1 Streptomyces sp. RP5T
GGTTCGGTGGGGGCGGGTGTCTCCTCGTGGCATCAGCCGGATCCGCCCAGCTCGGCGGCGGCCGTGCGGTCGACCCTTCGCTGTCACCCGGACCGCGGTGCCACACCCGTCTCGTCCGGCCCCGGCGGGCCACCGTCACCGCAAGGAGGCCCAGTTGAAGCGTCTCGGAGTCGTCAGCGTCCTGGCCGCCGCCGTCCTGGCCCTGCTGCCGGGCGCGGCACGGGCGGACACCGGTTACCCCGACCCTCTTGGGATCAGCGGACAGCAGATCATCCACGACCCGACCGTCATCCAGCTCAAGTCCGGCGGCTACGTGGCCTATTCGACCGGCGGGGTGATAGGCGCCCGGCTGTCCAGGAACCTCACGCACTGGACCGACGCCGGCAACGCCTTCGCCGAGCCGCCGAGTTGGTGGTACGAGTACAACGACACCGGGGACCCCTGGGCGCCCGACGTCTCGTACCGCGCGGGTCGCTACTGGCTCTACTACGCCGTCTCGTCCTGGGGCACCAACCACTCCGCGATCGGCGTGGCCACCTCCCCGTCCGGCCTCCCCGGCACCTGGACCGACCACGGCAAGGTCCTCACCTCAGGGACCACCGACTCCTGGAACGCCATCGACCCGGCGGTCGTCCGGGCGGACGGCAGGCTGTGGATGTCGTTCGGCTCGTACTGGACCGGCATCCGCATGGTGGAGCTGAACCCGGGGACGGGCAAGGCCGTCGAGAACGCCACCGTCCACCACCTCGCCACCCGCCCCGACGCCCCGTACGCGGTCGAGGGCCCGTCCGTCGTGCGGCACGGCCGCTACTACTACCTCTTCGCCTCCTACGACACCTGTTGTGCGGGAGTGAACTCCACGTACAGGATCAGGGTGGGCCGGTCCACGTCGGTGACCGGCCCGTACACCGACAGCAAGGGCACACCGCTGCTGGAGGGCGGCGGCGACCTGCTGCTGGCAGGACACGGGAGGTACCTCGGCACGGGAGGCGAGTCCGTCTTCCGCACCCGCGGCCAGGACTGGCTGGCCTACCACTACTACGACGCAGAGGACAACGGCACACCCAAGCTGGGCCTGAACAGGCTCGGCTGGGTGCGTGACTGGCCGGTTGTCAAGCAATTCCGTTCCTGAAAGGTCCCCATGAGCAAGTCCACCGCCCGCTTCACCCTCGACCCCGCCTTCACGGTCGGCCAGGTCAACCCCCGTGTCTTCGGCTCCTTCGTGGAACACCTCGGCCGCTGCGTCTACACCGGTGTCTTCGAACCCGGCCACCCCACCGCCGACGAGGACGGCATCCGCACCGACGTCCTGGAGCTCGTCCGGGAACTCGGCGTCACCGCCATCCGCTACCCCGGCGGCAACTTCGTCTCCGGCTACAAGTGGGAGGACTCCGTCGGCCCCGTCGAGGAGCGCCCCCGCCGCCTCGACCTCGCCTGGCGCTCCACCGAGACCAACCGCTTCGGCCTCTCCGAGTACATCTCCTTCCTGAAGAAGATCGGCCCGCAGGCCGAGCCCATGATGGCCCTCAACCTCGGCACCCGCGGCGTCGCCGAGGCCCTCGAACTCCAGGAGTACGCCAACCACCCCGCCGGCACGGCCCTGTCCGACCTCCGTGCCGCGCACGGCGACAAGGACCCCTTCGGCATCAAGCTCTGGTGCCTGGGCAACGAGATGGACGGACCCTGGCAGACCGGCCACAAGACCGCCCAGGAGTACGGCCGTACCGCCGCCGAGACCGCCCGCGCGATGCGGCAGATGGACCCCGGTGTCGAACTCGTCGCCTGCGGCTCCTCCAGCCAGGCCATGCCGACCTTCGCCGCGTGGGAGGCGACGGTCCTGGAGGAGACGTACGACCTCGTCGACCACATCTCCCTGCACGCCTACTACCAGCCCGAGGACGGTGACATCGACTCCTTCCTGGCCTCCGCGGTCGACATGGAGTCCTTCATCGAGAACGTGGTCGCCACCGCCGACCACATCGGCGCGAAGCTGAAGTCGAAGAAGAAGATCAACCTCTCCTTCGACGAGTGGAACGTCTGGTACATCGAGCGGTGGCACGAGATCGAGAACTCCGGCACGCGCGACTGGGCGGAGGCCCCCCGCCTCCTGGAGGACAACTACAGCGTCCTGGACGCGGTCGTCTTCGGGTCCCTCCTCATCGCCCTGCTGCGGCACGCGGACCGCGTGACCGTCGCCTGTCTCGCCCAGCTCGTCAACGTGATCGCCCCGATCATGACCGAGCCCGGCGGCCCGGCCTGGCGCCAGACGACCTTCTTCCCGTTCGCCCAGGCCTCGCGCCACGGCCGCGGCGAGGTCCTGGACGTACGGGTCGACTCGCCGACGTACGAGACGAAGAAGTACGGCGAGGCCGACCTCCTGCACGCCACCGCGGTCCGCGCCGAGGACGGCTCGGTCACCGTGTTCGCCGTCAACCGCAGCCGGACCGAGCCGCTGCCGCTCGAAGTCGCCCTGAGCGGCCTCGGCCTGACGGACGTCGTCGAGCACAGCGTCCTCGCCGACGCCGACCCGGACGCCCGCAACACCCTGGACGACCCCGACCGGGTCGCCCCGCACACGGCCGAGGGCACCGCACTGAAGGACGGCACCCTCACCGCCGTACTGGAGCCGCTGTCCTGGAACGTGATCCGGCTGGCCTGACCAGGGTCCCCGAGGGCGTCGGCAGGTTTCGCACAGGAACCCGCCGGCGCCCTCGGGGCACGGGCGGACGGAGTTCGAGGACGGCGGGCTAGCGGCCGGGGGAGTCCACCGGTGTGACGGGTACACCTCCCGCCGAGGCTCCCAGCAGGCTCAGCCGTACGTCCCCGGGCCCGGACTCCGTCGTCCCGTCGGACAGCACCGCCAGTGCCAGGGTGTTGATGCCCCGGGTGCGCAGGATGCCGTTGGGCAGGACAAAGGTGTGCTGCGGGCCCACGTCGTTGACGTACTGGCCCATGTTCCAGCCGTTGAGGAAGATCTGGACGCGGTAGGCGCGCTTCGGGTCGTCGTCGAGGGTGAGGCCGACGGAGGCATCGATGCCGGTGTCCACGGCGAGCCGGAACGTCGTCCGGTACCAGGTGACCCCCTGGCGCCGGTCGGCGCGCGGCAACTCCGTGTCCTCCCAGTGCTCTTCGTGGAATCCCGGCAGGTGCCAGCCCTTGCGTTCCCCGTACAGCCCGCCGTTGTTGAGCGGTCCGCGCACCGGATCGGGCGCCGTCTCGCCCTGGAGGCGCCAACTCGCCTTCGGGGAACCACCCTTGAAGGTGACAGCGGTCAGTCCGCGGGCCACCTTGTGGGAGTCGGCGGACCCGCCGTCCATGTCGTGCGCCATCCGCCGCACCAGCACGGACAGGACGCGGGGCGCGTGCCCGGTGGGCGGCGGCACGTCGAAGTCGGCCGTGGCCGTCCAACTCCCCCTGCGCGCGGTGCTCCTGTCCGGCACCGGCAAACGGTGCGTGCCCAGCGGCTCGCCGTCCAGCCACGCCATCAGCAGCCCCTGCGTGCCCGTGCTGTACGCCAGGGACACCGACTCCAGGTCCGCCGCGTCCGTCAGGCGACCCCGGTACCAGACGTCGCCGTAGTGGAAGCCGTAGTCGTCGGCGAACAGGACCGGCTGCCCCTTCGGGACCGGGGTGACGCTGTACGAGCCCGTACGGTCGGCCGGGGTCCAGCCGGAGTCGTCGTAGTCCGGGAGGGCCTCGAAGTTCTCGTTGCGGCGCCGCCAGTTGCCGAGCGCCGGCAGCCGCACCTGGCCGACGGCCGGGACGGGGAGCTGTCCGGACGCGGTCGGCATGTCGGCCCGCAGGCCGCCCATCGGGGTGGGGGAGGTGCGCAGTGGGCGCCCGTTCCAGGTGATGCGGGCCATGCCGCGCGGCCCCCACACCTCCATGCCGGTGCCCTTGACGGTGTCGCCGGTCAGATGTGCGGTCGCGCCGTCCAGGGTGACCCCGCGCACCAGCGACGGCCCGTACACCAGCACCGGCCCGGTCGGGGTGTCCACCGGGAACAGCCGCAGCGACCAGGGGTCGTCGGCGAAGATCAGCAGCAGCGGGGTGTCGCTGCCGCCGCCCTCGACGCGCACCCGGGCCGGACCGCCGGAGCCCACCGGCACGGTGATCCTCAGGACGCCGAGGTCGTAGTTCCACGCGGGTTCCGCGTCGCCCCGGGTGACCAGCGGCTCCTCCGGGCACTCCAGCAGGACCTGGGCCATCTCGCCGTGCGGGGCCGTGAACACGGCGACGTCCATCCGCCCGACCTTCAGGTACATCATGGGCTGCGCGGTGGCGTACTTGAGCCTGCGTCCGCCCAACTGCAGGTTCGCGGCGAGCAGTCGGGCGTCGTGAGGGGCGACGGTGAAGGCCACGTCGATCCCGGCGTCCGGGATCGACGTCGTGACCGGCGCGTCGGTGTCGTTGCGCACGACGTACACATGGGAGGCGGTGTCCGGGTTGGTCAGGTGGTAGACCTTCAGCCGCTCGTCCGCGGCCCGCACCGGGTCGGCCCGGTCCAGCTTGGCGAAGTCCGGCACGGTCCGCAGGAGATGGCCCAGCTGGTGCTGGGGAGCGAGCTTGGGCGTCGGGCGACGGGCCTCGTCGATGGCCGCCCCGTAGTCGTACGACGTGTAGACCTGCGGCGCGGGCAGCCAGCCCCACGAGGTGCCGCCGAAGGTCATGTAGACGTTGTGCACGGTGATGCCGTTGGCGAGGTTGGTCAGCTGGAAGCGCCGCTCGTAGGCCGCGTCCCTGGTGTACCGGGCCTCGGCGTACCCCTTGCCGTCGAAGGCGGCCCCGCCCCAGG
>NZ_RSAJ01000617.1 GCF_003933965.1 Streptomyces sp. RP5T
CACGCACGCTGCACGCTCTAGGGTGCCTCGGAGGTTTCACGGGGAGCCGGGGGAGGGGTGGACGTCATGTCCGAACGGGACTGGGTGGCCGCGCGGTTCGAGGAGCACCGGCCGCGGCTGAGGGCCCTCGCCCACCGCATGCTGGGCTCGGTCGCCGAGGCCGACGACGCCCTCCAGGACGCCTGGCTGCGCATCGACCGCGCGGACACGTCCGCGGTGGAGAACCCGGGCGGATGGCTGACCACGGTCGTCGCCCGGGTCTGCCTCAACCTGCTGCGGGCGCGCGGGACGCGCCGCGAGGAGGAACTGTCGGCCGACCTGCTCCCGGCGTCCGCGACCCGGGTCACGGACCCCGAGGAGGAGGCGTTGCTCGCCGACTCCGTGGGGCTGGCCCTGCTGATCGTCCTCGACACGCTCGCGCCCGCCGAGCGGCTCGCGTTCGTGCTGCACGACATGTTCCAGGTGCCGTTCGACGAGATCGCCCCGCTGATCGACAGGACCCCGGTGGCCACCCGGCAGTTGGCCAGCCGGGCCCGCCGACGGGTCAAGGGGGCCCCCGTGCCCGCCGGGGACGCCTCGCGGCGGCACCGGGTCGTGCGCGCCTACCTCGCCGCCACCCGCGGCGGTGACTTCGACGCCCTGCTCGCCCTGCTCCACCCGGACGTGGTCCTGCGTGCCGACCGGGCCGTCGTACCGACCCCCGAGCCCGTCCTCGTCCGGGGTGCCCGTCCGGTGGCCGAGGGCGCGATGGCCTCCCTGGGCCGTGCCCGCTCCGCCGCCCTCGTCCTCGTCGACGGCGAGATCGGCATGGCCATGCTGGAGGAGGGCCGACTGCGCGTGCTGCTCCGGTTCGCGTTCGACGGCGGTCTCGTCACGGAGATCGATGTCGTAGCGGAACCGGAGCGGCTGCGGGAGCTGGAACTGGCCGTCGTGCAGGGGTAGGGACCCCGACCAGCCCTGGCAGGGAGGAATGCCGCATCCAGGCCTATTCTGGAGAAGTGCATCTCCATGCGCGGATCCGGAGAAGGTGAGTGCGATGCGCGTACTGCTCAAGGTGTCCATGGACACCGAGAAGGCGAACGAGGCCATCAGCAACGGCACCCTGCCGAAGCTGATCGAGGCGTCGATGGAACAGATCAAGCCGGAGGCGGCCTACTTCACCGGCGAGAACGGTCAGCGCACCGCCTACATGGTCTTCGACATGCAGGACAGCTCACTGATGCCGGTGATCAGTGAGCCGTTCTTCATGAACCTGGGGGCCAAGGTCAGCTTCACCCCGGTGATGAACTACGACGACGTGCAGAAGGGCCTGTCCCAGCTGGGGCGTTGACCCTCAGCTGAAGATGATCATCGAGCCCTGGGCGAGGCTCCTGGTCGCCGCCGCGTGCAGTCCCAGCCAGACATGGCGCTCGCGGGCGAAGGGACTGGGGTCGTACGGCGCGGGGACGGCCGGCTCCTCCAGCTCCGTGGGAGCACGCGGCGGCTCGGGCGGCGCCGGCGGGTTGGCCGGGTCGATGCCGATCACCGGGGCCACGAACTCCAGCTCCCGCAGCAGGGCCTGAGAGGAACCCAAGGGGCCGCCGCCCGCGAGGAGTTCGTCGTTGGCGAGAGGGTGCGGGAAATCGACGGGGACGTACGCGCCCGCGTGGTCGTAGTGCCAGACCAGATGGGACTGCTGGGCCGTCGTCTCGAACATCTCCAGCAACTGCTCGTAGTCCCCGCCCAGTTCGTCCACGGGGGTGACCGGGAGTCCGCAGACCTGCAGCAGATAGGCGCGGCGCAGGAAGTGCAGGGCGTCGTAGTCGAAACCGGCCACCGGCGCGACCTCGCCGGACAGCCCCGGCATGTACTGGTACACCGGCACCGGCGGCAGCCCCGCCTCGGCGAGCACCTTGTTGTATTGCGCGAGTTCCTCGGCGAACGGGTTGTCGGGGGTGTGGCACAACACGTCGACGAGCGGGACCAGCCACAGGTCACAGGCCAAAAGACAGCTCCTCGGATACTCGCGGTGCGCGGACATCATCACACGGTGGTCAGGAAGGGTAGTCGCTGGGACGCCCGGCCGGGGCCCCTTGTGCGCGTTGTGCTCGTCCCTTACCCGTGCCGGAGCCGCTCAGTCGGCGGTGAGGCCCTCGACGAGGGTCAGATAGTGGCCGTTGTAGGCGGCGAGGAGCTCACGGGCGGTCCGGGTGTCCCGCTCGTACAGGGCGTCGGCGACCTCCGGGTGCCCGGACCACAGCCTGCCGCGCAGGTCGGTGAGCCGGCGCAGGTGCTGGACCGTGCACACCCAGGTCTGCACGCGCAGCCGGTGCAGGAAGTCGGCGAGATAGGGGTTGCCGAACAGCACGCTCAGCTCGCGCCAGAAGCGCAGGTCGTAGCCGATGAGTACGGTCAGGTCGCCCGCGGTGGCGGCCCGCTGGGCCTCCTCGCCGCGCCGCCGTACGCCCGCCACGGCCGCGGCGGTACGGGGCTCGTCCAGCTCCTGGAGGATGCGGTGGCCGGCGTCGAGCGCCTGGAACATACCGTCCGTGACGAGGCTGCGGGCCTCGGTCATGCTGCGGAAGTCGGCGAGGGAGTACTCGTGGACATGGAAGCCGCGGTGCTGGTCGGCCTCCAGGAGCCCCTGCGCGGACAGGTCCACGAGGGCCTCGCGGACCGGGGTCGCGGAGACGCCGTACTGCTCGGCGATCTCCTTCACCGTGAACTCCTGCCCCGGTTGCAGCCGCCCGGCCAGTACCTCGTCGCGCAGTGCGTCCGCGATCTGCTGCCGCAGGGTACTGCGGGTGACGGCGCCGTTGCCGCTGCTGCCGGGCATCGTCGGGGCGCCTCCCTCGCGCAGGTGCAGATGGCGTGCTCGTACATATGTCTACGGGCACGCCACCTTACGCGTTCGACGACGCCGGAGGTTTACTCCGTGTACTCGTCCGCCACCCCGAGCGCGGTGTCCAGCGCCGCGAGGCCTTCCTTGAGTTCGGCCTCGCTGACGTTGCACGGCGGCACGACATGCGTCCGGTTCATGTTGACGAACGGCCACAGGCCCTGCTTCTTCGCGGCGGCGGCGAAGGCGGCCATCGGGGCGTTCGCCTCACCGGCCGCGTTGTAGGGCACGAGCGGCTCGCGGGTCTCCTTGTTCTTCACGAGCTCCAGGGCCCAGAACATGCCCACGCCCCGCACCTCGCCGACGCTCGGGTGCCGTTCGGCGAGGTCCCGCAGGGCCGGTTCCAGGACGGTCGTGCCGAGGTGCTTCGCGTTGTCGACGACGCCCTCCTCCGCCATGACGTTGAGGGTCGCGACGGCGGCGGCGCAGGCGAGCGGGTGCCCGGAGTAGGTGAGCCCGCCGGGGTAGGGCCGCTTGCCGAAGGTCTCGGCGACGGCTCCGGAGATGGCGACCCCGCCGAGCGGGACGTATCCGCTGTTGACGCCCTTGGCGAAGGTCATGAGGTCGGGCGTGACGCCGGACAGGTCGGCGGCGAACCACTCACCGGTGCGCCCGAACCCGGCCATGACCTCGTCCAGGACGAACACGATCCCGTACTTGTCGCAGATCTCGCGGACCCCGGCCAGGTAGCCGGGCGGCGGGACCATGATCCCGGCGGTGCCGGGGATGGTCTCCAGGACGATCGCGGCGACGGTGGCCGGCCCCTCGAAGGCGATGGTCGTCTCCAGGTGCTCCAGCGCCCGCGCGGCCTCCTGCTCCTCGGTCTCGGCGTAGAAGCGGGACCGGTACAGGAACGGCGCCCAGAAGTGCACGACCCCGGCGGAGGCGCTGTCGGAGGCCCAGCGGCGCGGGTCGCCGGTGAGGTTGACGGCCTGCTGCGTACCGCCGTGGTACGACCGGTACGCCGACAGCACCTTGGGCCGCCCGGTGTGCAGCCGGGCCATCCGCACGGCGTGCTCGACGGCGTCCGCTCCGCCGTTGGTGAAGAAGATCTTGTCCAGGTCCCCGGGCGTCCGCTCGGCGATCAGCCGGGCCGCCTCCGAGCGCGCCTCGATCGCGAAGGCGGGCGCGAAGGTCGTCATCGTCGCGGCCTGCTCCTGTATCGCGGCGACGACCTTCGGGTGCTGGTACCCGATGTTGGTGTAGACGAGCCCGCTGGTGAAGTCGAGGTAGCGGTTCCCGTCGTAGTCCCAGAAGTACGAGCCCTCCGCACCGGCGACGGCGAGCGGGTCGATGAGCTCCTGCGCGGACCAGGAGTGGAACACATGGGCACGGTCCGCGGCCTTCACGGCGACGCCGACCTCGGGGTGTGGCTGAGGGGTCATGCGAGCGAGCGTAAATGTCCGCGATGCGGAAACGGTATCGGCGTCCTGTCTGCGGACGGCGGCAGGAGACGACACTGTGTCCATTCCGGCGTGCCCCTGATGTCGCCCGGCCGCTTGTCCGATGCGGCCTTCTGCTCGATGCTCGGTTCCAGGTGGTCTCCGGGGGAGGGCCTGTGAGGGAGGAACACGGTTCCGCCGGTCCGGTGGACGGCGAGGGGCGGGGGCACGCCCGGGAGCGTCCGGCACTCGGTACCTACATCACGCCGTACCCGTCGGAGGCCGGTCCGGGGGCGGGGGAGCGCAGCCGGGCCGTCACGCTGGCGCTGCTCGCGGTCGCGCTCGTGGTGGCCCTGGGCGCCGGTGGTTCCGTCTACGCCGTGCTGGACGACGAGGGCCCCGGCGCGGCGCCGCCGACGGTCCCCGCCTCACCCTGAAGCCCCAAGGCCCTGAAGCTCTGAACGCCCTTGCCGCGTACGGCGGTTGAACCTCCGGCGAACTTCCGTCCGCCGGCCCGCCGGGGCCGCTCGTACG
>NZ_RSAJ01000618.1 GCF_003933965.1 Streptomyces sp. RP5T
GTCCCGGTCCACGAGCAGCACCCCGGACACGTCCGGCGACCCGGTCAGCAGCGCCCGCACCTGCCCGGCGGAGGCGGTGGCCGGCAACAGCGCCGCGGGCCGCACGAACTCCCGTACCGACGGACCGGACCGCGGGGGCGGCACATCGGCGGGGGAGCGGGGCGGTACGTACACCTCCGCCGCGGGAAGCCGGGCAGGCGGCGCGAACAGCGTGCCCTGGGCCAGCTGCGCACCCGCCGACAGCGCGGCCCCGTACTGCCCTTCCGTCTCCACCCCCTCCACGCACAGCAGCGCTCCCGACTCGTCGCACAGGGTCCGCATCGCCCGTACCGCGGCCGGCCGGACCAGCAGCGACGCGTCGAGCTTCACGAGGTCGGGCGCCATGTCGGCCAGCAGTCTCAGCGGTACGTCCCCGTCCCCCACGCCGTCCGCGCTGATCCGGAAGCCCTGTCCCCGCAGCTCGCCGAGCGCCTCCAGGAGCGCCTGGTGCGGGACGTGCGTGTACGGCGGCCCCACGTCGACCGTGATCTCCCACGGCAGCCGTCCCGCCTCACGCACGGCGTGGTGCAGCGGGGTGAGCCCGCCGAGGTCGGCGAGCGTGCCCGCGAACACGTTGACGTGCAGGGGCAGCAGGCTCTCCCTGTGCGCCGCCGCCCGCACGGCCAACACGGCCAGCTGCCCGTCGAGTTCGGGGTCGCGGCGGGCCTCAGCGAGGATGTCGCCGGTCTCCGGGCGGGCGAGTATCTCCAGCCCGGCGACCGCGCCGGTGGCCAGATTGACCACGGGTTGGAAGGCGAAGCGGAGAGTGTCCGTCCAGGAGCGCACGGGAGCATGATGGCGCTCCTGGCACCCACTCAAGCGCAGTTCATGAGACGTTCACGCAGGATTCCCGGCCGATCGCGCAGCGTAGGGGAAACCCCTTTCGCTCCCGTCACCGCACGGCGACCACCGCCGAGCCGTGCCCGAACAGCCCCTGGTTCGCGGTGATCCCCACGCGCGCGTGCTCCACCTGTCGGTCACCCGCCTCACCCCGCAACTGCCAGGTGAGCTCACACACCTGGGCGATCGCCTGGGCCGGCACCGCCTCACCGAACGAGGAGAGTCCGCCGCTCGTGTTGACGGGTATGTGCCCGCCCGGTGCCGTCGCCCCCTCGCGCAGCAGCTTCGCGCCCTCGCCCTCCCCGCAGAGCCCGAGATCCTCGTACCACTGCAACTCCAGAGCGGTGGACAGGTCGTAGACCTCGGCGAGGGAGAGGTCCTCCGGCCCGACTCCGGCCTCCTCGTAGGCCGCGCGGGCGATCGACGCGCGGAACGTCCCGTCCGAGGGCTCGACCGCCGCGGCGGAGTCCGTCGCGATGTCCGGCAGGTCCAGCACGGTGTTCGGATACGTCGGCGTCACCGTCGACACCGCTCTGATGCGCACCGGCTCGGCCACACCCCGCCGACGCGCGAACTCCATGCTGGAGAGCACCAGTGCCGCCCCGCCGTCCGAGGTGGCGCAGATGTCGAGCAGCCGCAGCGGATCGGCCACCACGGCGGAGGCCGCGACCTCCTCCGCGGTCACCCGCTTCCGGTAGCGCGCGTTCGGATTCAGCGCGCCCAGCGCCGAGTTCTTCACCTTGACCTGCGCGAAGTCCTCCACCGTGTCCCCGTGCACGGCCATGCGGCGACGCGCGTACAGCCCGAAGTAGGTCGGGTTGGTCGCCCCGAGGACCCGGAAGCGCAGCCAGTCCGGATCGTCGGGCCGGTCCCCGCCGGCGGGCCGGAAGAACCCCTTGGGGGCGGCGTCGGCACCGACCACGAGCACCACGTCGGCCAGCCCCGCGAGGATCTGCGCCCGCGCGGCCGCCACCGCCTGCGCGCCGGACGCGCACGCCGCGTACACACTGGTGACACGGGCCCCCTGCCAGCCCAGTGCCTTGGCGAAGGTCGCCCCCGCCACATGGCCCGGATAACCGCCCCGCACGGTGTCCGCGCCGACGATCGAACCGACCTCCCGCCAGTCGAGGCCCGCGTCGGCCAGCGCCGCGCGAGCCGCCGCCACGCCGTACGTGACGAAGCCGCGCCCCCACTTGCCCCAGGGGTGCATGCCCGCGCCGAGCACCGCCACGTCCCCCGTCATGCCGTCACCCCCGTCGGCCGCCACCGCCACGTCGTCCATAGCGTCTCCCCGTCCTCATGGAGCACACCGGGGACGACCTCCACCTCCGCGCCCACGGCGAGATCGGCGACGGTGACCCCGGGAACCGCCTGCCCCAGCACCACGATCCGCTCGGCGGCCAGCTCCACAGCGATCAACGTGTACGGCTCCCACGGAAGTTCCGGGTCGGTCACATAGGGTGACGGAGGCCGGTACCGGCTGTCCGTGTACGACCAGACACGGCCGCGCCGCGAAAGGGGAATCTCCGCCAGATCGCCCCCGGTGCATCCGGGGTTGCGGCAATGGCCGTCCTCGCGCGGGAAGAAGACCGAGGCGCAGGCGGAGCAGCGGGTCCCGAGAAGCGTGAAGTCCTCTCCGTCACCGGCGAACCACCCGGTGACCACAGGTGTGCGCGTGCGCGGCATAGCCCCTCCCCGAACGGGATCTGACGGAACGTCAGAAGTGTCGCACGGGCGGCCGCAAAGAGGCAGAGGGCCCAACGGAACCGGAGCACCTGGTGATCGGATACAGTCCGCGGCGTGTCCGAAACTCAGCACTCCATCCCCAACTCCGCACCCGGCTCCCACTGTTCGAGCTGTGGAGCCCCCTACGGAGAGGGTGTCACGGGCTGGCCCCGCACCTGTCCCGTCTGCGTCACCGTCGCGTACCGCAACCCCCTGCCGGTCGCCGTCGCACTCCAGCCCGTGTACGACACCCAGGGCACGGCCCTGGTCGTCATCACCCGAACCGTGGCTCCCGCGCGCGGAGGCATCGCCCTGCCCGGCGGCTACATCGACGACCGCGAGGACTGGCGGCACGCCCTGGTCCGCGAACTCAAGGAAGAGACCGGCATCGAGGCGGCCGCGCGCGACGTACGGCTCGTCGACGCGCTGAGCTCTCCCGACGGCCACCTGCTGCTGCTCGGGGTGCTGCCGGAACGTCCCGCCGACGGCCTTCCGCAGTCCGCGGCCACGAACGAGACGGAGGGCTGGCACCTCCTGCGCAGGCCGGAGGAACTCGCCTTCCCGCTGCACACACTGGCCGTACGGGCCTGGTTCGAGGGGCGCTACGTCTGACTCAGCGCGCTCCGAGCCCGCGCAGCCGCACCGGGTGGGACGGCTCGCTCAAGCCGTCCTCGCCCTCCCGCTGGACGACCACCTTCCGGCCCTCCCAGCGGGCGACGTAGCGTTCGATCTCCGGTTCGTCCCAGCCGTCACCCGCGTCCTGGACGACCAGGCCGCCCCCGCTCCGTCCCCGGGCGGGCGCCCACACCTCCAGCACGGTCCCGCCGTCGTCCCCCCGCACCGGGATGACGGCACCCGCGCGGGCGAGCACCGGGATCCGCGACAGCGGAGCGTCGACGAGCACCTGACCCGGTCCCTCGTACACCTGCTCCGTGGTCGTGTCGTACCAGCGTCCCCGGGGCAGCTGCACCGCACGCCGGTCGCCGCCCGGGTCGAGCACCGGTGCCACCAGCAGGCTGTCGCCGAGGAGGAAGGCGTCCTCGCAGTCCCGCAGGGCACGGTCCTCGGGCGCCGACCACCACAAGGGCCGTACGTAGGGCGCTCCGGTACGCCGGGCGAGCTGCGCCAGCGTCATGAAGTACGGCAGCAGCCGTCTGCGTTCCACGAGGGCCACGCGCGCGTGCTCCAGCACCTCGGCTCCGAACTCCCACGGCTCCCTGCGCCCGGCCCGAAGACCCGCGTGGGTACGGAACAGCGGCAGATGGGCGCCCAGCTGGAACCAGCGCAGATACAACTCCGGCGAGGGGTGCCCGTCGTGACCGCCCACATCGGGCCCGGAGTACGGCACCCCGCACAGCCCGAGCCCCATCACGAGCGAGAGCGAGGCCCGCAGGCCCGGCCAGCCGGTCGCCACGTCACCGGACCAGGTGCCCCCGTAGCGCTGCATGCCGGCCCATCCCGAGCGCGAGAACAGGAAGGGCCGCTCGTCCGGCACCAGTTCGCGCAGACCCTCGTACGCGGCCTGGGCCATGCACAGCGCGTAGACGTTGTGCGCCTCCTGGTGGTCGCCGCCACGGTCCTCCAGGGCGTGTCCGGCCGACCGCGGCAGGGTGGACTCCCCGAACGCGGTGAAGGACGTGGGCTCGTTCATGTCGTGCCAGAACCCCGTGAACCCCGCCGTGAGTCTCTCCTGGTAGAGACGACCCCACCAGGCACGCACGCGCGCGTGCGTGAAGTCCGGGAAGACCGACTCGCCGGCCCAGGCGACCCCTTCCACCGGCCGCCCCGACGCGTCCCGCACGAAGGCGTCCTCCACCGTCCCGCTGTCATGGACCGCGTTGCCGGGCGCGGCCCTGACCGCCGGGCTCACGACGGACACCAGCCGGATCCCGTCCCGCAGCAGGTCCGCGGCCAGCTGGGGCAGCTTGGGGAAGCGCTCCGGATCGACCGTGAACACCTGGTGCCCGTCGTGGTGGTCGATGTCCAGATGGACGGCGTCGAGCGGCAGAGCCCGCTCCTGGTACCCGGCAACGATCCGCCGCACCTCCTGCTCACCGCCGAAGCCCCGGCGGGCGTGGTGATGCCCGAGCGCCCAGGACGGCGGCAGCGCCGGAGCACCGGTCAGCGAGGCCCAGGCGAGCAGCACGCGCGCGGGCGTGCCC
>NZ_RSAJ01000619.1 GCF_003933965.1 Streptomyces sp. RP5T
CCCCCAACGGCAGTTCCGCCCGCACCGAGAAGCCGCCCTCCTCCCGGGGACCGGTCCGCAGCGTGCCGCCGAGCGCCGTGACGCGTTCGCGCATGCCGGTGAGGCCGTGGCCGGGCTGGGGCGGGCGCTCCGGACGCGCGGCCCCGTCGTCGTCCACGCGGACGGCCAGGACGTCCGTGCCGTAGGCCAGTTCGACCCGTACCTTCGCCGGACCCGCGTGGCGGGCCGCGTTCGTCAGGGACTCCTGGACGATCCGGTACGCGGCCCGGTCGAGAGGAGCCGGCAGGGCGCGCTCCTCGCCCGTCACGCTCAGTTCGACGGCGAGGCCCGCGGCCCGCGCCCGCTCCACCAGCAGTGCCGGCGTGCCGGTCGGCTCGTCGGTGCGCAGGACCTCCAGCGTGGCGCGCAGCTCACGCATGGCCTCGCCGCCCGCCTCCTGGATGGCGAGCAGAGCGGGCGGCACCTCCTCGCCCCGCTTGCGCGCCAGATGGACGGCCACGCCCGCCTGGAGCTTGACGATGGAGATGCTGTGAGTGAGGGAGTCGTGCAACTCCCTTGCTATGCGCAGGCGTTCCTCGCCGGCCCGGCGCAGCGCGGCCTCCTCCCGGGTCCGCTCGGCCTCCAGGGCCCGCTGTTCGGTCTGGCGCAGATAGGCCTGCCAGTTGCGGCCGGCGAGCCCCGTCACCACCGCGCACACGAACCAGCCCGCGAGCAGCCCGGTCCTCTCGATCGCTGCCGGAACCGTCGGGCCCGTGGCGGCGTAGGCCGCCAGAAAGATCCCGCTCGCGCCCGCCGCCCGGCCCCGGTGCCCCAGTTGCGACGCGAGATGCACGGCGGCGAACACGGTGAGCGCGCCGAGCGGGCCGGGGTGCGCGTGCAGGACGTACGCGGCCCCGCTGGCCGTGGCCACGGCCAGCACCAGAAGCGGCAGCGCGCGGTGGAACGCAAGAGCGGCCGCGCCCACCACGAGGAGCCCGTGGTCGAGGGCGGTCGTGTCCTTGTCCTGAGCCGCCGCGACCACGGCAAGGGCGCCGACCACGACCGCGAGGGCCAGATCGGCGAGCCGCTGGGAGATGGCCCTGCCGGCCGTGTGCCCGCTCATGACCACACGCTAGACCGCCGCACGGACACCGGCGTCAGCCCTGTGGACAACTCCCCCGCTACTCCCCCCGTAGTAGTCGCAGGGCCGGCCCGCGCTCCCCGACGCAGCGCCAACTCCCTTCGGCCGTAGGACGACCGCGCCCGGTCCCGGGGCGCACGCTGCTGTGCATGTCCACACCCTTCCGTTACACCCGGCCCGTTCCGCCCAAGGCCGCCACCGGCCGTGCCGCCGAGGTCTACGAGCAGATGTCCCGTGACTTCGGCATCGACGAACCCGTCACCTTCGTGGTCCTCTCCTCCGCGCCGGAACTGCTCGCCCCCGCGTGGGCGCTGATGCGCGAGTCGCTGATCGCCGGCCCCGGCAGCCGCACCGGCAAGGAGCTCGCGGCGCTCGGGGTCTCGCTGGCCAACCGGTGCCCGTTCTGCGTGGACGCGCACACCATGCTGCTGCACGCCACCGGCGACCACGCACTCGCCGAGCGTGTCGCCCGGGGCGAGCGGCCGCGCGACGAGGAGCACGCGCGCGTGCTGGACTGGGGCAGGCACACGCGCGTGCCGGGCGGCCTCGGCGTGGCCCCGTACCCGTTCCCGCGGGCAGACGCCCCCGGCTATCTCGGCACCGCGTTCGCCTTCCACTTCATCAACCGGATCGTGTCCGCCCTGCTCACCGAGAGCCTGCTGCCGGGCAACGTCCAGCGCTTCAGGGCCGTCCGCAGCCTCGCGGGCCGCACGCTCGCCCGGACCGTGCGCCGTCCGGCCCGGCCCGGTGAATCCCTCTCTCTGCTCGACCTGCCCGATGCCGGCGAGGCCCCCGCGTGGGCGGACGGTACGCCCGTCGGACTGGCCTACGCGGCGCTCCTGCGGGCGGCCATGGCGGGCGCCGGCCTGCTCGGCACCGACGACCAGGACCTCGTGGAGGAGGCAATGCTGGACTGGGACGGATCGCACCCGTCGCTCGGCCTGGACGGCATCCCGGACCGGCGGGAGCGCCCCGGTGCGCGTCTGGTGCTGCTGGCCGCGCTCGCGCCGTACCGGATCACCGACGAGGACGTGGCGGCCTGGCGGCGGCCGGAGCACACCGACCACTGTCTGGTGCACCTCGTCGCCTACGGGGCGTTCCTGGCCGTCGACCGCATCGAGTCGGCCCTCCACCGGCCCACCGCCCGGACATAAAGGGACACATGACGCATCGGCGCCAGGGGGCAGTGACGGCACCGGTACGGAGCGAGTTCGCACTTCCACCCCACAGGCAGACATGTGAAACTGGCGTCCCGTCCGCAGTGCGGACCCGTCCGCACCGTCCGTCCCCCACGAAAAGTGCGCCGTGCGAACTCTTTCCCTGCCGCTCGCGCTCACCGCGCGCATCTCGCCCGTCGTCGTCCTCGCCGCGGCGGGCTGGGCACTGACGTCGGGCCCGGCCACGAAGCCGGCCACTCACGAGGAGTCGGCGCCCCAGTCCGCCGCGGAGTCCCCCTCGGGTACGGCCACGGCGGCCCCCACGAAGCGGTACGCCGCCGCGCCCGCGCCCTGCGGCAGCATCGGCGCGGCGACGATCAAGTCCCTGGTACCGGGCGCCAAGACGGCCGGCAAGGAGATCCCCTCGACGGACGCGGCACTGCGCCGGACCTGCTCCTGGAACGCGCTCAAGGGGTTCGACTACCGCTGGCTCGACGTGTCCTTCGAGATCACGGAGTCCGACCAGGCGGCCGCCAAGTCCTTCAAGGAGAACGTCGCCGACAAGAGCGGCGGCGGGCCCGTGCCCGGCGTCGGGGACGCGGGGTACTCGGTGGTGAACCTCAGCACCGAGGACAAGCAGCAGACCCGCGAGGGCGTGGTCATGATCCAGGCGTCCAACGCGCTGGTGACGGTGACGTACAACGGCAGCGACTTCGAGTCGAAGAAGGCGCCCAGCACCGACGAGATCAACAAGGGTGCCATCAAGGCCGCCAAGGAGGCCGTGGCGGCACTGGAGAGCGGCCAGAAGACCTGAGCCGACGGAACCGGTCCTGGCCCGGCCGCCCTCCACGCGCGCGTGAGGCGAACCGTCAGGCCGCGATGCCCTCCTGCTCCCTGCCCTTCGGGAGCATCAGCGCGATGTACAGCAGCAGGGACGCACTGAGCCCCACCGCCCAGCCGTAGTCGGCCAGCGGCTTGAGGAACGGGATCAGTCCGTCGGTCGGGAACGGCCCGGTCTTCTTGCCGTCCGCGCCCACGCCCGAGTACGAGCCGCCGACCGCGAGGAGTCCGCCGACCGCGAAGGCGAGGATCGCCCGCCAGTTCCAGCCGTTGGCGTACCAGTAGCGGCCGCCGGGTGTGTAGAGGTCCGCGAGGTGCAGGACCGTGCGCCGGACGATCCAGTAGTCGGCGATGAGGATGCCCGCGACCGTGCCGAGCAGACCGCCGACGACTCCGAGCCAGGTGAAGATGTAGAACTCCGGCGTGGAGATCAGCTTCCACGGGAAGATCAGGATGCCGACGACACCCGTGATCAGCGCGCCCGTACGGAAGTTGATGAACTTCGGGGCCAGGTTCGCCAGGTCGTAGGCCGGTGAGACCACGTTGGCCGCGATGTTCACGGAGATCGTGGCGACCAGCACCACGATCAGCGCGAAGAGCAGCCCGAAGGCGCTGTCGGTCTTGGCCGCGAGTGCGACCGGGTCCCAGATGGCCTCGCCGTAGACCACCTCGGAGCCGGAGGTGACCAGCACGGCGAGGATCGCGAAGAGGGTCATCGTCGTGGGCAGCCCCAGGGCCTGCCCCCAGGTCTGTGCCTTCTGACTGGCGCCGAACCGGGTGAAGTCAGGGATGTTCAGGGACAAAGTGGCCCAGAAACCGATCATTCCCATCAGGGACGGGAAGAAGACGGGCCAGAAGTCGGCGCCCCATCCCAGCTTCGAGGGCTGGTCGAGCAGTGCGCCGAACCCGTCCGCCTTGACCGCGATCCAGACCAGCAGGACGAGCGCGCCGGCGATCACGAAGGGCGCGGCCCAGTTCTCGAAGTGCCGCAGGAAGTCCATACCGCGGTAGATGATCGCGATCTGGAGCGCCCAGAACAGCAGGAAGCACAGCCACAGGGGCCAGGGGTTGCCCGCGATCCGGCCCGCGTCCTCCCAGCGCCCGCCGGTCAGCTTGGAGCCCAGCGCGAAGATGCCGCTGCCGCCGATCCAGGTCTGGATGCCGAACCAGCCGCAGGCCACGGCCGCCCGGATCAGCGCCGGGATGTTCGCGCCGCGCAGCCCGAAGGAGGCCCGGGCGAGGACCGGGAAGGGGATGCCGTACTTGGGCCCGGCGTGCCCGGTGGCCAGCATCGGCAGCAGCACGATGACGTTGGCCAGGGCGATGGTGAAGACGGCCTGCTTCCAGTCCATGCCCAGCGCGACGAGGCCGGAGGCCAGCGTCCAGCTGGGGATGCAGTGCGCCATGGAGATCCACAGGGCCGCGAAGTTGTACGTCGTCCACTTGCGCTCGGAGACCGGTACGGGACGCAGGTCCTCGTTGGCGAAGGGGCTGTCGGCGGGGAACGCCTCGGGGGCGAGCTCGACGCGACCGCCGGAGGAGTGCGGTATCGGTGACCCCGGGGGGACTGTTTCGGTCATGGGCAGGCCAATCGATCAGGACGGGACGGGATGGGCCGTGCGGGGGGCCTCGGACGGGGC
>NZ_RSAJ01000061.1 GCF_003933965.1 Streptomyces sp. RP5T
CCCCAAGACCATCCGCCTGGGCAGCCCCCGCCCCCGGCTGCGCCTGGTCGGCCTCGCGCTGACGCTGGTCCTGGCCGCCTTCGTCGTACGGCTGCTCCAGGTGCAGGCCGTCGACGCGAGCACCTACGCCGCCAAGGCCGAGCAGAACCGGTACGTCGGCTACACGCTGGCCGCCGAGCGCGGCGGGATCACCGACCGCGACGGCGTGGCCCTCGCGACCAGCGAGGACGCGTACGACATCACGGCCGACCCCACGCTGTTCTCCCGCAAGCAGCTCAAGATCGACGACGGTCCCGAGCAGGCCGCCGCGCTGCTCGCCCCGATCCTGGGGCAGGAGCAGGAGGCGATCGTCAAGAAGCTGCGGCCCAAGGACGAGAACCTCCGTTACGTCCTGCTTGCCAACCGGCAGACCCCGCAGGTCTGGAAGCAGATCAAGGACCTGAAGTCCGCGCTCGCCACCAAGAGCGAGACCGACCCGGGCACGGCCAACGTCCTGGCGGGCGTCCTGTCCGTGCCCACGACCAAGCGCGTGTACCCGAACGGCGACCTCGCCGCCGGGATACTGGGCTGGGTCAACGCCGACGGCAAGGGCGGCGGCGGTGTCGAGCAGCAGCTCAACTCCCTGCTGGCCGGCAAGGACGGCAAGATCCGCTATGCCCAGTCCGGCGGCCGCCAGGTGCCCACCGTGGGCTCCACCGAGACGCCCGCGGTGCCCGGCAGCGACGTCGAGCTCACCATCGACCGCGACATCCAGTGGGCCGCCCAGCAGGCCATCACCGACCAGGTGAAGAAGTCCAAGGCGGACCGCGGGTACGTGATAGTGCAGGACACGCGCACCGGTCAGGTCCTCGCCATGGCCAACTCGCCCGGCTTCGACCCCAACGACCTGTCGAAGGCGAGCTCGGTGAACATGGGCAACGCGGCCCTCCAGGACGCCTACGAGCCGGGCTCCACCGCCAAGATCATGTCGATGGCGGCCGTACTGGAACAGGGGGTCGCCACCCCGCTCACGCATGTGATCGTGCCCAACCGGCTGCACCGCGGCGACCGGCTCTTCAAGGACGACATCGACCACGAGACCTGGTACCTCACGCTCAACGGCGTGCTCGCCAAGTCCAGCAACATCGGCACCATCCTGGCCACCGGCCAGCTCGGCAAGACCCAGGCGCAGGCCAACCAGGTCCTCTACTCCTACCTGCGCAAGTTCGGCCTCGGCCGCTACAGCGGGCTCGACTTCCCCGGCGAGACCCCGGGCATCCTCGCCAAGCCCGCGGACTGGTCGACCTCGCAGCAGTACACGATTCCTTTCGGCCAGGGCGTGTCCCTCAACGCGATGCAGGCCGCGTCCGTCTACTCGACGATCGCCAACGGCGGGGTGCGGATCGAACCCACCCTCGTGCGCGGCACCAAGGGACCCGACGGACGCTTCACCCCCGCCGCGAAGCCCAAGGAGACAAGGGTCGTCAGCGCCAGGACGGCCAGGACGCTGGCCCAGATGCTGGAATCGGTCGTGGACGACCAGGAGGGCACCGGTACCAAGGCGCGCATCCCCGGCTACCGGGTCGCGGGCAAGACGGGCACCGCCAACCGTGTGGATCCGGCCACCGGCAAGTACAAGGGCTACACCTCGTCGTTCGCCGGGTTCGCGCCCGCCGACAAGCCGCGGATCACCGTCTACTGCGCCATCCAGAACGCCACCAGCGGCAGCTACTTCGGCGGCCAGATCTGCGGACCCGTCTACAAGCAGGTCATGGAGTTCGCCCTGAAGACCCTCCAGGTCCCGCCCACCGGGGCCAAGGCCGCGAAGCTGCCCGTGACCTACACGCCCTGACCGGCCCGGCACCAGCACCTCGTCAGCACCCCTGCCAGCACCTCGGAAAGGCCACCAGGAACCACCTCGTGACGACGATCACCTCCGATTCCGGCAACCAGGGCGTGCCCCGCCCCCTACTTCGCTCCGAGGCGGGTGCGCCCGGTACGCTCACCGCCGTGCCACACGCCGATCAGTCCCAAACCACCCAGAAGGGCGCACCCGTGACATATCCGGGACCGCCCCGGCCGGTCCAGGTCTCCGCCACCCCCCTCGCGGAGCTCGCCGATCAGCTGGGTGCCGAGCCGCCGCAGAAGGACGCGCAGGTCACGGGCATCACCCATGACTCGCGTGCCGTCCGCCCCGGTGACCTGTACGCCGCCCTCCCGGGCGCCCGTCTGCACGGCGCCGACTTCGTCACCCAGGCCCTCGGCCTCGGCGCGGTCGCGGTGCTGACCGACCCGACCGGCGCCGGGCGCGCGGCCGCGACCGGGCTCCCGGTCCTGGTCGTCGAGGACCCCCGCGCGCGCATGGGCGAACTGGCCACCACGATCTACGGCCACCCCGGCGAGGACCTGCTCCAGATCGGGATCACCGGCACCTCCGGCAAGACCACCACCGCCTATCTCGTCGAAGGCGGCCTCAAGGGGGCCAGGTCCACCGGTCTGATCGGCACCGTCGAGATGCGCATCGGCGACGAGCGCATCAAGTCCGAGCGCACCACGCCCGAAGCCACCGACCTCCAGGCCCTGTTCGCGGTCATGCGCGAGCGCGGGGTCGAGGCGGTCGCCATGGAGGTCTCCAGCCACGCGCTGGTCCTCGGCCGGGTCGACGGCTGTGTCTTCGACATCGGGGTCTTCACCAACCTCAGTCCGGAGCACATGGAGTTCCACTCCGACATGGAGGACTACTTCCAGGCCAAGGCGCAGCTCTTCACGCCGAAACGCAGCCGTCTCGGCGTCGTCAACTTCGACGACGAGTACGGCCGCAGGCTCGTCAAGGAGGCCACGGTCCCGGTCGTCACCTTCTCCGCCGAGGGCCACCCGGACGCCGACTGGCATGCCGAGGACGTCGAAGTCGGCCCCATGGACTCGACGTTCACCGCCGTCGGCCCCAAGGGCGAGCGGATCACCGCCAGGTCGCCGCTCGCGGGCCCCTTCAACGTGGCGAACACCCTCGCCGCGATCGTCGCCCTGGCCGTGGCCGGCATCGACCCGCAGACCGCCGCCGACGGCGTCGCCGCCGTACCGGGGGTCCCGGGCCGCCTGGAGCGCGTGGACGCCGGGCAGCCCTATCTCGCGGTCGTGGACTACGCCCACAAGACCGACGCCGTCGAGTCGGTGCTCAAGGCCCTCCGCAAGGTCACCGAGGGCAAGGTGCACATCGTGCTGGGCTGCGGCGGCGACCGTGACCGGACCAAGCGCGGGCCCATGGGCGCGGCCGCGGCCCGGCTCGCCGACACCGCCGTACTGACCTCCGACAACCCCCGCTCCGAGGACCCCCTCGCGATCCTCGCCACCATGCTCGAGGGCGCCGCGTCCGTACCGGCGCACGAACGCGGCGAGGTCCAGGTCTTCGAGGACCGGGCCGCCGCGATCGCCGCGGCCGTCGCCCGCGCGCAGCCCGGTGACACCGTGCTCGTCGCGGGCAAGGGCCACGAGCAGGGCCAGGACATCGCCGGGGTGGTCCGTCCCTTCGACGACCGCCAGGTACTTCGAGAAGCCATCCAGAAGACCCAGGGATGAACTTGTGATCGCCCTCTCTCTCGCCGAGATCGCCTCAGTCGTCGGCGGGCAGACACACGACATACCGGATCCGTCGGCGCAGGTGCGCGGCCCCGTCGTCATCGACTCCCGGAAGGTGGAGGACGGCAGTCTGTTCGCCGCCTTCGTGGGGGAGCGCGTCGACGGCCACGACTACGCCGACCAGGCCGTCCGGGCGGGCGCGGTGGCCGTGCTGGCCCAACGGCCCGTCGGGGTGCCCTCGATCGTCGTCGAGGACGTCCAGACGGCCCTCGGCGCCCTCGCGCGGCATGTCGTACGACGGCTCGGCGCGACCCTCGTCGGTCTGACCGGCTCGGCCGGCAAGACCAGCACCAAGGACCTCATCGCGCAGGTGCTCCAGCGCAAGGCGCCGACGGTGTTCACGCCCGGTTCGCTCAACAACGAGATCGGGCTGCCCCTCACGGCGCTCACCGCCACCGAGGAGACGCGGTTCCTCGTCCTGGAGATGGGCGCCCGCGGCATCGGCCACATCGCCTACCTCACGGACCTGACGCCGCCGAGCATCGGTCTCGTCCTGAACGTCGGAAGCGCCCACATCGGCGAGTTCGGCGGCCGCGAGCAGATCGCGCAGGCCAAGGGCGAGCTCGTGGAGGCGCTTCCGGAGGACGGCGCCGCGATCCTCAACGCCGACGATCCTCTCGTACGGGCCATGGCGTCCCGTACGAAGGCGAAGGTGCTCCTTTTCGGAGAGTCCGACGAAGCGGACGTTCGCGCCGAGAACGTGCGACTCATGGACAGCGGACAGCCCGCCTTCATGCTCCACACACCCTCCGGTGCAAGCGAAGTGACCATGCGCCTGTACGGTGAGCACCACGTGTCGAACGCGCTCGCCGCGGCCGCCGTCGCCCATGAGCTGGGCATGTCCGCAACCGAGATCGCCACCGCGCTCTCCGAGGCGGGCTCCCTCTCCCGCTGGCGTATGGAGGTCACCGAGCGCCCGGACGGCGTGACCATCGTCAACGACGCCTACAACGCGAACCCCGAGTCCATGCGGGCCGCTCTGCGCGCGCTCGCGGCCATGGGCAAGGGGCGGCGGACCTGGGCGGTGCTCGGCAAGATGGCCGAGCTCGGGGACGAGGCACTCGCCGAGCACGACGCGGTCGGACGGCTCGCCGTCCGGCTCAATGTCGGCAAGCTCGTCGCGGTCGGGGGCAGGGAAGCGTCCTGGCTGCAACTGGGCGCATATAACGAGGGTTCGTGGGGTGAGGAGTCGGTGCACGTGTCCGACGCACAGGCGGCGGTCGACCTGCTGCGCAGTGAATTGCGCCCGGGAGACGTCGTCCTCGTGAAGGCGTCCCGTTCGGTCGGCCTGGAAAGCGTCGCCCAGGCGCTGCTCGACGCCGAGGGCGAGGGTGCCGTCCGATGATGAAGCAGATCCTGTTCTCAGGAGTCATCGGCCTCTTTCTGACCCTGGTCGGCACCCCGCTGCTGATCAAGCTGCTCGCGCGCAAGGGTTACGGCCAGTACATCCGCGACGACGGCCCGCGCGAGCACGCCAGCAAGCGGGGTACGCCGACGATGGGCGGTATCGCCTTCATCCTGGCGACCGTCTTCGCCTACTTCCTGTCCAAGGTCATCACCGGCTACCCGCCCACCTTCTCGGGTCTGCTGGTGCTCGGCCTGATGTGCGGCATGGGCCTGGTCGGCTTCCTCGACGACTACATCAAGATCGTCAAGCGGCGTTCGCTGGGCCTGCGGGCCAAGGCGAAGATGGCGGGCCAGCTCATCGTCGGTATCAGCTTCGCGGTGCTCGCGCTGATGTTCCCGGACGCCCGCGGCAACACCCCGGCCTCCACCAAGCTGTCGTTCATCACCGACTTCGGCTGGAAGATCGGCCCGATCCTGTTCGTGGTCTGGGCGCTGTTCATGATCCTCGCGATGTCGAACGGCGTGAACCTCACCGACGGTCTGGACGGCCTCGCCACCGGCGCCTCCGTCCTCGTCTTCGGCGCCTACACCTTCATCGGCGTCTGGCAGTTCCAGGAGTCCTGCGCCAACGCGGGCACCCTGACCAACCCGGGTGCCTGCTACGAGGTGCGCGATCCGCTGGACCTCGCGGTGATCGCCTCCGCGCTGATGGGCGCCTGCCTCGGCTTCCTGTGGTGGAACACCTCGCCGGCCAAGGTCTTCATGGGCGACACCGGCTCGCTCGCGCTCGGCGGTGTCCTGACCGGCCTCGCGATCCTGTCCCGCACGGAACTCCTGGTCGCCATCATGGGCGGTCTGTTCGTCCTCATCACCATGTCGGTGGTCATCCAGGTCGGTTCGTTCCGGCTGACCGGCAAGCGCGTCTTCCGGATGGCGCCGCTCCAGCACCACTTCGAACTCAAGGGCTGGTCCGAAGTCCTCATCGTGGTCCGCTTCTGGATCATCCAGGGCATCTGTGTGATCGTCGGCCTGGGTCTCTTCTACGCGGGATGGGCAGCAGAAAAGTGACCTCCTCGGAGCACCTCGACTGGCAGGGCAAGCACGTCACCGTCGCCGGACTCGGTGTCTCCGGCATCCCGGCGGCCAAGGCGCTGCACGCGCGCGGCGCACACGTCACGGTCGTCAACGACGGCGACGACGCACGCGCGCGTGAGCAGGCCGCCGAGTTGGAGGCGCTGGGCATCGCCGTGCGCCTCGGCGACGGCGCGACCCTGCCCGAGGGCACCGAACTCGTCGTCACCGCGCCGGGCTGGAAGCCGGACAAGCCGCTCTTCACGGCGGCCCGCGCGGCCGGCCTGGAGATCTGGGGCGACGTGGAACTCGCCTGGCGGCTGCGCGGCCCCGACGCGCCCCCCTGGCTCGCCGTCACCGGCACCAACGGCAAGACGACCACCACCCAGATGCTGGCGTCGATCCTGAAGGCCGCGGGCCTGCGCACGGCCGCCGTCGGCAACATCGGCGTCTCCCTGCTGGACGCGGTGCTCGGCGACGAGCAGTACGACGTGCTGGCCGTGGAGTTGTCGAGCTATCAGCTCCACTGGGCGCCCTCCCTGCGCGCCCACTCCGCCGTCGTCCTCAACCTCGCGCCGGACCACCTCGACTGGCACGGCTCCATGGAGGCGTACGCCGCCGACAAGGGCCGTGTCTACGAGGGCAATCGGGTCGCCTGCGTCTACAACGTCGCCGACAAGGCCACCGAGGACCTGGTGCGCGAGGCGGACGTCGAGGAGGGCTGCCGGGCCGTCGGCTTCACCCTCGGCACCCCGGGGCCGTCCCAACTCGGCGTCGTCGAAGGCATCCTGGTCGACCGGGCCTTCGTCGAGGACCGGCACAAGAACGCCCAGGAGCTCGCCGAGATCTCCGACGTCGACCCGCCCGCGCCGCACAACATCGCCAACGCCCTTGCGGCGGCGGCCCTCGCGCGGGCCTTCGGGGTGCCCCCCAGGGCCGTACGGGACGGGCTGCGGGACTTCACCCCCGACGCCCACCGCATCTCCCACGTGGCCGACGTGGACTCGGTCGCCTACGTCGACGACTCCAAGGCCACCAACACGCATGCGGCGGAAGCCTCGTTGGCGGCCTACGAGTCGATCGTGTGGATCGCCGGCGGACTCGCCAAGGGCGCGACCTTCGACGAGCTGGTCGCCAAGTCGGCAAAGCGACTTCGCGGGGTCGTGCTCATCGGCCGGGACCGCGCCCTGATCCGCGAAGCCCTCGCGCGACACGCCCCGGAAGTACCCGTGGTGGACCTCGACCGGACCGACACTGGGGCGATGTCGGCGGCTGTCCAGGAGGCTTCGCGTCTCGCCGTCGCAGGCGACACCGTGCTGTTGGCGCCGGCCTGTGCGTCGATGGACATGTTCGCCAACTACAACAAGCGCGGGGAAGCGTTCGCGGAGGCGGTTCGCGGACTCGCCGGCGCGGGTGCCTGACGGCGGGTCTCGGCCGGGTCGGGCGCCACGGGACCCTTGGAGGGACGGGTGACTCGATGTGGCCGGTTGTCGTTCGGCTGCGGGTCGTGGGGGGCTGGTCGCGCAGTTCCCCGCGCCCCTAGGGGGTTGGCGGTGAGGCATGCCGAGTAGCCGGACCGGACGGCCGCCCGTCCAGCGGGCCCCGAGGCGTCCCGCCGCTCCCCGACCCGCACGCGAGAATCCCGTCCTGCGGCTCTACACACGCGCGCGCAAGGCCTGGGACCGGCCGCTGACCGCCTACTACCTGATCCTCGGCGGCAGTCTGCTGATCACCGTGCTCGGCCTGGTGATGGTGTACTCCGCCTCCCAGATCACGGCCCTGCAGATGTCGTTGCCGGGATCCTTCTTCTTCCGCAAGCAGTTCCTGGCCGCCGTCATCGGGGCCGTCCTGCTGCTGGTGGCCTCCCGGATGCCGGTCAAGCTGCACCGGGCGCTCGCCTACCCGATCCTGGCGGGCGCGGTCTTCCTGATGGCCCTGGTCCAGGTGCCGGGGATAGGGATGTCGGTCAACGGCAACCAGAACTGGATCTCGCTCGGCGGCTCCTTCCAGATCCAGCCCAGCGAGTTCGGCAAGCTCGCCCTCGTGCTGTGGGCGGCCGACCTGCTCGCCCGCAAGCAGGACAAGAAGCTGCTGACCCAGTGGAAGCACATGCTGGTGCCGCTCGTCCCGGTCGCCTTCCTGCTGCTCGGGCTGATCATGCTCGGCGGCGACATGGGCACGGCGATCATCCTGACGGCCATCCTGTTCGGCCTGCTGTGGCTCGCGGGGGCACCGACCCGGCTGTTCGTCGGAGTGCTGTCGATCGCCGGGCTGATCGGGATGATCCTCATCAAGACCAGCCCCAACCGCATGGCCCGGCTCGCCTGCATCGGCGCCACCGAGCCCAGGTCCGGCGGCGCCGACTGCTGGCAGGCCGTGCACGGCATCTACGCCCTCGCCTCGGGCGGGATCTTCGGCTCCGGGCTCGGTGCGAGCGTGGAGAAATGGGGCCAACTACCCGAAGCCCACACCGACTTCATCTTCGCCGTCACCGGTGAGGAACTGGGCCTCGCGGGGACGCTGTCGGTCCTCGCTCTCTTCGCGGCTCTAGGCTATGCGGGTATCCGCGTGGCCGGACGCACGGAGGACCCCTTCGTGAGGTATGCCGCGGGAGGCGTGACCACCTGGATCACCGCTCAGGCGGTGATCAACATCGGTGCGGTGCTCGGTCTGCTGCCGATCGCCGGCGTCCCGCTCCCGCTGTTCTCCTACGGAGGGTCCGCCCTGCTGCCGACCATGTTCGCCATCGGGCTGCTGATCGCGTTCGCGCGTGACGATCCCGCTGCGCGGGCGGCGCTTTCGATGCGGCAACCCCGCTTTGGTAGAAAGCGGGCGGGAGGCGCCGTGCCGGCACGGGGGCCTCGGAGATGGAACACGATGCGACGGCGCGCCCCATCGGCGCGTTCGTCCGGAGAGCGGTGAATTTCGGTGCATGTCGTACTCGCCGGTGGGGGGACCGCCGGCCACATCGAGCCCGCGCTCGCCCTCGCGGACGCCCTGCGCAGGCAGGACCCCACCGTGGGGATCACGGCCCTGGGCACGGAGCGGGGCCTGGAGACCAAGCTCGTCCCGCAGCGCGGCTACGAGCTCGCGCTCATCCCGGCCGTCCCGCTGCCCCGTAAGCCCACCCCCGAGCTGATCACCGTCCCGGGACGGCTGCGCGGCACGATCAAGGCCACCGAGCAGATCCTGGAGCGCACGAAGGCGGACGCGGTCGTCGGCTTCGGCGGCTACGTGGCACTGCCCGGCTATCTCGCCGCCAAGCGGCTCGGGGTGCCGATCGTGATCCACGAGGCCAACGCCCGCCCCGGCCTCGCCAACAAGATCGGGTCCCGGTACGCCGCCCAGGTCGCGGTCGCCACGCCGGACAGCAAGCTGCGCAACTCCCGGTACATCGGCATCCCGCTGCGGCACACCATCGCCACCCTGGACCGGGCCGCCGCCCGTCCCGAGGCCCGCGCGATGTTCGGCCTCGACCCGAACCTGCCGACGCTGCTGGTCTCCGGCGGCTCGCAGGGCGCCCGGCGCCTCAACGAGGTCGTCCAGCAGGTCGCGCCCTGGCTCCAGCAGGCCGGGATCCAGATCCTGCACGCGGTCGGCCCCAAGAACGAACTGCCGCACGTACAGCAGATGCCGGGAATGCCCCCCTACATCCCGGTAAGTTACCTGGACCGGATGGATCTCGCGTACGCCGCGGCCGACATGATGCTCTGCCGCGCGGGCGCGATGACCGTCGCCGAACTCTCCGCCGTCGGGCTCCCGGCCGCCTATGTCCCGCTGCCCATCGGCAACGGTGAACAGCGGCTGAACGCCCAGCCGGTGGTCAAGGCCGGCGGCGGACTGCTGGTCGACGACGCGGAACTGACCCCCGAGTGGGTACGGGGCAACGTCCTGCCCGTGCTCGCCGACCCGCACCGGCTGTACGAGATGTCCCGCGCCGCCGCCGAGTTCGGCCGCCGGGACGCCGACGACCTGCTCGTCGGCATGGTGTACGAGGCGATCGCCTCGCACCGACGCCAGTAGCCAGGAAGAGGGAGTGGGCGTGGCCGGATCGACGACCGCCGAGCGCGGTGAACGCCAGCAGGAGTCGTCCGGCCCGCCTCCCGCCCGGCGGTTGAGGGTGCGTCGGCTTCGTATGATCATCATCCTCGCGGTGGCGCTCGTGCTTCTCTCCGCGGGCGCCGTCTGGCTGTTGTACGGCTCCCAGTGGCTGCGCGTCGAACGCGTCTCGGTCTCGGGGACCCTGGTGCTGACGCCGGAACAGGTACGCGAGGCCGCCGACGTCCCGGTCGGCGCGCCGCTGATTTCCGTCGACACCGATGCGATCGAGGCTCGACTTCGCCGGAAATTGCCCCGAATTGACTCAGTTGCCGTCGAGCGGTCCTGGCCTCATGGAATCGGCCTGAAAGTGACCGAACGTACGCCTGTCCTGCTTGTCCAAAAGGGCGGAAACTTTGTCGAAGTGGACGATGACGGTGTCCGGTTCGCCACGGTTTCCCAGGCCCCGAAAGGCGTTCCCGCACTGGAATTGGCGCTCTCCCGGCCGGACTCCCGTGCCGCGAGCCTGCGCCGCTTCGGTGAGGAGCGGCTCGTGCGCGAGGCGGTCCGGGTGGCGGGGGACATTCCGGTCGACGTCGCGCGCGCGACCCGTTCCGTCAAGGTGCGTTCGTACGACGACATCTCGCTGGAGCTGAGGGGCGGCCGCACCGTCGTCTGGGGGAGCGGCGAGAAGGGTGCCGCGAAGGCCCGTACGCTCACCGCTCTCATGAAAGCCGCCCCCGATGCGCGGTACTTCGACGTCAGCGTTCCCACCGCCCCTGCGTCAGCGGGGAGTTGACGCACATCAGCGCAGGCCAGCACCCTGGTTGGGCACTGCTATGGCTGATCACATAGGGTGAAAAGAAAAACGGGAGGTTCGGCGTGTTCGTTGAACGTGCGCCACTTGTCGACTTAGTGTCCTGTTCAGAAGACTCCAGGGAACAGACACACTGGTAACCCTAAACTTCAGCGTTAGGGTTCGGGTCGGCACTACGGACCGTCCCATTCGGCATCAGTCGACGGATCGCGAGGCAGCAGTGCCCCGTTCGTTCCGGCGACACGTAACTCGAGGCGAGAGGCCTTCGACGTGGCAGCACCGCAGAACTACCTCGCAGTCATCAAAGTCATCGGTGTCGGCGGCGGTGGTGTCAATGCCATCAACCGGATGATCGAGGTCGGTCTCAAGGGCGTCGAGTTCATCGCCATCAACACCGACGCGCAGGCGCTGTTGATGAGCGACGCCGACGTCAAGCTCGACGTCGGCCGCGAACTCACCCGCGGACTCGGCGCCGGCGCCAACCCGGCCGTCGGCCGCAAGGCCGCCGAGGACCACCGCGAGGAGATCGAGGAGGTCCTCAAGGGGGCCGACATGGTCTTCGTGACGGCCGGTGAAGGCGGCGGCACCGGCACCGGCGGCGCGCCCGTCGTGGCCAACATCGCCCGCTCGCTCGGCGCCCTCACCATCGGCGTGGTCACCCGCCCCTTCACCTTCGAGGGCCGGCGCCGCGCCAACCAGGCCGAGGACGGCATCGCGGAACTCCGCGAAGAGGTCGACACCCTCATCGTCATCCCCAACGACCGGCTGCTGTCCATCTCGGACCGCCAGGTCTCGGTGCTCGACGCCTTCAAGTCGGCCGACCAGGTCCTGCTCTCCGGTGTGCAGGGCATCACCGACCTCATCACCACGCCCGGTCTGATCAACCTCGACTTCGCCGACGTCAAGTCGGTCATGTCCGAGGCCGGTTCGGCCCTCATGGGCATCGGCTCGGCCCGCGGCGACGACCGCGCGGTGGCCGCGGCCGAGATGGCGATCTCCTCGCCCCTCCTGGAGGCGTCCATCGACGGCGCCCGGGGCGTGCTGCTCTCCATCTCCGGCGGCTCCGACCTCGGCCTGTTCGAGATCAACGAAGCGGC
This sequence comes from Streptomyces sp. RP5T, assembly GCF_003933965.1. GTDB lineage: Bacteria > Actinomycetota > Actinomycetes > Streptomycetales > Streptomycetaceae > Streptomyces. Next base: position 11,986 of record NZ_RSAJ01000061.1, read on the forward strand.
CCAGCTGGTCAGCGAGGCCGCCCACCCCGAGGCCAACATCATCTTCGGCGCGGTGATCGACGACGCCCTCGGCGACGAGGTCCGTGTCACCGTGATCGCCGCCGGCTTCGACGGAGGCCAGCCGCCCGCCCGCCGCGAGACGGTCATGGGATCGTCCTCGACCACGGCCCGCCGCGAGGAGCCCGCTCCGGTACGGCCGGCCGAGAGCCGCCCGTCCTTCGGCTCGCTCGGCAGCGTCACGCCGAAGGAGGACCCGGAGCCCGCACCCGAGCCGGCCGCCGACCTCCCGGTCGCCCCGCCGGTCCCGCCGTCGCGCAGCTACTCCGACAGCGCGGCCGAGGAACTGGACGTGCCGGACTTCCTGAAGTGATAGGGCAGCGCGAGAGCGTGAGCGGCGCGCACTTCGCCTTCACCGACCGGTGGGGTGGGGTGAGCGCCGCTCCGTATGAGGAGCTCAACCTCGGCGGGGCGGTCGGCGACGACCCCGGCGCCGTGGGGAGCAACCGCGAACTGGCCGCCAAGTCGCTCGGTCTCGACCCGGCCCGCGTGGTCTGGATGAACCAGGTGCACGGCGCGGACGTCGCGGTCGTCACCGAGCCCTGGGGCGACAAGCCGGTGCCCCGGGTCGACGCGCTCGTCACCGCCGAGCGCGGTCTCGCCCTCGCCGTCCTCACCGCTGACTGCACTCCGGTGCTGCTCGCCGACCCGGTCGCCGGGATCGCCGCGGCCGCCCACGCGGGCCGGCCCGGCATGGTCGCCGGTGTCGTCCCGGCGGCGCTACGCGCGATGACCGAGCTCGGAGCCGATCCCGCCCGGATCGTCGCCCGCACCGGACCGGCCGTCTGCGGCAGGTGCTACGAAGTGCCCGAGCAGATGCGCGCCGAGGTCGCCGCCGTCGAACCGGCGGCGCACGCCGAGACGAGTTGGGGCACTCCGGCGCTCGACGTGACTGCCGGAGTGCATGCGCAGCTCGACCGGCTCGGGGTGCGCGACCGGCGGCAGTCGCCGGTGTGCACGCTGGAGTCGGGCGACCACTTCTCGTACCGTCGCGAGCGCACCACGGGGCGACTCGCGGGATATGTCTGGCTGGACTGATGGGGCATGACGGACCGTAAGGACGAACTCGCCGCGAATCTGGCGAAAGTGGAAGAGCGCATCGCCGCCGCGTGCGCGGCAGCCGGGCGGGCACGGGAAGAGGTGACCCTCGTCGTGGTCACCAAGACCTATCCCGCCAGCGATGTGCGGATCCTCTCCGGGCTCGGTGTGCGCCACGTCGCCGAGAACAAGGACCAGGACGCGGCACCCAAAGCCGCCGAATGCTCGGATCTGCCCCTTACTTGGCACTTCGTTGGGCAATTGCAGACCAACAAAGTGCGATCTGTCGTGGGTTACGCGGATCTCGTGCAGTCCGTCGATCGTTCGAAGTTGGTGACGGCTCTCTCCAGGGAGGCCGTGAAGGCCGGGCGTGAGGTGGGCTGCCTGATCCAGGTGGCCCTCGATGCCGGTGCGAGCGAGCGAGGGGAGCGGGGTGGCGTGGCGCCGGGCGGAATCGAGGAGTTGGCCGGTCTCGTGGCCGGGGCCCCGGGGTTGCGGCTCGACGGACTGATGACCGTCGCCCCGCTCACCGGGGAGTACGCGGGACGCGAACAGGCGGCGTTCAAGCGGTTGATGGATTTGTCGACCGACCTGCGCCGAGCCCATCCGGCTGCGAACATGGTCTCGGCAGGGATGAGTGCGGACCTCGAGCAGGCCGTGGCGGCTGGGGCGACACATGTGCGCGTCGGCACCGCGGTACTCGGAGTCCGCCCCAGGCTCCGGTAACGTCGCCAGGAAGTCGGACCACAGCAGAAAATATGGTCATTACCGCCGAAGGCGGTCATAACGACCTCGTGGATCGCGGGCACTTGGCAGTCGTCAGCCGATCCACCACAGAGCGGAGGACTCAGAGAATGGCCGGCGCGATGCGCAAGATGGCGGTCTACCTCGGCCTCGTGGAGGACGATGGGTACGACGGCCGCGGTTTCGACCCCGACGACGACTTCGAACCGGAACTCGACCCGGAGCCCGAGCGGGACCGCCGACGGCATGAGCCGTCTCACCAGTCACATCAGGCACACCAGCCTGAAAGGGATGAATCGGTCAGAGTTGTGCAGCCCTCCGTGCCGCGCGACCCGGTGCCCCGATCCTCTTCGCTCGCCGCTGAATCGGTGCGTCCCGCGCGCATCGCGCCCGTGGCGTCCATCACACAAGAGCGCGCAAGCCTGGAGAAGAACGCACCGGTGATCATGCCCAAGGTCGTGTCGGAACGAGAGCCTTACCGGATCACCACACTTCACCCCCGGACCTACAACGAGGCCCGTACCATCGGGGAACACTTCCGTGAGGGCACCCCGGTGATCATGAATCTGACTGAGATGGATGACACAGACGCCAAGCGACTTGTCGACTTTGCGGCCGGTTTGGTGTTTGGTCTTCACGGCAGCATCGAGCGGGTGACGCAGAAGGTGTTCCTGTTGTCGCCTGCTAACGTCGATGTCACGGCGGAGGACAAGGCCCGCATCGCAGAGGGCGGGTTCTTCAACCAGAGCTGAGAAGCAACAACCGGAACGAAGTACGAACAGGGGAGAGGGAAAGACAGACCATGAGCGTGTTCGCGCAGGTGATCTACATCGCGCTGATGGTGTTCCTCATCGTGCTCATCTTTCGGTTGGTCATGGACTACGTCTTCCAGTTCGCCCGCTCGTGGCAACCCGGCAAGGCGATGGTGGTCGTTCTGGAGGCCACCTACACTGTCACCGATCCACCGTTGAAGCTTCTGCGGCGGTTCATCCCGCCGCTGCGTCTCGGGGGCGTGGCGCTCGACCTGTCCTTCTTCGTGCTGATGATCATCGTTTACATCCTCATCTCCGTCACGGGAAACCTGGCGAGGTGACTGTGGACGATACGGTCTTGCCGACTGCCGATGACTACGTTGAGGTGAAGAGATGCCGTTGACCCCCGAGGACGTGCGGAACAAGCAGTTCACGACCGTCCGCCTCCGAGAAGGCTATGACGAGGACGAGGTCGATGCCTTCCTCGATGAGGTCGAAGCCGAACTGACGCGCCTGCTGCGCGAGAACGAGGACCTGCGCGCCAAACTGGCCGCGGCGACGCGTGCTGCTGCCCAGAACCAGCAGAACATGCGCAAGCCCCCCGAGCAGCAGGACCAGCAGCAGGGTGGCATGCCCGGCCAGGGGATGCCGCAGCAGGGTATGCGTGGGCCCGGTCCCGGCGCCCCCGTACCTGCCGGCATATCCGGTCCGCCGCAGCAGCAGATGGGTGGCCCCATGGGTGGCCCGCCCCAGCTGCCGAGTGGTGCGCCGCAGCTGCCCGCCGGCCCCAGCGGCCAGGGTGGCCCGCAGGGTCCCGGACAGATGGGTCAGGGTCCGATGGGCCAGGGCCCCATGGGTCAGGGCCCGATGGGTCAGGGCACCATGGGCGGTCAGCCGCCCATGCAGCAGCAGATGGGTGGCCCGATGGGCGGCCCCATGGGCGGTCCGATGGGCGGCCCCGGTCAGGGCCCCGGTGGCGACAGCGCCGCCCGTGTCCTCTCGCTGGCCCAGCAGACCGCCGACCAGGCGATCGCCGAGGCCCGTTCCGAGGCCAACAAGATCGTCGGCGAGGCGCGTTCGCGTGCCGAGGGTCTTGAGCGTGACGCCCGTGCCAAGGCCGACGCCCTGGAGCGGGACGCGCAGGAGAAGCACCGCGTCGCGATGGGCTCCCTGGAGTCCGCCCGCGCCACGCTGGAGCGCAAGGTCGAGGACCTGCGCGGCTTCGAGCGCGAGTACCGCACGCGTCTGAAGTCGTACCTTGAGTCGCAGCTGCGTCAGCTGGAGACCCAGGCCGACGACTCGCTGGCTCCGCCGCGCACCCCGGCGACCGCGTCGCTGCCGCCGTCCCCGGCGCCTTCCATGGCCCCGGCCGGTGCCAGTGCCCCGTCGTACGGCGGCAACCCGGGCGGCATGGGCGGCGGTCCTTCGCCGGCCGCTCCGTCCTACGGCGGCCAGCAGCAGATGTCGCCCGCGATGACCCAGCCGATGGCGCCGGTGCGGCCGCAGGGTCCCGGTCCGATGGGCCAGGCTCCCTCGCCCATGCGTGGCTTCCTCATCGACGAGGACGACAACTGACGGCCTCTAGTACGCCTTAGGCGTCGGCAGCGTTCAGGGCGAGACCCCGGATTTCGATCCGGGGTCTCGCCCTTTTACGCGGGTTGATCACCATGTCGCCGGCACGGAGAAGGCCCGGTCCCCGAGCGGGGGACCGGGCCTTCTGCGGTGCTGCTACGCCTTGCGCAGACGGAACGTCAGCGACAGGCCCTCGTCCGTGAACGGGGTGCCGTACGTCTCGTCCGCCTCTCCCTGTGCGAAGTCCGTCGCCAGGACCTCGTCGGAGATCAGCCCCGCGTGCTCGGTGAGAGCAGCGATCACGGCCGGGTCGGTGGCCGTCCAGCGCAGGGCGATGCGGTCGGCCACGTCGAGGCCGCTGTTCTTGCGGGCCTCCTGGATCAGCCGGATCGCGTCACGGGCGAGGCCCGCCCGGCGGAGCTCCTCGGTGATCTCCAGGTCCAGGGCCACCGTCGCACCGGAGTCGGACGCCACCGACCAGCCCTCGCGCGGGGTTTCCGTGATGATCACCTCGTCGGGGGCGAGCGTGACCGTCTCGCCGTCGACCTCAACCGACGCCGTGCCCTCGCGCAGGGCGAGGGAGAGCGCGGCCGCGTCGGCGTTCGCCACAGCCTTCGCCACGTCCTGGACGCGCTTGCCGAACCGCTTGCCGAGCGCGCGGAAGTTGGCCTTAGCCGTGGTGTCGACCAGGCTGCCGCCGACGTCGCTCAGGGAGGCGAGCGCGCTCACGTTCAGCTCGTCCGTGATCTGCGCGTGCAGTTCACGGTCCAGGGCGTCGAAGCCGGTCGCGGCGATGAGCGCCCGGGACAGCGGCTGACGGGTCTTCACGCCCGACTCCGCGCGCGTGGCGCGGCCCAGCTCGACGAGCCGGCGCACCAGCACCATCTGCTTCGACAGCTCCGGGTCGATGGCGGTCAGGTCCGCCTCCGGCCACGAGGTCAGGTGCACCGACTCCGGTGCGCCCGGGGTGACCGGCACGACCAGGTCCTGCCAGACCCGCTCGGTGATGAACGGGGTCAGCGGGGCCATCAGCTTGGTGACCGTCTCGACGACCTCGTGCAGGGTGCGCAGCGCGGCCTTGTCGCCCTGCCAGAAACGGCGCCGGGAGCGGCGGACGTACCAGTTGGACAGGTCGTCGACGAACGCCGACAGGAGCTTTCCGGCGCGCTGGGTGTCGTACGCCTCCAGGGACTGGGTCACCTGGTCGGTCAGCGCGTGCAGTTCGGACAGCAGCCAGCGGTCCAGGACCGGGCGCTCGGCCGGGGCCGGGTCCGCCTCGCTGGGCGCCCAGTTCGACGTACGGGCGTACAGGGCCTGGAAGGCGACCGTGTTCCAGTAGGTGAGGAGGGTCTTCCTCACCACCTCCTGGATGGTGCCGTGGCCCACGCGGCGAGCCGCCCAGGGGGAGCCGCCGGCCGCCATGAACCAGCGCACCGCGTCCGCGCCGTGCCGGTCCATCAGCGGGATCGGCTCCAGGGTGTTGCCCAGGTGCTTGGACATCTTGCGGCCGTCCTCGGCGAGGATGTGGCCGAGGCAGACGACGTTCTCGTACGAGGACTTGTCGAAGACCAGGGTGCCGACGGCCATCAGCGTGTAGAACCAGCCGCGCGTCTGGTCGATGGCCTCGGAGATGAACTGCGCCGGGTAGCGGGACTCGAACAGTTCCTTGTTCTTGTACGGGTAGCCCCACTGCGCGAACGGCATCGAACCCGAGTCGTACCAGGCGTCGATGACCTCCGGCACGCGCGTGGCCGTCTTTCCGCAGCCGCCCTGGGGGCAGGCGAAGGTGACCGCGTCGATGTACGGGCGGTGCGGGTCGAGGCCGGAGTGGTCCGTGCCGGTCAGCTCGGTGAGCTCCGCGCGGGAGCCGACGACGGTGAGGTGGTCGTCCTCGCAGCGCCAGATCGGCAGCGGGGTGCCCCAGTAGCGGTTGCGGGACAGCGCCCAGTCGATGTTGTTCTGGAGCCAGTCGCCGAAGCGGCCGTGCTTGACCGTCTCCGGGAACCAGTTGGTGTTCTCGTTCTCCTGGAGGAGGCGGTCCTTGGCCGCGGTGGTGCGGATGTACCAGGAAGGCTGCGCGTAGTAGAGGAGCGCGGTGTGGCAGCGCCAGCAGTGCGGGTAGCTGTGCTCGTACGGGATGTGCCGGAAGAGGAGGCCGCGCTGCTGGAGGTCCTCGGTGAGCTGTTCGTCCGCCTTCTTGAAGAAGACGCCGCCGACCAGGGGGACGTCCTCCTCGAACGTGCCGTCCCGGCGGACGGGGTTCACGACGGGCAGGCCGTAGGCGCGGCAGACCTTGAGGTCGTCCTCACCGAACGCGGGGGACTGGTGTACCAGACCCGTACCGTCCTCGGTCGTGACGTACTCGGCGTTGACCACGTAGTGGGCCGGCTCCGGGAACTCCACGAGCTCGAACGGACGTTGATACGTCCAGCGCTCCATTTCGGCGCCGGTGAAGGACTGGCCGGTGATCTCCCAGCCCTCGCCGAGCGCCTTGGCGACGAGCGGTTCGGCGACGACGAGCTTCTCCTCGCCGTCGGTCGCGACGACGTAGGTGACCTCGGGGTGCGCGGCGACGGCCGTGTTGGACACCAGGGTCCAGGGAGTCGTCGTCCACACCAGGAGCGCGGCCTCACCGGCGAGCGGACCGGAGGTGAGCGGGAAACGGACGTACACGGAAGGGTCGACGATCGTCTCGTAGCCCTGCGCCAGCTCGTGGTCCGACAGGCCTGTCTCGTCGCGGGGGCACCAGGGGGCCACGCGGTAGTCCTGGACCAGCAGGCCCTTGTTGAAGATCTCCTTCAGCGACCACCAGACCGACTCGATGTACTCCGGGTCCATCGTGCGGTAGGGGTCCTGGAGGTCGGTCCAGTACCCCATGCGGGTCGTGAGCGCCTCGAAGGCGTCGGTGTGGCGGGTCACGGACTCGCGGCACTTGGCGTTGAACTCGGCGATGCCGTACGCCTCGATGTCCTTCTTGCCGGTGAAGCCGAGCTCCTTCTCGACCGCCAGCTCCACCGGCAGGCCGTGGCAGTCCCAGCCGGCCTTGCGGGCCACGTGGTAGCCGCGCATGGTGCGGAAGCGGGGGAAGACGTCCTTGAAGACGCGGGCCTCGATGTGGTGGGCGCCCGGCATGCCGTTGGCGGTGGGCGGGCCCTCGTAGAACACCCACTCGGGGCGGCCCTCGGACTGCTCCAGGGTCTTGGCGAAGATCTTCTGCTCACGCCAGAAGTCGAGCACCGCGTGCTCGAGGGCGGGCAGGTCGACCTGGGCGGGCACCTGGCGGTACTGCGTCATCAGTCTTCCTCCGGCGGATGTGCTGCCTTCCGTCCGGAGGGACGAGAGCCTTCTTCTCTACGCCGGTCTCGGCGCGCTCCCGCGGTACCACCCTCCTTGGCCCGCCGGCACGGGGTGTGTACCGGTGAGCCCCCTCATTGGGGTCGCGATGCCGGGTCTACGCCCCCTGCTGGGGGTTCTTCCGGCGGCTCCGGGGTGATCTTCACGTCGCGCTCGCCCCCGGGCTTCCACCGTCCCCGGGTCGCTCTGGGCTGCGTACGTCGCTACTCGTCCCCATCCACGCTTTTCGCTCCGCCCAGTGTACGGCGCCCCGACGACAGCGGCGGACCGGTTTTCCGGAGCCGGGCGGGCGGGCCGCCGCGGGGCGTGGAGTGACCCGAATGGAGCGGCACGGCTGTTCGGATCCTGGGACGGACGGTCCGGCGGATTACCCGGCGGGGAGCTGGGCACAACGCTTGCATGCTTCCCGCCTCGCGCGCGGGGGGCGGGCGAATCGGGCGGCGTGCCCCGTTGCCGCGGGACTCAAGTCGATTTATCGTCCCAGCACGATTCGCGAGCAAGATCACAATATGTGAAGGGGCCGCGGCATGGTGGCTAAGAAGACCGCCGAACAGCAGTCGGCGTCGGGCCGGTCCACCCATGCCCGTGCCTCCGGCGAGGCCAAGGGCGCGGGCGCGAAGAAGAGCACGCGCGGGGTGGCGTCCGGGGGGTCGGCCGGAGCGGCGGCCAAGGCCGTGAAGGCGGTCGGCGCCGCGGCGAAGAGCGTCGCGAAGAAGGCGGCTGCCACCAAGAGCACCGCCAAGAGCACCGCCAAGAGCACCGCCAAGAGCACCGCGAAGAGCACCGCGAAGAGCACGGCCAGGAGCGCTTCCGCGCGGGAGAAGGGTTCGGCGGACAGACCGGAGGCGGGCCCGCCGGTCGGCGGGACGGCGGAGACCACCAGGGGCGTCGGCAAGGCCTCGGTCGCCCAGCAGACGGCGGCGAAGAAGGCGGCCGGCAAGAAGGCGGTCGCCGGGAAACCCCCGGCTGCTGAGAAGAAGGCGGTCACGAAGAAGACTGCGGCCAAGAGCGCGGCTGCCAAGAAGAGCACGGCAAAGAGCACGTCGAAAAGCACGGCCAAGAGCGTGGCCGCGTCGAAGACCGCCGCCAGGAGCACGACCGGAACCAAGGCCGCGGCCAAGAAGGCGGCTGCGGCGAAGGCCACGGGGAAGAAGACGGCCGTGAAGAACACCACGGTCGAGGAGACGGTCGCCACGGAGGCCGGTGCCCCGCGGGGGGACGCCGGACAGGGCGCCTCCGGCAGGAACACCCCCACGAAGAAGGCGGCCGGGAAGAGCACGGCCCACAAGGCGGGCGCGGCCGAGGCCGCGAAGCAGACGGGAGCCACGACGGTGGTTGCGAAGAAGACCCCTGGCACGGCCACAGCGCCGAAGACCGCCCTGCCCAACGCGCGTGTCGCCGCGGTGGAGCCCGGCGAACTCGCGGTGCGCCCGGGTGAGGACCCCTGGACGCCCGGGGAGGTCGAGGAGGCCCGCGCGGAACTCACGGCCGAGGCCCTGCGGCTGCGCACCGAGATCACCACCTCCGAGGAGTCCCTGGTCGGGCTCATGCGGGACTCCGGGGACGGCGCCGGCGACGACCAGGCCGACACCGGGACCAAGAACATCACGCGCGAGAGCGAGATGGCCCTCGCGGCCAACGCGCGCGAGATGCTCACCCAGACCGAGCGCGCCCTCGGACGCCTCGACGCCGGCACCTACGGCCTGTGCGAGAACTGCGGCAACCCCATCGGCAAGGCGCGCATGCAGGCCTTCCCGCGCGCGACCCTGTGCGTGGAGTGCAAGCAGAAGCAGGAACGCCGGTACTGAGGGTGCTTGCAGGCGTGTCGTACCCTCGTCCTCAGTCAGGTACCTAGGTCGAGGGACTCACGTGGCAGAGGCGGAGCGCATCATCGGTACGCCGGATACCCCAGAGGCGGCGGGGACCGAGCCGGAGCAGGCGGCGCGGCCCCGGGGCAGGCGCCGCATCGCCGTGCTGTTCACGGTGGCCGCGTTCGCGTACGCCCTCGACCTGATCAGCAAGATGATCGTGGTCGCCAGGCTGGAGCACCACGAGCCGATCGAGATCATCGGGGACTGGCTGAAGCTGGAGGCGATCCGCAACGCGGGCGCGGCCTTCGGCTTCGGTGAGGCCTTCACCGTGATCTTCACGGTGATCGCCGCGGCCGTGATCGTGGTCATCGCCCGGCTCGCCCGCAAGCTCTACAGCCTGCCCTGGGCGATCGCCCTCGGGCTGCTGCTGGGCGGCGCGCTCGGCAACCTCACCGACCGGCTCTTCCGCTCGCCCGGTGTCTTCGAGGGCGCGGTCGTCGACTTCATCGCCCCCAAGCACTTCGCCGTCTTCAACCTCGCCGACTCGGCGATCGTGTGCGGCGGGATCCTGATCGTGCTGCTGTCCTTCAAGGGCCTCGACCCGGACGGGACCGTCCACAAGGACTGAGCGCGCGGTCGGCGCTGTCTCACCCGTCCGGCATACTCGACGGGTGAGCACCATTCCCGAGATCCGTACCCTGCCCGTGCCCGACGGCCTGGAGGGCGAGCGCGTCGACGCCGCCATCTCCCGCATGTTCGGCTTCTCCCGCACCAAGGCGGCCGAGCTCGCCGCCGCGGGGAAGGTCATGGTCGACGGGTCGGTGGTCGGGAAGTCCGAGCGGGTGCACGGCGGGGCCTGGCTGGAGGTCGAGATGCCGCAGGCGCCCGCGCCGGTGCAGATCGTCGCCGAGCCGGTCGAGGGCATGGAGATCGTCCATGACGATGACGACGTGGTCGTGATCGTCAAGCCGGTCGGCGTGGCCGCGCACCCCTCGCCGGGCTGGACCGGGACGACCGTGATCGGCGGGCTCGCCGCCGCCGGGTACCGCATCTCCACCTCCGGGGCCGCCGAGCGCCAGGGCATCGTGCACCGGCTGGACGTGGGCACCTCGGGGCTGATGGTCGTGGCGAAGTCGGAGCGGGCGTACACCTCGCTCAAGCGCCAGTTCAAGGAGCGCACGGTCGACAAGCGGTACCACACGCTCGTCCAGGGCCACCCGGACCCGACCAGCGGCACCATCGACGCGCCCATCGGCCGGCACCCGAACCACGACTACAAGTGGGCGGTCACCGCCGAGGGCAAGCCGTCCGTCACGCACTACGACCTCATCGAGGCGTTCCGCGCGGCCTCCCTGCTCGACGTGAAGCTGGAGACCGGGCGAACCCACCAGATCCGCGTCCACATGGCGGCCCACCGCCACCCCTGCGTCGGCGACCTGACGTACGGCGCCGACCCGACGCTCGCCAAGCGGCTGCGGCTGACCCGCCAGTGGCTGCACGCGGTGCGGCTCCGCTTCGAGCACCCCGGGGACGGCGAGTGGGTGGAGTTCGCCAGCGACTACCCGGCGGACCTCCAGCAGGCCCTGGACCTGGTGCGCGAGGAGACCTACGGGTGAGCACGCCCGCGTACCGGGTGCGGGTCGCCGAGGACCCCGCCGACCGTGAGGCCTGCTTCGCGGTGCGCAAGGAGGTTTTCGTCGGCGAGCAGGGCGTGCCCGAGGACATCGAGTACGACGTCTACGACGCCGTGGCGGTCCACGTGCTGGCCGTGCGGGAGGACGGACTGCCGCTCGGGACCGGGCGGCTGCTGTCCGGCGAGGCGGCCGCCGGGAAGACCGGAGGTGACGCGTCGGTGGGGTCGCTGGGGCGGCTCGCGGTGACCCGGGAGGCGCGCGGGCTCGGGGTCGGGGCCGCGCTCGTGCGGGCCGTGGAACAGGCGGCACGCGCGCGAGGGCTGACGGCTGTCGACCTGCACGCCCAGACGCATGCGCTGGGGTTCTACGAGCGGCTGGGGTACGTGGCCTACGGGCCGGAGTTCCCGGACGCGGGGATGCCGCACCGGGCCATGCGCCGGGTTCTGTGACCTTCGGCGGGAGCGGCGGTCGGGAGGGTCCGGGCGTTTTGCGGGCAGACTGAAGTGACCGATGTTCTGTCGATCTGCCCGGAGTTCTGACCGTGGATCAGCTGGCCCTGTTGTTCGTGTTGTTGCTGGGGGCTCTGATCAGCGTGCCGGTGGGGGACCGTTTCGGGCTGCCGTCGCCGGTGCTGATGACGCTGCTCGGGATAGTGCTCGCGGTGCTGGACTTCGTGCCGAACGTCGACATCCCGCCCGAGCTGATCCTGCCGATCTTGTTGCCGCCTCTGCTGTACGCGGCGGTGCGGCGCACATCCTGGCGCCAGTTCACCGCCAACAAACGGCCCATCTTCCTGCTCGCCGTCGCGCTCGTGTTCGTGACGACCCTGTGTGTGGCCGCCGTCGCCCACGCGATCGTGCCGGGGCTGCCGATCGCCGCCGCCGTCGCGCTCGGCGCGCTGGTCGCACCGCCCGACCCGGTCGCCGCAACCGCCGTCGCGGGCCAGCTGGGGCTGCCCCGCAGACTGGTGTCCATCCTGGAGGGCGAGGGGCTGTTCAACGACGTCACGGCGATCGTGCTCTACCACGTGGCGGTCGCCGCGGCCGTCAGCGGCTCGTTCACGGCGGGGGAGGCCGGCCTGGAGTTCGTGCTCTCCGCGGTGGTCGCCGTCGCCGTCGGGCTCGGGCTCGGCTGGGGCGCCAACAAGCTGATGGACCTGCTGGGCGACGCCACCCTCCAGATCGGCCTGACGGTGCTCGTGCCGTACGCCTCCTACGTACTCGCCGAGGAGCTGCACGGCTCCGGGGTGCTCGCCGTGCTGACCACCGCCCTGTTCCTCGCCGAGTACGGCACCGACGCCGACGACGTGATGACCCGGCTGGCCGGGCACACCTTCTGGGACATCGTCGACACGCTCGTCACCGGTGTGGCCTTCGGGCTCATCGGGCTCGAACTGCACAACGCCATCCGGACCGCGTCCGGGCGCTGGGGCGAGATGCTCGGCTGGGCCGCGGCGATCGTCGCCGTGGTCGTCCTGGTACGGCTGGCGTGGCTGATGCCGGCCACCTGGCTGACCAAGCGGATGCACGCCAAGCGGGACTACAGCGAGGAGATCCCGACGAGCTGGCGGGAGACCGTCATCATGTGGTGGTCCGGGATGCGGGGCGTGGCCTCGGTGGCGCTGGCGCTGGCCATCCCGCTGGAGACCGACTCGGGGGCGGGCTTTCCCGACCGGGACGAGATCATCTTCATCGCCTTCGGGGTGATCATGGCCACGCTGGTGCTCCAGGGACTGACGCTGCCGTGGCTGGTGAAGCGGCTGGGGGTGCAGTCCGACAGCGAGCGGGAGAAGGAGTTCGAGAAGGCCCTCGCGGTCCGGGCGGCGAAGGCGGCCAAGCGGCGGCTGCGGGAGATCGAGGCCGTGGAGGAGCTGCCGGAGGAGCTGTCCGAGCAGATGCAGCGGCGGGCCTTCGAGATCGGTGTGCGCATCTCTCCCGAGATGGGGGACGAGGAGCGGCGCGAGGCCCGGCGGCGCATCAAGCGGGTGCGGCGCATCCAGGGCGAGCTGCTGAGCGCGGCCCGGCACGAGGTGCTGGCGGCGCGCAGCGAGCCCGGGGCCGATCCCGAGGTGGTGGACCGGGTACTGCGGCACCTGGACGTCCGCAGCCTGCGCTGAGCCCGCGGGAACCGGGTGAACGCAGCTCCTGTTTGTAGGCTGGCGTCATGGCTCGCAATGTGGTGATCAGCGGTGGCGGTACGGGAATCGGGCTCGCGGCGGCGCAGGTGTTCGCCGCGGAAGGGGACCGGGTGCTGCTGCTCGGGCGGCGCGCCGGGGTGCTGGAGAAGGCCGGGGTGCCCGGGGCGCTGACGTACGCCGCCGATCTGACCGACGTCGATCAGGTGCGCGGGGTGGTCGGGTTCGTGGAGCGTGAACTGGGGGCCGTGGACGTGCTGATCCACGGCGCCGGGGGCACCGGACAGCTCGAACCTCCCGTCGACAGCTCCGATCCGCTCGATGCCGTCGCGCACAACTGGACTGTGAACTTCCGGCTCAATCTGCTGAGCGCGGCACTGCTCACCGAGGGGCTGAAGGACCGGCTCGCCTCCCCGGGCGGCCGGGTCCTGTTCGTCAGCTCCATCGCCGCCTACCGGGGGTCCGGGAGCGGGGCGTACGG
>NZ_RSAJ01000620.1 GCF_003933965.1 Streptomyces sp. RP5T
TCCGGGCGGCGCGGGCCGGGGCGATCGCCGCGTACCGCGCGGGCGCCCGGGCCGCGGCCAGGGTCCAGGAGGCGCAGAACGGCAGGGCCGCCCTGCCCGGAGCCCGCCCGGCACCGGACACCGACCCCGCCGGACACACGCGGGGTGCCGACCCCGCCGTACCGGCCAACGGCCTGCCGCCTTCGCCGTACCCGTCGGCCAACGGCCCCGCGCAGCAGCCGTATCCCTCCGCCAACGGCTTCGCGCAGCCGCCGTATCCGGGCGTGGACGGGGTCGAGCAGGGGCACGGGGGCGACCCCGGGCTCGGGGCTCCCGGGCGGATAGCCGATCCCTACGGAGTGCGCCCCGCTCCCTGGCACGGTGCGGTGCCGCGTGCCGGGGGCCAGGGGCCCGTCGCCGACGCCGTTCCCGCCGTCGACCGGGTGCCCGCGCCCAGTCGCTGGGAGGACCTTGCGCCGAGCGAGACGCCCGTCCGCCGCGGTCCCGCCACCGCGCTCGCCGCCGAGCGGGCACGGCAGGCCCGGATGGCCGTGGTGGGGCCCGTCACCGAGCGCTGGGCGCCCGAGCAGGCCGGACCGGTGCACGAGAACTGGCAGCTCGCCGCGCCCATCGGGCCCGCGACCGACCTGTGGGCGCTCGGGGCGCTGCTGTTCCGCGCCGTCCAGGGGCACGCGCCCTACCCCGAGGAGTCGACGGCCGAGCTGGTGCAGTTGGTGTGCGCCGAGCCGCCCGCCTTCGCGGAGGAGTGCGGGCCGCTGAGGCCCGTCGTGGAGTCGCTGCTGCGGCAGGACCCCACCGAGCGGCTGGACTTCGAGGAACTGCGCGGCTGGCTGCGCTCGCTGGTGCGGTCCGCGCCCGAGCCGGAGGCCGGCGTCCATGTCGTCGCCGCCCCGCCCGTGGACGCGAGCCGGCTGCCGATCGTGCGGCGCCGGGGCGAGTTGGTGCGCAGGCGGCGCGCCGGGCTGCCCGCGACGCACGGCCGGCACAAGCGGGCCCGCGAGGAGGCCGCCCCCTCGCCGCGCCGCCTCGGCCGCAATCTGCTGCTGCTCATCCTGCTGGTGATGGCCGCGGCGATCGCGTACGCCATGTACTTCATGCCGAAGGCGGGCTCCGAGGACAAGGGCGCCGGGAAGGAGACCGGTTCCACCAGCCAGGCCGGTCCGGCACAGTCGCCGGGGGCCGGTGACGAGGCCGGGTCCGGGTCGCCCGGCGCCGAGCCGAGCACGCCCGGACCGTCGCGGTCCAGCGGTGCCGCCGAGACCCAGACCGCGGGGCCCGAGGTCGCCGACGGATTCACCCTGCGCACGGACGCCGAGGGCTTCAGGATCGCGGTGGCGGCCGGCTGGGACCGCACCCCGAGGAACGGCCGCGGGCAAGTGGTGTACTCGCAGGGCGGCTTCGAGCTGATCGTCGTCCCCGGGCGGGACACCGCGGCCGTGAACGGCAGCGACCCGATGGTGTATCAGCGCGAGAAGGAGCCCGAGCTCCAGCCGTACCGCGACTCCAGCTGGGCCACCGCCACCGGCCTGAAGTCGATCCAGGTCGGCACCCGGAGCATGGCCGAGGGGCAGTTCACCTGGACCGACGGCGACGGGCGCGAGTTGTACGTGCGCAATGTCGCGATCCTGATCGGCGGGAAGTACCACGTGGTGCAGGTGCGGGGGCCGGAGGCGGAGCGTGACGAGGTGACCCGGCTGTACGAACAGGCCTCGGCCACGTACCAGGTGACCGGCTGACGGACGCCGTGGCGGCGTCGCGGGTTCACTCCTCCGTCGTGGAAGCGACAACCGTCACAGTGAGGTCTCCTTGGCGCCCCCCTGGTTCCCCTCGGCGCGGACCGGTCCTTAGTCTGACTGCGTCAAGAGCATTGCGGGGAAACGTGAATCAGATGCAGGGCCTGCTCCTCGCGGGGCGCTACCGGCTCGCCGACCCGATAGGCAAGGGCGGCATGGGCCGGGTCTGGCGTGCCCACGACGAGGTGCTGCACCGGGCCGTGGCGATCAAGGAGTTGACCGCGGCGCTCTACGTTTCCGAAGGCGACCAGGCCGTGCTGCTCGCCCGTACCCGTGCCGAGGCGCGCGCGGCCGCCCGGATCAACCACTCGGCCGTCGTCACCGTGCACGACGTGCTCGACCACGACGGCCGGCCCTGGATCGTGATGGAGCTGGTCGAGGGCCGCTCGCTGGCCGACGCCGTCAAGGAGGACGGCCGTATCGAGGCGCGCGAGGCGGCCCGGATCGGGATGTGGGTGCTGCGGGCCCTGCGCGCCGCGCACTCCGCCGGGGTCCTGCACAGGGATGTGAAACCCGGCAACGTCCTCCTCGCCCGGGACGGCCGGGTCCTGCTCACCGACTTCGGGATCGCCCAGATCGAGGGCGACACCACCATCACCCGCACCGGAGAGGTCGTCGGCTCGGTCGACTACCTCGCCCCGGAGCGGGTCCGCGGCGCCGATCCCGGCCCGTCCGCCGACCTGTGGGCGCTCGGGGCCACGCTGTACACGGCGGTCGAGGGGCGGTCGCCGTTCCGCCGTACGACCCCGCTGACAACGATGCAGGCCGTCGTCGACGAGGAACCCGCGGAGCCGCGCAACGCCGGTCCGCTCGGGCCCGTCATCGCCGCCCTGCTGCACAAGGACCCCGCTGTGCGGCCCGGCGCGGCCGAGGCCGAGCAGATGCTCGCCGAGGCGGCGGAGGGACGGAGGCCGGGCGCGGCACAGGCGTATGTGCCTACCCGACATGAGGGTTCGCGCCATGAGCCGGGGACGCAGAGTGGCTCCCACGGTGGGCTCCGCACACCCGTGCCGGGCACATCGGCCGACGGCCCGTCGTACCCCTCGGCCACGAGCCCGGCGTATCCCTCGGCCACCAACGGGGCGTACCCCTCGGCCACGAACCCGGCGTACCCCTCGGCCACGGGGCCCTCGTACTCCTCGGCTTCGGGGCCGGCGTACCACTCGGGGACCCCGTACGCCCAGGGCCCCTCCTCCACGGTCATCGGTCCACCGCATCACGCCGGCCAGGCCCCCGCGGCCTCGTCCGGGCGTCGCCGGCTGCGTTCCGTCGCGCTCGTGGTCGCGCTGGCCGCGGTCGTCAGCGCCGGGACCGTGGTCGCGCTGCAGAAGTGGGACCAGGGCCGGGACACCGGCGGTACCTCGGTCTCGTCGAGTCCCTCGCCCAGCCCCACGCCGAGCACGAGCACGGACACGGGCGGGGTTCCGGCCGGCTGGGAGCGGTACGACGACCCCGTGGGCTTCAGCCTCAACCTGCCCAAGGGCTGGGACCGCTCGGTGTTCGGCACCCCCGCCAACGGGCTGACCCAGATCGACTACTCGCCCGACGAGGGCAAGCACTTCATCCGGATCGCCGTCGACACCTCGCCGGACTTCATCGACCCCTACGAGCACCAGCGCGACCTGGAACGGCAGATCCAGGACCTCAAGGACTACCACCGCGTCGACATGGACAGGAACACCTACCGGGACCGGCCGGGCGCCCGCTGGGAGTACACCTGGACCGCGCTGGCCAAGGACATCGCCTTCCCCGGACCGCGCCGGGCCGTGGAGGAGACGTACATCTCCCGGGACGGCGCCGAGTACGCGATCTACATGTCGTCGCCCGCGGAGAGCTGGCCGACCACCAGCAAGCAGTTCACGGCGGTTCTCCAGGGCTGGAGCGAGTCGAACAGCTGACGGAGTTGGCCGGTCACCGCCCCGGAGCGTATCCGTCCGCTGCGGCATGATGGGGCGCATGGGGAACGAGGGGGACACCTTCCGTGTGATCGCGGGCCGTTACCGCCTGGAGGCGAGGATCGGGCGCGGCGGCATGGGCGTGGTGTGGCGGGCGACCGACCAGCTGCTCGGCCGGCAGGTCGCCGTCAAGGAGATCCCCCTCGACGAGACGCTCTCCGCCGAGGACGCCCGGCTCCAGCGGGAGCGCACCCTGCGCGAGGCCGGGGCGGTCGCCCGGCTCAGCCACCCGCACATCATGGTGGTCCACGACGTCGTCGAGCAGGACGAACGGCCCTACATCGTCATGGAGTTGATCGACGGCGGCTCCCTCGCCGACCGGATCTCCGCACACGGCCCGGTCGAAGCCGCCGAGGCCGCCCGGATCGGCGCGGACCTGCTGAGCGCCCTGCGCGCGGCGCACGCGGCCGGGGTGCTGCACCGGGACATCAAGCCCGCCAACGTCCTCGTGGAGTCCGGCACCGGGCGGGTCGTGCTGACCGACTTCGGCATCGCCCAGGTCGCGGGCGCCACCACGCTCACCGAGACCGGCTCCTTCGTCGGCTCGCCCGAGTACACCGCGCCCGAGCGGATGTCCGGGGTCAGGACCGGCCCGGAGGCCGACCTGTGGTCGCTGGGCGCGCTGCTGTGCACGGCCCTCAGCGGCGAGTCGCCGTTCCGGCGCGACTCGTTGGGCGGCATCCTGCACGCCGTCGTCATCGACGAGATCCGGCCGCCCGCGCAGGCCGCGCCCCTCCTTCCGGTCGTCCGGGGGCTGCTGGAGCGGGATCCCGAACGGCGGCTGGACGCGGTGGAGGCCGAGCGGCTGCTGCGGGCCTTCCTGGAGACGGGCCGCATGCCCGCGCGCAGGGCGCCCGAGCGGGCGTACACCCCGACCCAGCGGGACCTTCCGCTACGGTCCCCGGCGCCTGAGCGTTCGGGGAGCCGGCGGTTCACGGCGGCGGCGCGTTCCAGGCGGGGCGTGCTCGTGGCGGCGCTGCTGGCCGTGGTGCTGGTGGG
>NZ_RSAJ01000621.1 GCF_003933965.1 Streptomyces sp. RP5T
TCCCACCTCGGTGTGGAGCCACTGGGCCATGAGGCGGGCGCTACGGCGGCTGGACGCGTCGTTCGACGGCGTGCCGGGCGACGACGGCGAACCCGCGGCGGCCTGGCTGGAGGACGCGCCGTGGCAGTACCTGACCCACCAACTCGCCGTGCTCGCCCCGCTCGCGCTGCCCGGCGAGGACTGCGCGGTGGCCCGCGCGGCACGCCGCCGCCCGGTCGACGTGGCCCGGGGATTCGTCCGGGCGGTCCGCCGCCGCGACTGGCTCCAGGCCGCCGGAGCGGGCCGCTGGCTGGTCCTCCTCGACGAGGTGCCGCAGACGCTGGGCCTGGACACCGGGCTGGAGTTCGTGGCCCAGATGGGCGGCACGGACGCCCGGGTCGCGCTGCAGGTCGGGGCCGCCCGCCTGCTGCGGACCGGAGTGCCGGTGTGACGGCGCACGAGGTCCGGGGCCTGGCCGAGGCCGCGTTGACGTGGGTGAGCGCCCACCGCGACGGCTTCGCCCTCGGCGACGACGCGCTCGCCGAGCACGGCAACGTGAACACCACCTGGAAGCCCCTCGGGGAGCTGGCCCAGGTGTGCGTCTGTGTACGGCGGCACACCGACCCGGCCGACCCGCTCCACGCGAGGGCCTGCGACCTGCTGTCCTTCGCGTGGCAACAGACCGGGCGCGGCGCCCTGTTCGGGGAGTTGCAGCGCCTGGAGCCCTTCGCCACCTACCCGCTGGAGGTCTACGCGGCCTTCGCCTCGGCGGGCCTGCGTCACGCAGGCTACGAGCGCGCCACCGCGACGGTGGCCCGCACCCGCGGCTGGCACGTGACGGAGCAGGAGCCGAACCGGCGTCTGAGCGTGCTCAACTCCGAGCGCCGCAGCGGCATCCCGCAGCACGGGGACATGGCACGGGCACTGGAGCACACCTGGCTCGCCGGCCTGCCGGAGCCGTGGACGTTCGAGCTGGCGGCCGGTTACACGCTGACCCATGTGATCTTCCACCTCACCGACTGGGGCCTGAACCCGCAGGCCGTGCCCCAGCCGATCGCCGCCTACCTGCGGCACTGGCTCGCGCCCTGGCTCGACACCTGCCTGGAGGACGAGCAGTGGGACCTGAGCTGCGAACTGCTGGCCGTGGCGAGCGCTCTGCCCGGCCCGCCGGAGCGCGACCTGCTCCTGGAGTCGTGGGCGCGGCTCTCGCCGGCCCAGGACGACTCCGGGGCCGTCCCCGAGGTCGGCGGGCGGGGCAGCCGTACGACCGCTCCCGCCTTCCTCGACTGCTACCACTCGACGTTGATGACGGCCTTCGCCGCCGTGCTGACCCTCGGCCGGCTGGGCGAGGCGGCCGCGGGCGCCACGGCGGCGGACATGGCGGACGGCGGGCAGGGGGTACCGGGATGAACCACACGCGCCTCATCCACCAGGTCGGCGCGGGCGCCCTGGAGTGGCTGCACGCCCACCGCGACGGCTTCCGGCTGGAGTTGGACGTCGACCCGGAGGTCGGCTTCCTGGAGCGCTTCAAGCCCGTCGGCGAACTGGCCCTCATCTGCAAGGTGTTGTTCCGTGAGGGGGTGGCGGGGTCCCGACAGGCCGCACTGGCCCGGCAGTTGATCGACCACGCCTGGTGCCACACGCTGGACGGCGGCCGGATGCTGGTGCGCGGCCAGCGCACCGAGCCCCTCTCGCCCATCCCCTTCGAGGTGTACCTGCCGTTCAAGGAGCTGGGCTACAGCAGCCCCGAGGCCGAGCGGGCCTTCCGGCTCAACCAGCGGCTGGACAGCTTCGCCGCCCTGGAGATGTCACCGGTCCGCCGCCTGGGCCTGTCCGCCTTCCAGCGCCGCTTCGGCGTGCCGCCCCGCCCGCCGGAGGCCGACCTCGTCGGCGCGACCTGGCTGGGCCGGGCGCCCGAACCCTGGACGGTGGAGGGGCACATCGCCTACGACATCACCCACACCGTCTTCCACCTCACCGACTGGGGCGAGCGGCCCGAGGGGCTGCCGGCCGAGGTCGCCGACTACCTCGCCACCTGGCTGCCGGTCTGGCTGGACGACTGGCTGGACCTGCAACGCTGGGACCTGCTGGGCGAGTTGCTCGTCGTCGACGCCTGTCTGCCGCACCCCACGTTCGACGAGCGGGCGTGGGAGGGCTTCGCCGCCGCCCAGCAGCCCGACGGTGCGATGCCCGCGGTGCGCAGCATGCCACAGGGCGAGCCCGACGAGGTCTTCGACGTCGTCTACCACCCGACGCTGGTGGCGGCCTTCGCCTCGGTCCTGGCCATGTCCCGCGCGCTGTCGCGGCTGGCGCACACCCCGTCATGACAGCCGGCGCACTCCCCTGGCCGGGCGGTCCGCCCGACCTCACCGGCGTACGCCCGCCCGAGGTCCCGCGGGCGGAGGACGAGGAGTGGGTACGGCGGCGGCTCGACGCGGCCGTCGAGGCCGTGGCCGCGCCCGACGTCGTGTTCGCCCTGTCCCGGCACGGGCGCCGCACCGTGCGCACCGGAGGCACCGCGCCTCCCCCGCCCGTGCCGCGCGAGCGGTTGCGCTACGAACTGGGCTCGGCCTCCAAGACGTTCACCGGACTGCTGCTGGCCCATCTGACCGACACGGGCCTGCTGTCCGGGGGCGAGCCGGCGGCCGTCCTGCTGGACCCGGCCCGGCGGCCCGGCGCGGAACCCGTCACCCTCGCCCACCTGATCACCCACACCTCGGGCCTGCCCGCCCTGCCCGCCGACTTCTTCGTCCGGGCCCTGCCCGCCTGGCGCACCAACCCCTACGCCCGCTATCCCGCCGAGCGCGTGGTCGACGCCTTCCTGCGCCGGCGGCGGCACCACCGGCCCGGCACCCGCTGGCACTACTCCAACTTCGGTGTCGCCGTCCTCGGTCACGCCCTGACGGCGGCGACCGCCACCCCGTGGGAGGAGCTGCTGACCGGTCGGGTGCTGGGCCCGCTCGGGCTGGACGGAATCACGCTCGTCCCCGGCTCCCCGGACACCGACGCCATCGGGCACCGCCGGGACGGCATGACGCCCGTTCCCCCGCTGGCCGTGGGCGGCTTCCAGGCGGCCGGCGCCGTCCGGGCCACCGCGCGCGACCTGCTGACGTTCCTGGAAGCGCATCTGGACCCGTCGGGCCTGCCCCTGTCGGGTGCGCTGCGTGCGGTGCGCCGCCCCGTGCTCCGGCGCGGGCTCGGACACCGGCATGTGCACACGGTGGCCTGGTTCCAGCACCCCACGGAGCAGGGGCCGATGTACTTCCACGGCGGGGCGACCCTCGGCCAGCAGGCCTTCCTGGGCTACCGGCCCGACATCGGCACGGCGTTGGCCGGCCTGTGCACCCGCCGCTTCCGCGCCCGGGACGCGTTCGTGCCGACCGCGTACGCGCTGCTGGCGGAGATGTAGCGCGACGAAGGACAGGACTGCGGCGTCGTCACGCGCGGCAAGGGGGCGGGGCCCGAAGTCCCCGCCCCCTTGCCGCGGCCTCACCGCTCCCTCTCGCTCAGACGCGCTGCCACAGGCCCGGGGCGAGGGCGGGCTGGTAGGCGGTCTGCGCCTGGTGGGACTGCAGACACTCGTAGGAGACGCCGTCGAGGGTGACCCGCGCGCCCACCTCGTACACCCGGCCCGCGGCCCAGGACCCCTCCTGGCCCTCCTCGGGGGCGGAGGTGCCGCTCCCGCTCGTGGTGGTCCGCAGCGTCAGGCCGTAGGCGCTGAGCACCGGGTTGATCGGCTGGTAGAACGTCGTGCCACCCCTCGTGCAGTCACCGGAGCCGCCGGACGTGACGCCCTGGGCCTGGGTCCCCGAGATGTAGGAACCGCCGGAGTCGCCCGGCTCCGCGCACACGGTCGTGCGGGTCACGCCGTCGACGGTGCCCTCGGCGTAGGTGACGCTGGTGTCGTGCTGCTGGATCGTGCCGCAGTGCCAGCCCGTGGTGGAGCCGGACCGGCACACCGCGGCGCCCACCAGGGCCTGCACCGAGCCGGCGGTCTGCACGTCCTGGCCGCCCTCGCCCTTGACGGCCGGGGTGGCGGTCCAGTCACTGTTGACGCCGACCCACGACATGTCCTGCCCGGGGAACACCGAGGCCTGGAAGGTCCCCTGGGCGACCTGGTTGTACCCGGTGGTCTTCGCCCCCGCCTTGCCGCAGTGGCCGGCCGTGGCGAACCCCTGCTGGTCGCCCTTGGTGACGCCGAAGCCCACGGAGCAGCGGGCCGTGCCGTCGATGTAGAAGGCGTCGCCGCCCCGGATGTCGTACAGGGCGCGCGGCTGCTCGGCCGACACCTTGACGTTCACGAGCGCGCTCTCGACACCGGCGGCCTCGACGAGCGCGTCCGCGGCGGCGCGGCTGGTGGCCTGCACCGTCACCCGGTTGGTCCGTACGTCGACGTAACGGACCGGTGTCTCCCGCCCCTTGCCGGTCACGGCGAGGTCCAGCTTCGTCTTGACCGCCTTCAGGTCCGCCAGCGGGGTGTCGACGACCACCGCCCGCGCGCCGCCGGCCTCGATGGCCGGGCCGTCCGCCGCGTCGGTGCTGGCGACGGTCAGTTCGGCGGAGGTGGCGCCGCTCACCCACGCCCCCGCGAAGCGCTTGCCCAGCGCGTTCTGCAGCCGGCCGGCCCGGGTGCCCGCCTCGGCCTCGTTCACCAGGCGCGTCCTGGCCTGTGCCTCGGTCAGGCGCAGATCGCGCTCCATGGCCCGCAGGACCATGGGTGGGGGGCTGGTCGCGCCCAGCGTCTCGGCGGCGGAGGGGGCCGGCGC
>NZ_RSAJ01000622.1 GCF_003933965.1 Streptomyces sp. RP5T
GGCCATGGCCCGCTTCGCCCGCGAGGGCGCCGTCCGGCCCGGCCCCGAGGGCCTCGCCGACATCCCGAAACTGCCCTACGCCCCCGCCCCGCTGCCCGTCGTCGACGCCCGCACGGTCGCCGTCTCCTGGGCGGGCCACGCCAGTTGGGTGGTGCGCATCGGCGGTCTGACCGTCCTCACCGACCCGGTCTGGTCGCGTCGCATCCTCGGCACCCCGGCCCGCATCACCCCGGTCGGCATCGACTGGGAGGCGCTGCCGCGCATCGACGCCGTCGTCATCAGCCACAACCACTACGACCACCTGGACGCCCCGACGCTGCGCCGACTGCCGCGCGACACCCCGGTGTTCGTCCCGGCCGGCCTGGCCCGCTGGTTCCACCGCCGCCGCTTCACCGCGGTGACCGAACTCGACTGGTGGGAGGCGGCCGAACTGGGCGGCGTCCGCTTCGACTTCGTCCCCGCCCACCACTGGTCCAAGCGCTCCCTCACCGACACCTGCCGCACCCTGTGGGGCGGCTGGGTCCTCACCGCCCGGGACGGGCAGCGGGTCTACTTCGCCGGGGACACGGGCTACGGCCACTGGTTCTCCCGCATCGGTCACCGCTATCCCGGCATCGACCTCGCCCTCCTGCCCATCGGCGCCTACGACCCCCGCTGGTGGCTCAGCGACGTGCACTGCGACCCGGAGGAGGCGGTGCGGGCGGCCCAGGACCTCGGCGCCCGCCGCATGGCCCCCATGCACTGGGGGACGTTCGTGCTCTCGGCGGAGCCGGTGCTGGAACCGCTGACGAGGGTGCGGCAGGCGTGGGAGAAGGCGGGCCTGGCCCGCGAGGACCTGTGGGACCTGCCGGTCGGCGGATCCAGGGTGCTGGACTGAGGAGTCCTCACCCGGTGGAGCGGACCCGCTTCCACACCGTCGGCGCCGCGCTGATCGCCAGGGTCAGCGCGACCGCCGCGACCACTCCCTCCCAGGGCTCCTTGAACAGCGACCCGCCCAGAATCCCGATCAGCTGGTACGTCACGGCCCAGGCCAGGCAGGCCGGCAGGTTCCCCCGCACGAACCGCCGCAGCGGCCACTCGGCCATCAGACAGGCCAGCATCACCGGTATCCGCCCGGCCGGCACCAGCCGGGACAGCACGAGGACGGCCACCCCGTGGTCGGCCAGCTTCCCCTGCGCCTGTTCGAGACGCTCCTCCGGCGCCCGGGACCGGATCGCCTCCAGCCACCGCGAGCCGTTCCTCGACTTCATCCCGCGCCGCCCCAGCCAGTACAGGGTGATGTCCCCGAGGAACGCGGCGAGCGAGGCCGTGACGAACAGCAGCACCAGGGTCAGCGGGGCCGCCCGGTGGAAGGCCACCACGGCGGCCGAACTCACCAGTGCTCCCGTGGGCACCACCGGCACCAGCGCGCCCAGGAACACCAGCAGGAACAGGGTCGGATAGCCGATCGCCTGCCCCGCGGTCCCGGACGTGGCCCCCGTGGTGGCGGCTTCGAGCCACGTCACCGGGCGACCTCCAGCCGCACGCTCTCCCCGTGCTCCAGCCGGTGCACGTCCACGCCCGGCGCGAACCGGCCCGCCAGCCGCGCGAACTCCGCGCCCGGCGCATGGAACTCGTGCGGCCGTACCGCGTCCATCCCGATCGGCCAGTACGTCCCGTAGTGCACCGGCACCGCACTGCGCGGCCCCAGCCGGGCCAGCGCCTGGGCCGCGCGCCCCGCGTCGAGGTGGCCCTCCCCGAGATACGGTCCCCATCCGCCGACCGGCAGCAGCGCCACGTCGACCGGCCCGACCTCCTCGGCCATGTCGTCGAACAGCCCGGTGTCCCCGGCGAAGTAGGTCCGCGCGGAGCCTTCGACGACGTAACCGAGCGCGGGGGAGCGGTGCGGTCCGAGCGGCAGCCGCCGCCCGTCGTGCCGGGCGGGCACCGCGCGTATCAGGAGGTCGCCCACGCGTCGCTCGTCGCCGGGCGCCACCTCGTCCACCGCGAGATGGGTGAGCCGGCGCAGCCCCGGCACCTGGCGTGGTGCGCCCCGGGGCACGAGCAGGCGCGTGCCCGGCTCCAGGCGCGCCAGCGAGGGCACGTGCAGATGGTCGGCGTGCAGATGGGAGACCAGTGCCACGTCCGCGCGCCGGGCGCCGGCCGGGGGCACCGCGCCGCGGCGCCGGCGCAGATGCGCGAGCCGGCGGGCGAACAGAGGGTCGGTGAGCACACGTACGTCCGAATCCGTGACCGTGCAGGTGGCGTGGCCCCACCAGGTGATCTCCACCGGCACCTCTTTGCCTCCTTCGCGCGACTCCCCGAAGCCTACGGGCTGGAGTAGGGTCGGCGGCGAAACCCGGAGGTGAGGGGGACACCATGGGAGCGTTCCGAGTCACGGCGATCGCGAGTCTGACGCCGCTCGAGGAACTGGACGCCGATCCCTTCCTGGTGGACTCCCGCAGCCAGCACGCCATGTGCGCGCGCTGGGCCGCCGAGCGGGGGTACACCGTGCGGCGGGAACTGCTGGTGCGGGGCCTGCGCGCCGACCACTGCGTGCTGTGGGACGGCGTGCGCTCGGGACGCGACCTGTTCGTGGCCCCCAGCCACCGGGTCCTGGAGAGCGCCCTGTCCTCCGTGGAGGAGTTCACCGCCGAATGCGCCCGCCGCGGGGTGCGGGTGGAGACCGTGGGCTTCGCGGAACCCCTGTACGACGCCCAGATGAAGGCCAGGGTGCACCGCAGGCTCTCGATGCCGACCGCGGGATACGACGGACGCTGACTGTCCGACCCGTATGACACGCTGGTCCCAGAGCCCGCACCGACGACGGGCCAGGACGTGAGGTGTACGGGGCGTGGGTGCGGGGCGTTGGCGGCGGATCGCCAGTCAGGTCGGGCGGAGCGTCACGGTGTGGGTCGTCTCCACCCTGACGATGCTGGTGCTGGCCGGCATCCTGCCGGACTTCCGGCTCCAGTCCCCGACCGGTGACAGCGCGACCCGCATCGCGGTCACCGCCGCGTTCGGCGCCGGCGCCTTCGGTGTGCTGTCGGCCGTCGTGTGGCCGCTGCTCGTGCGGCTCTTCCTGCTCGTGCCGACCCTCGTGCTCGGGCTGCTCGTCTTCTTCCTCAACGGGGCGCTGCTGCTGCTCGCCCTGCGCCTCAACCCCGCCGCGCGCGCCGACGCCGCCCCCGAGACCGCGGTCATGGTCGCCGCCGTGATGTCCGCGGTCGCCTCCGCCACCGGCGGTGCCCTCGCGGTCCGCGACGACGACGCCTACCGGCGCCGCCTGTACCGTCTCGCCGACCGCCGCCGCCGCCGAGGCGGCCCCGCCGGCCCGGCCACCCCGGGCACCGTCTTCCTCCAGCTCGACGGCGTCGGCCACGACGTCCTGCTGGCCGCGGTCGGCGCGGGCCTGATGCCCACGATCGCCCGCTGGATGGGGCACAGTGACACCCCGGGCCGCGCGGTGCGCCCCACCCACCGGCTCACCTCCTGGCGCACCGACTGGTCCAGCCAGACCGGCGCCAGCCAGCTCGGCATCCTGCACGGCAGCAACCACGACGTCCCCGCCTTCCGCTGGTACGAGAAGGACCGCGGCGAGGTGATGGTCTGCAACCGCCCGACCAGCGCCGTGGAGCTCCAGCGCCGGGCCGTGGAGCAGGCCGGACACGGCGGACTGCTCAGCGTCGACGGCGCCAGCCGCGGCAACCTCTTCTCCGGCGGCGCCGAGGAGCAGGCCCTCGTGCTGTCCATCGCCACCCGCCGCCGCAGCCGCGAGACCCGCTCCCGGGCCGGTTACTTCGCCTACTTCTCCGACCCCGCCAACGCCGTGCGCACCGCCCTGTCCTTCGCCGCCGAGGTCGGCCGCGAGATCGGCCAGTCGGCCCGCGCCCGGTTCCGCAAGGAGCGCCCGCGGGTGAGCCGCGGCGGCCTCTACCCCCTGGTCCGCGCCTTCGCGACCGTCGTGGAACGCGACGTCGTGGTCGCCGCCGTCATGGGCGACATGCTCGCGTGCCGTACGGCCGTCTACGCCGACCTCGTCGCCTACGACGAGGTCGCCCACCACTCCGGGCCGACCGGCCGCGACGCCGCGAAGGTCCTCCAGCGCCTGGACCGCTCGCTCGCGCTGATCGAGAACGTCGCCGAGCACGCCCCGCGCCCGTACCGGATCGTCGTCCTGTCCGACCACGGCCAGAGCCCCGGCGAGACCTTCCGCACCCGCTACGGGCTCACCCTCGGCGACCTGGTCCGGGCCGGCTGCGGGCTGCCCGTGCCGCGCAGGGCCGAGCACACCCACAGCGGAGCCGAGGCCCGCGCCGCCGTCCGTGCCGCGCTGCGCAGGCCCGGCAAGGAGGGGCGCGAGCAGTACCGGCCCGCCCGCGGCTCCGAGCCGATCGTGCTGGCCTCCGGCAACCTCGGGCTGGTCTCCTTCCCCGACGTGCACCACCGGATGACCAAGGAGGAGCTGGACGCCCGCCACCCGGCCCTGCTGACCACCCTCGCCAACCATCCCGGCATCGGCTTCCTCCTGGTGCGCAGCGAGGAACACGGCGGGGTGGTCCTCGGGCCGTTCGGCACCGAGATCCCGCTCGACCGACTGGACGAGGATCCGGGGCCGTTGGCCGACTTCGGGCCCGGCGCGGTGGAGGCCGTCCGGCGTACGCACTCCTTCCCGCACACCGCCGACATCATGGTCAACTCCTGGTACGACCCGGCGGAGGGGGAAGTGCTCGCCTTCGAGGAGCAGATCGGGTCGCACGGGGGC
>NZ_RSAJ01000623.1 GCF_003933965.1 Streptomyces sp. RP5T
CCCCGGCTCCCGCCGGGGAAGAGCCCGCGCGGAAGACCCTGTGACCGCGACGACGGCCGGGGCCGGTCCGCCGCCGCCCTTCCCGACGACGGAACGGCTCGACCCGTCCGCCCTGCACGGCGGCGAGCCGTTCACCGTCGTCTACGGGCCGGGCGTGGGGGACGTGTTCGTCGACAGCGCCTACCAGGTGTGCGTCCTGGAGCAGGCGCTGTGGCGACTGCTGCGCGCGGAGGGGTACGAACGGATCGTCTTCAGTTCCCTGGAACACCCCGTCTACTTCCGGGACGAGACCTCCCGGGCCCTGTCCGGCGGCGCGGGCGCCCGGACCGCGCGCGCCCGCCCGGGCGTCATGCGCCACCGGCAGCTCAGGGGACCGCTGGGCGGCCTGGACGTGCGGGCCGGACGCGGGAGCGGCCCCGGCACGGAACCGGAGCCCGCGGGACCGGCGCGGCCGCGGCCGTCCACCGGAATCAGCGACCCGTTCAGCGTGAGCACCCTGACCGGCCATCTGCGCCAGACCCGCGTCCGGACCGCGGTGGTCTTCTCGCACGCCGAGGAGAGCCTGCGCCACACCACCGCCCCGCGCGAGCTGGCCGGCGCCATGGAGCGCTGGGCCCATCACGGCAACGACCGCAACCTCTGGGTCCTGGTCTTCCGCAAGTCGACCCTGGACGAGGTGGCCGACTTCGTGCGCGCCCAGGGGCACTTCCCGTTCCTGGAGACCTTCGTCGACGATCAGCGCTCCGCGGCCGGACACGGCGGCACCTACCGTGTCGGCCACCCGGAGGCCGCCGAACTGGAACGGCTCGTCCACGAGGTACGGCTGCGCCGGGGGCTGCGGATCGCGGACTGGCGGGAGCTCGATCCGATCGTCAAGGCGATGGCCGCCCACCCCGGCAAGGCGCTCACCTGGCACACCCGGCTGGGCAGACTGGCCCACAGAGGCGGGGAACTGAGCCGGGACACCGTACGGCAGTGGCTGGGCTCGGTGTCCGCCGACGGGCGCACCGCCTGGGAGCGGCTGGAGGCGATGCAGGGGCTCGACGCGCTCAAGCAGTACTTCGAGCAGTTGCGGGCCGAGACGGAGGCGGACGGCGAACTGCGTGCCCTGGGGCGGGCCACGACCGCCGAACCACCCGCTCTGCACCTGGTGTTCACCGGCAACCCGGGCACCGGGAAGACCACCGTGGCACGGCTTGTGGGGGAGATGTACCGCGACCTGGACCTGCTGGCGCGCGGTCACTGCGTCGAGGCGAGGATGAGCGACCTGGTGGCCGGATACGTCGGCCAGACGGCCGCGTTGACCAACCGGACCGTCGACCGGGCCCTGGACGGTGTGCTGTTCATCGACGAGGCGTACGGACTCAGCGACCAGCGGGACGGGTTCGGCGACGAGGCGATCCAGACGCTGCTGAAACGGATGGAGGACGACCGGGGCCGGCTGGTCGTGATCGTCGCCGGATACCCGGGGAAGATGAAGGAGTTCCTGGCGGCCAACCCCGGGCTCGCCAGCCGGTTCCCGCTGGACAACGTCCTGGACTTCCCCGACTTCGACACCGGCACCCTCACGGCGGTCCTGCTGCGCCGCCTGGAGGAGCGCGGACTGCGGCTCGCGGAGGGCGTGGCGGACACGTTCCGGGACGTCGTCGCTCAGATGCGCAGGACCGCGGGCGAGGACTTCGCCAACGCCCGGGACATGCGCACCCTCGCCGACGGCATCGCCAAACGCTGGGCCCGGCGGGTCCGGCGCGACGTCACGGTCCCGGTCACCGTCGACGACCTGCCCGACGCCTACCGGGGGTATCTGCCCCGCCCCGCGCCGGACCCGTCCGCGTTGCTCGCCGAGCTCGACGAGTACGTCGGGATGAAGCCGGTGCGGGAGGTCCTGGAGAACCTCGCCAACCGGCTGCGCATGCGGCAGGCGCTGAACAAGGGTGGGCCGGCCGCGCCCCACATGCTGTTCACGGGGCCGCCCGGGACGGGCAAGACCACCGTGGCCCGGCTGATCGGCAAGCTCTTCCATGACCTCGGCCTGCTCCGCAAGCAGCACGTCGTCGAGGTGACCCGCACCGACCTGGTGGCGAGCTACGTCGGCCAGACCGCGCCGCTGGTGCGCAAGGCGGCGCACGACGCCCTGGACGGTGTGCTGTTCATCGACGAGGCCTACGGCCTGGTGCGGGACACCCAGGGGGGTGGCGGGTTCGGCGCCGAGGCCATCGACACCCTGATCCGGGAGATGGAGCACTGGCGGGGACGCCTGGTGGTGATCGCGGCCGGTTACCCCGAGGACATGGACCAGTTGCTGGCCTTCAACCCGGGCATGCCGTCGCGCTTCACCGTCCGGGTGCCCTTTCCGGAGTACTCCCTCGACGACCTGGCCGAGATCCTCCGCCGGATGGCCGCGGCGGAGGGGTACACCCTGGGCGACGGCGTCCCCGACCGCGCCACCCGCTGGCTGCACGCCACCCGCCTCGCCGACCCCGCCGCCTTCGGCAACGCACGCACCGTGCGCGGTCTGCTGGGCACCATGGAGGGCCGCATGGCCGCCCGCTTCGCCCAGAACGGAACCGCCGACGGCGAGTTCCGTCCGGAGGACGTCCCGGACCCGCCGGCGATCCCGCGGCGGCCTCGATGAAACCGCCGCAGCCCGCGCGGTGGCGCGGTGGAGGTGGGCGGCGCAGCACGCGGGCGCGAGATGAGGCTGCGGCACAGGCGACGGCCTGCCGCCGCCGGATCCGCGCGAGATCGGTCCGCCGACGGCGAGTCCTGGCCGGAGGGCGCCCAGGATTCCCCGGCGATCCCGCGGCGGCCCCGATGACCCGCCCGCCTCAGGTCGCACGGCGGCGACCTCACGGCACGCGAGCCGATGCTCGGCGAGGTGCGGGTGGGGCACAGGCGGCGGCGACCGCACGGCTGCGTGGGCTGTCCGTCACCGTCCGGTGTGGCCCCCGGCCCGCCGAGTGGCCGGCCCCCGGGGGAGCGGGCCGTCATGCGCAAGACGGCCACCCCAGGCGACGCCGGTCAGGTGCGGGTCAGCATCGTCCGGCCCTCGGCGTCCCGTTCCTCCCGGTCCCGCAGTACCACGGTGAGAGCCTCGTCGGCCTCGTGGAGCCGCCGTTCGACGGTGTCCGCGAGGGCCTCCACCTGCTCCAGGGTGAGTCCGCCCTCCGCCGGGGCCGGGCCGTCCGCAGCCGCCGCCCCCCGCAGCGCGCGGGCCAGCTCCCGGTCGGCCCGCGCATGCCGGTTCAGGGAGGCCAGCCGGGCGCCCTGCGCGGCGTGCACGGCCTCCAACCGGTCCTGGTAGTCGGCGAGTTCCGCCTGGCTCGCCCGGTACTCACGCTCCGCCGCGGCCAGGGCCTTCTGCGCCGTCGCGGCCCGCTCCAGGGTCTCGCGTGTCTGCGGGGCCAGCAGCGCGAGCCGCTCCTCGGTGAGCCGGACCAGCGCGTCGCTGCTGGTGCGCAGCGACTGGTCGACGCCGGTGTCGCGCCCGCGCAGCTCGGCCAACCGCGCGCCGATGACCTGCTGTTGGTCCTGGAGCGCGTCCAGGGCGTCCACCAGCCGCTCCAGCCGGCGCAGTTCGTCCACCTGACGGCGCAGTTCCTCGTGCTCGGCCAGGCGGCGGCGCAGCGCGTCCTCCGTGGTCGTGAGGTGCTCCAGCGTCTGGCGCGCGGCACGCACCCGGTCGGCGGTGTCCGTCAGCTCGCGCATCAACTCCGCGGAACCCCGGGCCACTTGCGGGCCGGGGCGGGCGGCCGCGATCAGCCCCGGCAGTTCCCGGGCCAGCTCCCGGCCGTCCGTCAGGGCGTCGTCCAGCGCGTACAGGGCGGCGAGGGCCGGCGCCCCGCTCTCCCCGCCGTCCGTGTGGCGCAACGAAGCGGCCGCCCAGCGCAGCGCCTGGCCCAGCACCCGCAGGGCGGCCTCCTGTTCGCTGACGTCGGCGGCGGCCAGCGTCTCCGTGATGCCTCGCCTGCTGTCGTCCACGGTGCCCTCCCTCGGAGTTGGTGATGTTTCCTGACAAAGACACATGAACTTGTAGCAGCGACATTATTCTCTATGCCCATCATCCAATAGACACAATTCGGGGTAATCATGGCGGAGTTAGTGCGTTTCCACGCCGCTGACGGTGCGACGCTGCTCGTCGAGGTCGACGACGAGGAGGTCGACCTGGAACGGATCGGCGTCCGCGACAGCCACGGTGTCGCCGAGGCCGGGCGGCACCTGGAGGAGGCCCTGGCGGTGGTACGCCCCGCACTGCGGTCGGTCGTGGACTTCGTGGGCGCACTCGCGCCGGACGAGTACGAGGTCGAGTTCGGGATGAAGCTCAACGCCGAGTCCGGTGTCGTGATCGCGAAGACCGCCCTGGAGGGCCACTTCAACGTCAAGATCCACTGGAGCGGTCCCGCCTCCGGCAGCGGGGCGTGACTCCGTGACCGCCCCCGAGGAGCGCGCCCCCTGGCAGGTGAGCGTCCACCGCACCCCGGACGCCGTCCCGTCCGGCGCCGGACTGCTGGCCACACCGGGACATGTGCTGACCTGCGCCCACGTCGTACGGGAGAGCGCGGCGCCCGGCCACCCCGAGGAACCGGTGTACGTCCGGTTCCAGCACGCGCCGGAGCACGAGCCGATCCGTGCCACCGTGGTGCCCGACGGCTGGCACCCGCTTACCGGAACCGGCACCGCCGACATCGCGGTCCTCGAACTCGCCGAGCC
>NZ_RSAJ01000624.1 GCF_003933965.1 Streptomyces sp. RP5T
CCCGCCGAACCCGCGCGAACTCGCCGAGCGCTACCCGTGCGGTGAGACCGCCCAGTTGCGCCGGATCTACGTCCGCCCGGAGCACCGCAGGCGCGGCCTCGCCCGCCGCATGGTCGACGAGCTCCTCGCCTTCGCGGCCGCCGACGGCGGCTACCGCTCCGTCTACCTGCACACCGACCCGGCCGTCCCGGGCGCCGAGCCCTTCTGGCGCTCGATCGGCAAGGTCGTGCACGACGAGCGCGAGACCACGGGCGGCGCGAGCAGTGTCGTCCACTTCGAGATACCGATGGGACGGTGACCGCGATGCGCCGCCGTCACACCCTCGGCTCCCTCCTGCTCGCCCCGCTGCTCACCGCCTGCTTCGCCTCCCAGGGCGGCGACACGTCCGGCACCGCGGGCGACGGCTCCCGCCTCCGCGTCGCCCTCGCCTTCCCGCCCGCCGAGAACCTCTCGCCGTACGGCGACGACGCCACCCTTCTCAGCCGCCTCGGCGTCACCGAGGGGCTGACGGCCCTCGACGCCAACGGCGCGGCCGTCCCCGCGCTCGCCGAGTCCTGGCGCCGCGAGAACGACCGCACCTGGCTGTTCACCCTGCGGGAGGCCACCTTCCAGGACGGTTCCGAGGTCACCCCGGCCGCGGCCGCCGCCGCGCTCACCCACGCCGGCGAGGCCAGGCCCGCCCCGGCCGCCCTCTCCGGCGTCACCCTGACGGCCAAGGCGGCCGGCGACTCCGTACGCGTCACCACGAAGACCGCCGACCCGGTCCTGCCGCTCCGGCTGTCCAGCCCGAGCCTCGCCGTGTTCGCCCCCAAGGCCTATGCCGCGGGCCGAGTGAACCCGGTCGGCACCGCCACCGGCCCCTTCGAGCTGACCCGGGTCACCGGCTCCACCGCCGCCACCCTCGACCGCTTCGACGACTACTGGGGCGGCCGCGCCCAGGCCTCCGGCGTCGACGCCCGCTTCATCGCCGACGGCACCGCCCGCGCCAACGCCCTGCGCACCGGCCAGGTCGACATCGCCGAGGCGATCCCCGTCGCCCAGGCCGCCGCCCTCGACGAGGCAACCTTGCGGGAGACCGCCACCACCCGCACCACGAGCCTCCAGCTCAACACCGGGTCCGGCCCCTTCGAGGACCCGGGACTGCGCGCCGCCGCCCGCGAGGCCGTCGACAGCTCCGCCGTCGTCAAGGGCGTCTTCGAGGGGTACGCCGATCCCGGCGACGGCCTCTACGGGCCGGCCGTGACCTGGGCCGACAGCAAGCGCCCGCAGCCCGCCGGACGTGTGACCGCAACCGACCCGCACGACACCTCCGTCACCCTCGCCACCTACGACAACCGGCCCGAACTCCCCGAAGCCGCCCAGGTCCTCCAACAGCAGCTCCAGAAGGCCGGGTTCAAGGTCACTCTGGTGGTGCGTGAGTACGCGCGGCTCGAAAGCGACGTGCTGGCGGGGAAGTTCGACGCGTTCATCGGCGCCCGCAACAGCCTCGTCGACACCGGTGATCCCGTCGGCGTCCTCGCGAGCGACTACACCTGCGACGGCGGCTACAACCTCGCCCGGCTGTGCGACCGCACGGTGGACCGGGCGGTCGCCGCGGCCGACGCCGAGGCCGACACCGGGGAACGGCAGCAGGCGGCCCTGCGCGCCGAGGCGGCGGTCCTCGGCACCGACGCCGTGGTCCCGCTCGCCCATCAGAGGATCATCACCGGAGTCGCCACCGGCGTCCGGGGCGTGCTCCTCGACCCGTACGAACGCACCCTGGTCGGCCCCGGAACGCGACGCTGACCCATGGGGCACCGAGTGGCCACCCTGCTGTGGCGCATCCTGCTCGCGGCGGCCCTGGTCTGCGGGATCGGCCTGCTGCCGTGGCTGTCGCGCACCGACCCGGCGCTCACCGTGCTCAAGGCGCGTTCCGCGGACCGCGACCCGACGCCGCGGGTGCTGGCCGACATCCGGGCCCAACTGGGCCTCGAACAGGGGCCGTTGCACCTGCTCGGCCAATGGCTCGGCGGCCTGCCGCGCGGGGACGCAGGCCGGTCCTGGCTGAACGGCACACCGGTCGCCCCGACCGTCGTCCAGGCACTCGGGGTGACCCTGCTGCTGGTGGCGGTGGCGCTCGTGGTGGCCGCCGTCACCGCGGCCCTGGTGTGCGCGCGCACCCTGTGGCTCGGCGCGCACGGGCGACTCGACGGGCGGCGGCCCGGGGGCGGCGGCTCGGCGATGCTCGCCGCGCTGCCCGAGTTCCTCACCGCCTCCCTGCTCGCCACCGTCGTCGGGGTGCAGCTCGGCTGGCTGCCCGCCCTCGGCTGGTACGGGCCCCGCTGGACGGTCCTGCCCGCCCTCGCCCTCGGCCTGCCCACCGGGGCCGTGCTCGGGCGCCTCCTCGACGACCTGCTGCCCGGCGCCTTCGCCGAAGACTGGGCGACCGCCGCGGCGGCCCGCGGGCTGCCCGGCCGCACCGTCGCCGTCAAAGCGGTCCGCCGCTGCGCCCCCGCGTTGCTGCCCAACCTGAACCTGTTCGTCGTGGGGCTCACGGCCGGGTCCGTCGCCGTCGAGCAGATCTACGACATCCCGGGCCTCGGCCGCACCACCCTCCAGGCCGCCCTCGCGCAGGACCTGCCCGTGCTCCAGGCAGGCGTCCTCGCCCTCCTGCTCCTCGCGGCCGCCGCCACCGGCCTCGCCGCACTCGGCGTCCGCCTCCTGACCGGCCGGGCCCTGCGCGACGGTGCCCTGGACTCCCTGCACCGCCCGCGCCGGTCCGCCCGCAGCATCCTGCCTCTCCTGTACGGCGGGCTCCTGGCCGCTGTCGTCGCGCTCGGCCTGTTCCGTGATCCACTCGCCCTGGACACCGGCGCCCGGCTCCAACCCCCCTCCTGGACACACCCGTTCGGCACCGACGCGCTCGGCCGGGACCTGCTCGCCCGGGTCGGACACGGCGCGCTCGACACCCTCCTGACCGCCCTCGCCATCAGCGTCACCGCGCTGGTGGCCGGTGTCCTGCTCGGACTGCTGCCCCGGCTGTCCGGGCCCCTCGTCGACACCGTCAACGCCGTGCCGCCGGTCCTCGCCGCGCTGCTCGTGACCGCCGTCGCCGGGAGCGGCGCCGCCACGCCCGCGCTCGCCGTGGCCACCGTCTCCTGGGCGGCGCTCGCCGCGCACACCTCCTCGCTGCTCCGGCAGGAACGCGCCACCGCGCACCTGAGAGCCACCCGGGGCCTGGGCGCGAGCCGTAGGTACCTCCTGCGCCACGAGCTGCTGCCCGCGATCCTGCCGCCCGTCACCCGGCACGCCCTGCTGCGCCTGCCCGGGGTGGCGCTCGCCCTTGCCTCCCTCGGCTTCCTGGGCCTCGGCAGCCAGCCGCCCTCCCCGGAGTGGGGCCTGCTCCTGGCCGAGAACCAGCCCTACGCCGAACGCGCACCCTGGGCCGTCCTCGCGCCCGCCGCCGCACTCGCTCTGCTGGGCGCGCTGGCGGTGAGCGCGGCGGGCGGGGTGCGCCGACCGCGACGGCGCGAGCGTCCCCGTACGCCGACAGGAACTCAACAGCCCTTGCCTGCAGCGGAGTTCGCGGAGGCTGCCGGATGACGTCGACGCCGGTCGAACCACAGAGGACCACCGTCGGTCTCTCCCTGCTGCTGCGGCTGCTGATCCTCACCCAACTCGCCTTCAACGTCGGCTTCTTCGCGGTGCTGCCCTTCCTGGCCGCCCACCTGGGGCAGGCCGTCGGAATGGCGGGCTGGCTGGTCGGTTTCGTGCTCGGGCTCAGGACCTTCAGCCAGCAGGGGCTGTTCGTGGTGGGCGGGGCGCTCGCCGACCGGTACGGGATCCGGCCGGTCGTCCTCGCCGGATGCGCGCTGCGGATCGCCGGGTTCGCCTGGCTCGGGTACGCCGAACGGACGGGCGCGGTCATCGGGGCCGTCCTGCTCATCGGGTTCGCCGCCGCGCTGTTCTCACCGGCGGTGGAGTCGGAGGTCGCCCGGCAGGCCGTCGTCCACGAGGCGGCGGGAGGCCAACGCACCCGCGTACTCGCGCTGTTCACGGTGGCCGGGCAGGCCGGTGCCTTCGTGGGGCCGCTGCTCGGAGCGCTGCTGCTGTCGGTGGACTTCCGCACGGTGTGTCTGGCGGGTGCCGGGATCTTCGTCCTCGTCCTCGCCGGGCACGCGTGGCTGCTGCCGCAGCACATCCCGGGGCGACAACGAGTGCGACTGAGCGGGGGATGGGGGGCGCTGGTCCGCAACCGCCGTTTCCTGGCCCTGTGTTGCGCGTACGGCGCCTACCTGCTCGCCTACAACCAGCTCTACCTCGCCCTCCCCGAGGAGGTGGAGCGGGCGACCGGTTCGCAGTCGGCGACCGCATGGCTGTTCGCGCTGTCCTCGCTGCTCGTGGTGACCGCCCAGCTCCCGGTCACCCGCTGGGCCGGCGCCCGGCTGTCGCTGCGCCGCTCGATGGTGGCCGGACTGCTGGTGATCAGCGCCGGGTTCGCGGTCGTCGCGGTGGGGAGCGGCACGGCGGGCCTCGTGCCCTCCGCCGTGTTCGTCGTCCTGCTCACCTTCGGCCAGATGCTCGTCGCGCCCGTGGCCCGGGCCTGGGTCCCCGATCTCGCCGAACCGGACCGGCTCGGCCTCTACACCGGCGCGCTCTCCTCGGTCTCGGGCCTGATCGTCCTGATCGGAAGCTCCGTCACCGGCGCACTGCTGGAC
>NZ_RSAJ01000625.1 GCF_003933965.1 Streptomyces sp. RP5T
GGGTGAGGAAGAAGGCGAAGTAGCCGAGGGCGACGAGGGTGGCCACGCGTCGCTGCCACCGGCAGGCGCGGCGCAGGACGCGCAGCGCGCGGTGGTAGCCGGACCAGGAACGCGGACGGGCCCCGCTGCCCGGCCGTACTCCCGTCGGCGCGAGGGACGACGCCCGGAGAGCGGGGGAGGGGGCCCGTTCGTTGTGCCGGTGCGGCAGGGATAATTCCGAGCGGTCGTAGGACATCCCAAAACTCCTAGCGCGGTGGGCCCGGAAGTCACGGACCGCAAGAAGGTGGGGGAGCGGAGGCGGTTCGGGTCACCGCACGTTATGCGGGCGTCCGGGCGGCGGATGTGTGTTCCGTTGAACTTTCTGACGGAAGCCCCGCGGGCGAGCCGGCCTCGATGGATGTCCGTGGTGAGGGTGTGACGGAAGTGCCTCAGGTGCCTGCTGTGTTCCCTTTCCTCTGGAATCGGCCGTCCGTACGTCGTACACCAGTCCCGGTCGGCCCCGGTTGCACTGATGGACGCGGACCGGGCGGCGGGGTGATCGGCGGTACGCCGGATGCGGCAGTGCGGTGCCGTCCGTTCGGGGGGTGGTACTGGCGGCATATGCCTGCCGGGTATCGAGCCGTGCGAACGTGCCCCGGTGCACGCCGGATCACCCCCTGCCACGTCAGAGGCGGCCGCGGATGCTGTCGATGACGCGGGTCCAGTTGTCGCCGCCGTGTCCGTTCTCGATCGCGTGCCGGTAGTGGGCCTGGACCGCCCGTGGCAGTGCGAGGTCCAGACCGAGCGACGCGCTGGTCTCGACGATGTGGTCGGACGTCGCACCCATCATGGCGACCGTGCTGAGCTCGCCCGGGTGCTCGCCGGCGTCGAGCGCGGTGCCGGGTCGTTCCTCGCCGGCCCGGAGCATGTCGCCGATCGAGTCGGTGGTGGACAGCAGCTCCGGCAGCGCTTCCGAGGCCTTCAGCCCCGCGGTGCCCAACATCGCGGTGGCGTGCATCAATGCCGACAACGTGGTGAGGAAGACCGTGAGTTGGGCCTGGTACATCATCTGGGCAAGGCCCGGGTCGTCGCCCAGGTACCGCGGTGTTCCGAGGGGCGCCAACGCCGCCCGGTGCCGCTCCATCACCTGGTCGCCTCCGCTGTAGTAGACGAAGGACGCCTCCGTGCCGACCATCGGCGCGGGGACCATGACACCGCCGGTGAGGAAGCGGGCGCCGTGGCCCGCCGCCCAGTTCGCCGCCTCGCGCGTGCGCTCGGGTGTGTCGGAGCTCAGGTTGACCAGGGTGCGGCCGGCGAGCGACGCGGTGGCGCCGCCGAGGATGTCGTACATCGCCTGGTAGTCGGTGAGGCTGAGGATGACCAGCTCGCTCGCCTCGACCGCCTCGGCGGGGGTCGCCGCGAGGGCCGCTCCGGCGGCGACGACGCCGTCGGCCCTGCGAGCGGTGCGGTTCCAGACGGTGACGGGGTGGCCCGAGTCGAGGAGGGTGCGGGTCATCGCCTGGCCCATCGGACCGAGTCCGATCACGGTGACGGCGCTGCTCTGGCTGGTGGTGGCGTTCTCCGGTTCGTTCACTCCTCCATGCTCGAAGATCGTCGCTAGGGTCGGAAGTACCCACTAATTTCTGCGGTACTTACCTTTCAGTAAGGGGTTCAGTGATGGCGAAGGCGCCGAGGAACGGGCCGTACGTCTGCGGCATCGATGCCGGGCTCGACGTGGTGAGCGGGAAGTGGAAGGGGCTGATTCTCTGGGAGCTCGACGCCCACGGCATACGCCGCTTCGCCGAACTCCGGCGCGGCTTACCGGGGGTGAGCGAGAAGGTGCTGACGCAGCACCTGCGGGAGATGGAGGAGGACGGACTGGTGCACCGGCAGGTGTACGCCGAGGTGCCGCCGCGCGTGGAGTACTCCCTCACCGAGCACGGGCACACGCTGAACCGGGCGCTCGAGCCGCTCGGGGCCTGGGGGACCGAGCGGATACGCCGCGAGGCTTCCGAAGTGGCCGAAGTGGCCGATGCGGCCGGGGCGACGCGCAGTCCTTGACCGGCTCGCCCGGCTACCAGGGCATCACGCCGCTCACGACGTGCCGTGAGCGGCCCCGGGCGCGGACGGCTCGGGATGGCGCAGTCCCGCGACCAGCAGCCCGACCAGGGCGCGCGCGTCGTAACCGGGATCGCTCTCCGCGCCGACGCACAGGTTGCCCACGC
The DNA here is from genome assembly GCF_003933965.1 of Streptomyces sp. RP5T. GTDB lineage: Bacteria > Actinomycetota > Actinomycetes > Streptomycetales > Streptomycetaceae > Streptomyces. The sequence continues at coordinate 2,205 of NZ_RSAJ01000625.1, forward strand.
CCCGCATCAGCTGGAGCCCTCCGATACCGGAGCGGATCTCACCGGCGGCCACGGCGGCGTCGAGGAGCTGTGTGCACACCGGTACGAGATGGTCGATGAAGTAGGCGTGCAGGGTCTCGAATCCGGCGTTGTCGTGCTGCAGGGCGGCGGCGAGTCCGTGCTTGGTCACCAGGAAGTCGACGAACAGGTCGATCCACCGCTCCAGCGCCTCGTAGGCGGTCGGGCAGCTCGCCAGCAGGGCGGGGCCGGCTTCGACGCAGGTCTCGACCTGGTGGCGGAAGACCGCGACGATCAGGTCCGCCCGGGTGGGGAAGTGCCGGTAGATCGTGCCGATGCCGACGCCTGCCCTGGCCGCGATGTCGCGCACGGGCGCTTCCACGCCCGAGGTGACGAAGACGGCGGCAGCCGCGTCCAGCAGGATCTGCTTGTTGCGCCGGACGTCCTTGCGCTGGGGCGCGGCGTTCTGCGTGCCCTGGCGGCTGTCGCTCACGGCGAGGCTCCTCTCGGCGGATCGCGGCGTGGATCCGGGTTCGCATCGTGCGGGGAACAGGGTTCCGTTTCGGCCATGATGGCAGACAGCGCCATCGGGCCGCCGCCGCGACCGCCTGCGTACTCGTGAGGTCAGGCCCGGGCCGGATCACCGAACCAGCGCGAGAGACGGGCGTCCAGGCCCTGCTGGTCGTCACCGATCCAGGCGACGTGGCCGTCCGGCCGGAGCAGGAGGCCGGGCACGTCCACGGCGGCCGTGGGATCCGCGAGGTGCTCGACCCGGTCCGCCCAGCCGCCCACGCTCAGGCGTCCGGTGCGGTCCAGCAGCAGCCCGCGGGCGTGACGCAGCAGACCGTGGAGACGGCCCTGTCCCACCTCGATGTCCGGCAGGCGGCGGCCGAGCAGGTCGGGGTCGGCGCCCTCGCCGAAGTCGTACCGGATGCCGATCGCGGTGATCTTCTCGATCAGCCGACGGTTCACCTCGTTGACGTCCATCAGTTCGGTGAGGAGCCTGCGCACGGCCTGCGGGCCCGGCTCGGGTGACAGGAGTTCCGTCTGGGCGCGGGTGTTGTCGAGCACGTCCTCGGCGACCGGACGCCGTTCGGCCTCGTAGCTGTCCAGCAGGCTGCCCGGTGCCCAGCCCCGGATCTGCGCGGCGAGTTTCCAGCCGAGGTTGAACGCGTCCTGGAGGCCCAGGTTGAGGCCCTGCCCGCCGATGGGCGGATGGATGTGCGCCGCGTCGCCGGCCAGCAGCACCCGCCCCACCCGATACCGTTCGGCCAGCCGGGTGGCATCCCCGAAGCGGGAGAGCCTGCGCGGGGAGTGCACGCCGAAATCCGTGCCGGCGACAGCGCGCAACCGCTCCCTGAACTCGTCCAGCGTCGGCGGTGTCCTGCGGTCGCCGACTCCCGCCGCGGGGACGACGACGCTGTAGATGCCTTCACCAACAGGCCGGAGCCAGAAGCGGTGATGGACCCCGCGGACTTCGGCCGTCTTCTCGGCGATCTCCCGCTGCGGCACAGCCACTTCCATCTCGCCCATCAGCGTCTCGTTCCGGGCGGGCTCGCCGGGGAAACCGACCCCGAGCAGTTTGCGCACGGTACTGCGGCCGCCGTCGCAGCCGACGAAGTAGCGCGCACGCAGCCGTTCACCGTCGGCCGACTCCACCGACACGCCCTGCTCGTCCTGCTGGAGTCCGGCGACCGCGCACCCGTGCCGTACCAGAGCACCGAGATGCACCGCATGCTTTTCGAGCAGGTCGACGAGAACGTGCTGCGGGATGCCCAGGAGATAGGCGTGCGCCGAATCCAGCCCCTGCGGAACGGGTTTGTCGATGGCGGCGAAGAAGCCGCGGGCCGGACGCTGCCTTCCGTGCTCGCGAACGCGGTCCAGCAGGCCGCGCATGTCCATCAGTTCGAGACTGCGCATGTGCAGACCGACGATGCGGACCGACGACGCGGGCTCGGCTTCCCTCTCCAGAACCAGTACCCGTACGTCGTGCAGCCGTAGTTCGGCGGCCAGCATCGCGCCGGTCGGCCCGCACCCGGCAATGATCACGTCGTAGTCGTAGTCGTAGTCGTAGTCGAGGGGGAGGGGCGTCCGGTCGGCGGTGTGCCGGGGAGAGTCCATGGGTGGTGCCTTTCGGGAGTGCCTTGTGGTCGAGGCGCTCCCGGCGACACCTGCGTCTATCGCCGGCCGTGACGGTAAAGGGGGAGCACCCACATCGCTACTGCGTTCATGGGTCTCACCTCCTCGGGCGGTGTCACGGACGTCGGCACGCTACAAGCCCGGCCGTCCTGTCGTCCAACCCTTTTCCGCTCCGGCCCGCCGCCCAAGGGGAAGGGCCTTGCAGCACCACGGGGGAACAGTGCTGCAAGGCCCTGCACCGCGTGTGCCCGGCGCCACTCGGTCCATGCACCCCCAATCGGAAACTTTTCGCGGGAGGACCGGGACGGGGACGGGCGACGGCGTGCGGGGGGCTTGGGC
>NZ_RSAJ01000626.1 GCF_003933965.1 Streptomyces sp. RP5T
GGGGAGGCGTGGGACCGGAGGCGCTTGGTACGGGCCAAGTGCCTCCGGCTCAAAGGAGTTTCAAATCTTTCGTTCAGACGTTTCTCATCCGGAGACTTCTTCGACAGGATGCGGCTTCATGAGAAGAAGCGCAGTTGTGCTGTGCGGTGCGACCGTCGTCCTGGCGGGAGCCGTCACGGCCGTCCCCGCCGAGGCCGGTACCTCCGGCACAGCGGCCACCGCCCTGTCGGCGAAGGTCAGCTGGAAGAAGTGCGGCACCGAGAACCACCCCACGCTGCAGTGCGGTTCGGTGAAGGTGCCGCTCGACTACGCCCACCCGAAGGGGCGCCAGATCACGCTGGCCCTGTCCCGGGTGCCGCACACCGCGAAGACGTACCAGGGCCCGCTGCTGGTCAACCCCGGCGGTCCCGGCGGCAGCGGACTCGGCCTCGCCGGGTTCGTCGCCTCGAACCTGCCCAAGGCGGTCGCGGCCCAGTACGACGTCATCGGCTTCGACCCGCGCGGTGTCGGCCAGAGCAAGCCCGCCCTCGACTGCGCCCCCGGCCACTTCAACCCGGTCCGGCCCCCGAGCGTCCCGAACACGCCCGCGATCGAGAAGGCCAACCTGGAGCGCGCCAGGTCCTTCGCCGCCGCGTGCGGGCGCAAGTACGCGGACGTGCTGCCGTACATCAACACCATCAACGCCGTGAAGGACATGGACTCGATCCGCGGGTCCCTCGGCGCGAAGAAGATCAACTACTTCGGCTACTCGTACGGCACCTACCTGGGCCAGGTCTACGCGAAGCTCTTCCCGGACCGGGTGCGCCGCCTGGTGCTGGACTCCATCGTCGACCCCGACGGGGTCTGGTACGACGCCAACATCTCGCAGGACTACGCCTTCGACGCCCGCCAGAAGGCGCTCATGGCGTGGATCGCCAAGTACGACTCCACGTACAGGCTCGGCACGAATCCGGCCAGGATCGAGGCCAAGTGGTACGCCATGCAGGCCCAGTTGGCGAAGACGCCGGCCGGCGGCAAGGTGGGCGCGGCCGAACTGGAGGACACCTTCATACCGGGCGGCTACTACAACGGCTACTGGCCCGACCTGGCCAAGGCGTTCGCCGCGTACGTCAACGACAAGAACGCCGCCCCGCTGGTCGCGGCCTACGAGAACCTCGCCGCGATCGACGCCTCCGGTGACAACGGCTACAGCGTCTACACGGCCGTCCAGTGCCGTGACGCCTCCTGGCCGCGCGACTGGCGGCAGTGGCAGAAGGACAACTGGGCCGTGTACAAGAAGGCCCCGTTCATGGCGTGGAGCAACGCCTGGTACAACGCCCCCTGCGCGTTCTGGCCCACGAAGACGCTGAAGCCGGTGAACGTCGCCAACTCCAAGCTGCCGCCGGTGCTGCTGTTCCAGGCGACGGACGACGCGGCCACCCCGTATCAGGGCGGCGTCACGGTCCACCGTCTCCTCAAGCACTCCAGCCTGGTCGTCGAGCAGGGCGGCGGCAACCACGGCATCTCGCTCAGCGGCAACGCCTGCCTCGACAAGTACCTCGCCAGGTACCTGACGGACGGCACGGTCCCGCGCGGCCACGGCACCGCCGACGCGGTCTGCAAGAAGCTGCCCGACCCTGAGCCGCAGGAGGCCCAGCCGGCGAAGGCGTCGTCCCTGACCGGCGCGTCAACCCCGGCCCCGGCGGTGTCCGGCGGCGGCACCCTGCACGGTCTGCTCGGCTTCCGCGGCTGACGCCGGCCGCAGGACGAGGAAGGGGCGCCCGGTGCTTACCGGGCGCCCCTCATCGTCGTACCGAAGTGCTCAGAGCTTCTCGATCACGTAGTCGACGCACCTGGTGAGCGCCTCGACGTCCGCCGGGTCGATGGCCGGGAACATCGCGACGCGCAGCTGGTTGCGGCCCAGCTTGCGGTAGGGCTCGGTGTCGACGATGCCGTTGGCGCGCAGGACCTTGGCGACCGCGGCGGCGTCGATCTCGTCCGAGAAGTCGATCGTGCCGATCACCTGGGAGCGCTTGGCCGGGTCGGTGACGAACGGCGTGGCGTGCTTGGACTCATCCGCCCAGCTGTACAGGCGGGTCGAGGAGTCCTTGGTGCGGGCCGTCGACCAGGCGAGTCCGCCCTGGCCGTTGATCCACTCCAGCTGCTGGTTCAGCAGGAAGAGGGTGGCGAGGGCCGGGGTGTTGTACGTCTGGTTCTTGCGGGAGTTGTCGATCGCCGTCGGCAGCGAGAAGAACTCCGGGACGTGGCGGCCGGACGCGTGGATCCGCTCGGCGCGCTCGATCGCGGCCGGGGAGAACACGCCGATCCACAGACCGCCGTCGGAGGCGAAGGACTTCTGCGGAGCGAAGTAGTAGACGTCCGTCTCGGCGATGTCGACCGGGAGGCCGCCCGCGCCGGAGGTGGCGTCCACCAGGACCAGGGAGCCCTCGTCGGCACCGGCCACGCGCCGGATCGGGGCCGCGACACCGGTGGAGGTCTCGTTGTGGGTGAACGCGTACACGTCCACGCCCGCCTCGGCCTGCGGCCCCGGGTGCGTGCCGGGGTCGGAGGAGATGACGGTCGGCTCGGCCAGCCAGGGGGCCAGCTTGGACGCCTTCGCGAACTTCGACGAGAACTCGCCGAAGGTCAGGTGCTGCGACTTGTTCTCGATCAGTCCGTGCGTCGCCACGTCCCAGAACGCGGTGGAGCCGCCGTTGCCGAGGACGACCTCGTAGCCCTCGGGGAGCGAGAACAGCTCACTGATGCCCTCGCGCACCTTGCCGACCAGGTTCTTCACCGGGGCCTGGCGGTGGGAGGTGCCGAGGAGGGAGGTTCCGGTCGCGGCCAGCGCGTCCAGCGCTTCCGTCCGCACCTTGGAGGGGCCCGCGCCGAATCGACCGTCGGCGGGCTTGATGTCAGCGGGAATCTGGATCTCAGCCACGAGGGGAGCGTAGCCGCTGGGGAAACCCGGCCGAAACGTAGTCCGTCGGGTGAGACGCGGCGGTGTTGACCGGACTGGTTTGCTGGAACCATGACGGATCTTGAGGCCGACCTGCGCAAGGCCGTCCGGGGCGAGGTCGGTTTCGACGTCACCTCCCGGGCCCTGACCACGATGGACGCGTCCAACTACCGGCGCGTCCCCCTCGGGGTGGTGGCCCCGGCGGACGCCGACGACGTGGCCGCCGTGCTGGAGGTCTGTCGCTCGCACGGGGTACCCGTGGTGGCGCGCGGCGGGGGCACCTCCATCGCCGGACAGGCCACCGGGACCGGGGTCGTCCTGGACTTCACCCGGCACATGAACCGGCTGCTGTCCGTCGACCCCGACAGCCGTACCGCCGTCGTGCAGCCCGGTCTCGTCCTCGACCGGCTCCAGGAGGCCGCCGCCCCGCACGGGCTGCGGTTCGGGCCCGACCCCTCCACGCACGGCCGGTGCACGCTCGGCGGGATGATCGGCAACAACTCCTGCGGCTCGCACTCGGTGGCGTGGGGCACGACCGCCGACAGTGTGAGCGAGCTCGATGTCGTCACCGCGCGCGGCCGGCGGCTGCGGCTCGGACAGGAGTGGGCGGGGGCACCGGCAGGGCTGCGGGAACTCGTCGACGGGGAACTCGCGCGGCTCAGGACCGGGTTCCCCGAGCTGCCCCGCCGGATCTCCGGGTACGCGCTGGACGCCCTGCTGCCCGAGAACCGGGCCGATGTCGCCCGGTCCTTCTGCGGCAGCGAGGGCACCCTCGGCATCCTCACCGAGGCCGTCGTCCGGCTGGTGCGGGCGCCACGCGCGCGTGCGCTCGCCGTCCTCGGGTACGCGGACGAAGGCGCGGCCGCCGAGGCCGCCGCCGGGCTGCTGGTGCACCGCCCCCTGACGGTGGAGGGCATGGCGGCCGACCTGGTGCCCTCGGCGGCCGCGCTGCCGAGGGGCGGCGCGTGGCTGTTCGTGGAGACCGGCGCGGACAGCGAGGGCGAGGCACGCGCGCGTGCGGAGGAGATCGTGCGCGCCGCCGACGTCCTCGACGCCCTCGTGGTCACCGACCCCGCCGGACAGCGTGCCCTGTGGCGCATCCGGGAGGACGCCAGCGGCACGGCCACCCGGATGCCTGGGGGCACCTCCCGGCCCCCTGGGGCTGGGGGAGGCACCGAGGCCTGGCCCGGCTGGGAGGACTGCGCGGTGCCGCCGCCCCGGCTCGGCGCGTACCTGCGGGACTTCCGGCGGCTGCTCGGCTCCCACGGCCTGCGGGGCACCCCGTACGGTCACTTCGGCGACGGCTGCATCCACGTCCGCATCGACTTCGACCTGCTCACCGCGCCCGGCATCGCCCGCTTCCGGCGCTTCTCCGAGGAGCTCGCCGACCTCGTGGTGGCCCACGGCGGGTCGTTGTCCGGCGAGCACGGGGACGGACAGGCCCGCGCCGAACTGCTCCCGAGGATGTACGGCGACGACATGGTCGCCCTCTTCGAGCGCACGAAGGCCCTCTGGGACCCCGACGACCTGCTGAACCCCGGCATGCTGGTCCGCCCGGCCCCCCTCGACTCCCACCTGCGCTTCGCCGTCCTGCCCCGCGAACCGGTCGACGTGGCCTTCGGGTACCCGGCCGACGGCGGTGACTTCTCCGCGGCCGTACGGCGCTGCGTCGGCGTCGCGAAATGCCGTACGACCACGGTGTCCGGGCCCGCCGTCATGTGCCCGTCCTTCCGGGC
>NZ_RSAJ01000627.1 GCF_003933965.1 Streptomyces sp. RP5T
CTCCCAGCCCAAAAGCACCAACGGCACCAGGTACCCGAGCAGCAGCTGCCCGCCACCATCGGCGTCAGGGGACGCCAGCCCGCTGACCTGCCATGGGCGCCCCCCTGGTCGAGGTCTCCCCCACCGCGGTCGGGTATGAGTGCCCATGCCCACCTCTCGTCCCCGGACAGGTCAAGCCCGCACGACGCTCAGCCCTGCCCGCTCGACCGAACGCGGACCATGACCGGACAGCAGTCGAAACGACCGCACTTTCGCGACAACACTGCCCGCTCGGCACCCGGAGGCTCGGTGCAGGCACCGGGCGCCTCTCGCGGTCCTCAGGGGTGGGCGCCGGGCTTGTTCACGACGCCCCAAGCGGCGCGGGCGCTGACCGTCTCCCCGTCGTTGCGGGTCTGCCCAAGGTAGGCGTAGCTCTCGGGATCGAAAAAGATCTCCTGTTTGCCCTGCCACCCCGAGGACGTCCTCTCTGCGTAGTTCACGCTCACACCGATCGCCGCGCGGCCGAGCGGGTCCTTGACGCCGGTCGTCACCCGGGCGCCGGGGATCTTCGCCAGAGCCCGGAACAGGCCTGCCTGGACGTTCGGCGGGATCAGCACCCACCGGTACAGGACGTCGATCTCCCGCCAGTCGCGCTGTGCGCGCGTCTCCCCGTCGACCGAGCCGATGGCGTGCTCCTCGCGGATGCGCTTCATCATGCGGTCGGGGTCGCTCGGCAGGGTGGCGAGGAAGCGGTAGAACTGCCGCTGGGAGCGGTCGTCGTACCCCTGCTGCTTCCACTTCTCCTCCTGGTTGGGGCCGTACCAGACCTGGAGCTTGTCAGGGTCGAAGTCCGAGATGTCACCAGCCGGGGGGATGCCGGGCAGATTGGCTTGTCCAGTGCCGTCCCAGCGGATCCACTAGAGATGCCTGTCACCTCTTCGAGTGCGGCGCGGACCGCCTCGGTGACCAGCTCCAGGCGGGTCAGGTCACGCACCGCGGCCAGGACGTGGGTGGAGTCCGGTGCGCTGCGTGGTGCGCTCGCGCACCACACCGGCCTCCTTGAGGCGGGCCAGTGCAAGGTCGCAAGGTCGAGGAGGCGGTCGGCACGGCCGTCCTCGGCGAGACGGTCGCGGAAGTCGCCCAGCACGCTGTGGTGGAAGCCGGGGTCATCCAGCTCCATGGCCATGGCGTACTTGAAGTCGATGCGGCAGCGGACCGCCTCGGCGGCCTGCCGGTCCGACAGGCCGAGCAGGAACTGCAGCACACAAACGGTAGCCAGCTGAGCAGGCGAGAGCCCTGGACGTCCGTCCCTGGGGTACCAGTCCGCAAGCCCTCGTCGCGCCATAGCCCGTCCAGCCGGTCACGCACCCATATCGCCGTCGTGCCACCCGGGTTGCTCGCCCGCGCGATCTGCGCGGTCAGAGGCGGAACGTGCTCACCGGAACGGGGCCGCAGGGACAACGAGCACCTCGACAGCTTCATCGGACGGCGGAACTATCCGAGCATGCCCGTCGACCATGCTGCCGCACCGGGAAACTCCAAGATCTTCGACAGAGCCAAGCTCATGTGCCTGTCCACCCGTCTACCCTCGATCTGTCCACCCGGCACCTGCGGTTCCCGACCGACACGCTGTGGCCCCGGAACGCCGCGTCGGCGGAGGCCACCCGCCTCCGCCGACGCCGTACCGTGCGACGTCACACGGCAGGTCACGCCACGGTCAGCGTGATGGCTCCCGTGTAGGTCTTCCCGGCGGTCAGGGCCGTCTCGGTGCCGTCCACCGTCATGACCAACGACTTGCCCGACGGCGCCTTGACGGCCGCGTCGGCGGCGACGGTCAGCGCGGTCAGGTACGAGGTGCCGGTGACGGTCCACGCCGAGCCGCTGTTCAGGCGGACGACCACGCCGTTGTTGACGGCGGGCCGCACGGTGTTGGTGACGATGCCCAGCTCGTAGAAGGCGGAGGAGTCGATCGTGTCCACCCGGTGCCGGGTCCGGGACGCCGAGATGACGCCCTCGACCGTGGTGTCCTCGAAGGTGAGGACCATGTTCTTGCCCTTGCGCATGCCGTTGTAGAAGTCGCCCTTCAGCGCGATGGAGGAGAAGGTGGCGGCCGAGTCGGCGGCGTGGGCGGCTGTTACGTCGAAGGAGGTGTCCTTCGCCGGGTCGCCGGTGGGCTCGGTGTAGACGCCCACGTTCATCATCTTGCCGCCGACGTTGACCGGACCCGGGTCGTCCAGCTCGATCATCTGCAGGATGACGCCGTCACGCGGGTTGAGGCGGGCGCCGTTGGACCCGTCGACCGTGATGGCGGTCTGCTGGCCCTTGTTGAGGAAGGTCGCCCGCTCGGAGTTGATGACCGTGCCGCCGTCCAGGGTCAGGGTCCCGGCGCCGAAGAACATGTAGCCGAAGTGCCCCGAGTTCACGACGGTGTTGCGCGCCGGGAGGTCCGCCAGCTCGGCGCTCGACAGCCCCAGCCCGAGCTCCGTGTTGAGTGCCGCGACGGCGGCCGGGGTGCTGTCGCCGTAGTGCACGACCGCGGCCGGGCCCGCGATGATGGTGGCGTAGCTGCCGACGTCGAAGCGGCAGCCGAGGACACGGACCACGGCGTCGCCGATGGCGTAGGTGCCGTAGCCGTACGCCCCGGTGTTGCCGACGTGGCTGTTGACCGCCGTCAGCTTCAGCCCGCTGCCGCCCTCGACGGACAGGGCGCCCCATGTCTCCGAGAAGACGGTGGAGCCGAGGTAGGTGGCGGTGCTGTCCTTGCCGAGGAGGTTGGTGGAGCGGACGTTGCCGTCGAGGCCGAGCATCCAGGGCACCGACTGCATGTACGGGGTTTCGACGGTGGCCTGGTAGTCGGCGGGCAGCACACCGTTGCGGCAGCGGATGAAGGAGTTCTTCACGACCACGTCGGCGCCGTCGTCGGCGATGACGGCGGTGCGGACGACTCCCTTGTTGGTGATGCGGGCCCCGTCCAGGACCAGCCGGGTGGAGGCGCCGGCGCCGACCACCGCGGCGCCGTAGCCGGCGAAGTCGCTGCGGCCGTTGCCGGTGAGGGAGATGGTGGGCCGGTTCAGCGTGTAGGCGGCGTCTCGCACGTACACGCCGTCGAAGCACTCGCCGGTGGAGGTGATCGACACGTTCCTGGCGAAGGAGTCGGTGAGCCTGCCGCCGACCACCGCCGCGAGGACGGACTTGTCACGGGCCACGCCGTCGCCGTCGACGTAGAGCGCCTGCCGGAAGGGGAAGGTCAGCGTCTGGTACGTGACGTCGTTCCGCGCCGTCACCGTGAGGACCACGTCGCCGCGGTAGGTGCCCGGCTCGACGAGGGTCGCGGTGCCGCCGGTCTCGGTCAGCAGCTGGCCGGTCTCCACCCCGTCGACGGTGAGGGTGAGGCTCTGGCCGTCCGGGGCGACGATCCGCCCGCCCTCCGCGATCGTCAGCCGGCTCACCCGCGTGGTCGCCGCGAGCTCGTAGGTCTCGCCGGAGCCGATGGTGATCCGGTTTCCGCTCGCGACGGGCGCGGCGACGGCGGAGGCGGCCGGAACCAGCAGGGCTCCGGCCGTGGCGGAACCTGCGATCAGGATGGAGCGTCGGGTCATCAGCGTCATTGCGTGCCTTCCACGGTTCGAGTGCGCTGTCGCGCAGCGTGACGAACCGGCCCGCGGGGCATGCGGCGGGACGGTCCGGGACAGAGCACCTGGGGTGCACGACGGAGTGAACCAGCCCTGTACAGAGGTCAATAGGCACCTCACACACGCATCCCGGAACCCGATGCCTCGGATCGGGCGGCCCGTTCCATGGCGATCACACAGAGTGGCCACAGGGTGGCCGGGGCGCGGACACGACGACGAGGCGGGCGGCGTGCGCGCCGTCCACCTCGTCGTTCACTCTTCTGTTGTGCCGGCGATGCGTTTACGCGGGGGCGATCATCCCGGCCGACAGGTCGATGTCCGCGCCGCACAGGCCCGGCATGGCGAGCATCGCCAGCAGGGCGCGGGCAACCTCGTCCTCCTCGACGAGCCGACCGAGGGCCGCCCGGGAGGCGAAGTCGCGTTCGGCCTCCTGGACCGAGCAGCCGGTCAGTTCGGCGGTGAGCCGGAAATTGCGGTCCATGCGCGGGCCGCGGACCGGTCCGGGCGACAGGGAGTTGACGGAAACCCCGTGCGGGCCCACCTCCCCCGCCAGGGTGCGAGTGAGCCCGAGCAGCGCCATCTTGGAGGCGGTGTAGGGGGTGCGGTTGAGCAGCGGGCGCTTGCCGCTGACCGAGGCGACGTTGACGACGTCGCCCCGCCCGGCCGCGGACATGCGGGGCAGGAAGGCCCGGCACATGAGGTAGACGCCGCGGACGTTGACCGCGAACACCTCGTCCCACTCGTCCGGTTCGATGTCGACGAGCGGCCGCACCGGGCCCGCGACGCCGGCGTTGTTGACGAGCAACGACACCTCCTCGTCGGCGAGTTCGACGGCGAGCCGGGTGACCGACGCGGGGTCGGCCACGTCGCACACGGCCGTACGGGCCTCGCCGCCCCGCCCGGCGACGCGGGCCGCCGCCTCCGTCAGCGCCCGCTCGCTCCGGCCGACCAGGACGACCCGGGCGCCGGCGCCGGCCAGGGCCAGGGCGAACGCCCGCCCCAGCGG
>NZ_RSAJ01000628.1 GCF_003933965.1 Streptomyces sp. RP5T
GTAGCGGGCGACCAGGTCGGCCAGTTCGCGGCGGGCCGCGGCCGCCTCGGGGACCTTGCGCAGGGCGTCGTTGGTGAGCTTGGCGCTGTGGAGGGTCAGCAGCAGCTCGGCGTCGTGGGCCCGCAGCCGCTCGGGGCGGACCAGGTGCTCGGAGAGTTCGGCGTCGAGGGTGAGCAGGTCGCTGACCAGGTCGGCGAAGGAACGGGTCAGGGCGGGATAGGGGCCGGGGGCCTCGCGCAGCACGCGCGCGGCGAGCTGGTAGCGGGTGGCGTCGGCGAGGAGGCGGGAGGTCGGTTCCAGGCCGATGCGCAGGCCGTGGTCGGTCAGCAGGCGGCCCGCGAAGGCGTGGTAGGTGGAGATCACGGGTTCGCCGGGCGGGTTGTCCGGGTCGATGACGTCGGGATCGGTGACGCCGGCCCTGATGAGCGCCTTGCGGACGCGCTCGGCGAGTTCACCGGCGGCCTTGTTGGTGAAGGTGAGGCCGAGGACCTGTTCGGGGGCGACCTGGCCGGTGCCGACCAGCCACACCACGCGGGCCGCCATCACCGTCGTCTTGCCCGAGCCGGCACCGGCCACGATCACCTGCGGGGCGGGCGGCGCGGTGATGCAGGCCATCTGCTCCGGGGTGAACGGGATGCCGAGGAGCTCCTTGAGCTGATCGGGATCGGTGATACGGGCGGGCATGTCGCAGAGGCTAGCGGCGCGCACTGACAGCGGAGGACGAATCGCCCCCCGGTGCGGAAGAGGCGCAGGTCAGCACGTGTGGTGCGACTGATCACACCGGCATGCCCACTTCAGTCCCACTTCACTCCACGACGTGCCGTCCCTCCGGCCGGACACTGCACGAGGCCCGGAACGCGCAGTGGGTGCAGTGCTGTCCCGCGCTCGGCGTGAACCGTTCGTCGAGGACCTTACCGGCGGCCGTGGCGAGCAGGTCGCCGACCCACTCCCCCTCCAGGGGCTCCTGGGCCTGCACCTTGGGGAGGGTCTCGCCGCCGTCCTTCTTGGGGGCGCCCTGGCGCAGCTGGACGAGTTCGGCGCCCCCCGGCTCGGGCCGTACGCCGTCGAAGGCCTCGTCGACGGCGCCCTCGCGGACGGCGAGCTGGTAGACGGCGAGCTGGGGGTGGCGTTCCACCTCGGCGGAACTCACCGGCTGCTTGCCGGTCTTGAAGTCGACGACGTACGCGCGGCCCTCGCCGTCGGCCTCGACGCGGTCCATCTGGCCGCGGATGCGCACCTCGACCTCGCCCGCTTCGAGGGTGACGTCGAAGTCGTGCTCGCTGGCCACCGGGGTGCGGCCGGTGCGGTCCATGACGTGCCACTTCAGGAAGCGTTCGAGCGCCACGCGCGCGTTCTCCTTCTCCTGCGCCGACTTCCAGGGCGCGTCGAAGGCGAGCGCGTTCCACACGGAGTCCAGGCGCTCCATGAGGACGTCGAGGTCGGCGGGGGTGTGCCCGGAGGCGACCTCGTCGGCCAGGACGTGCACGACGTTGCCGAAGCCCTGGGCGACGGTCGCGGGCGCGTCGGCCTTCACCTCGCGGCCCAGGAACCACTGCAGGGCGCAGGTGTTGGCGAGCTGGTCGAGGGCGCTGCCGGAGAGCACGACGGGCTGGTCCCGGTCGCGCAGCGGCACCTTGGACTCGGTCGGCTCGAACATGCCCCACCAGCGGTAGGGATGGGCCGAGGGGACGAGCGGGCGGCCGTCCTCGTCGGCCAGGGCGGCGAGCCGGGCCAGGCGGCGGGCGGCGGCCTGCCTCAGGGTCTCGGAGACCCGCGGGTCGACGACGGTGGCACGGAGTTCGGCGACCAGGGCGGCGACCGACAGGGGGCGCCGCGGGCGGCCGGTCACGTCCTTGGGCTCGACGCCGAGTTCGGTGAGGAAGCGGGAGGGCTGGTCGCCGTCGTCGGCCGGTGCCTTGACCGCGGTGACGACGAGCCGCTCACGCGCACGCGTGGCGGCCACGTAGAACAGGCGGCGCTCCTCGGCGAGCAGGGCGCCCGGGGTGAGCGGTTCGGCGAGTCCGTCGCGGCCGATGCGGTCCGCCTCCAGGAGGGAGCCGCGGCGGCGCAGGTCCGGCCACAGGCCCTCCTGGACACCCGCGACGACGACCAGCCGCCACTCCAGGCCCTTGGAACGGTGCGCGGTCATCAGGCGGACGGCGTCGGGGCGCACGGCACGCCGGGTGAGGGTGTCGGCGGCGATGTCCTCGGCGTCGATCTCCTCCAGGAAGTTCAGGGCGCCGCGGCCTCCGGTGCGCTCCTCCGCGCGCGCGGCGGTCGCGAACAGCGCGCACACGGCGTCGAGATCCCGGTCCGCGTTGCGCCCCGCGGCACCGCCGCGCCGGGCGGCCCGCTCCAGACGTCCGGGCCAGGGCGTGCCCTCCCACAGGTCCCACAGCGCCTCCTCGGCGCTGCCGCCCTGCGCGAGGCGCTCACGGGCCTTGCCCAGCAGCGCGCCGAGCCGCTGGGCTCCGCGCGCGTACGCGGGGTCGTGCACGGCCAGCCGTTCGGGCTCGGCGAGGGCCCGCGCGAGCAGCACGTCGGAGGGCGGCGGCAGGGCGTTGCCCGCGGCCCGCTCCTCGTCCCGCAGGGCGCGCCCGAGCCGACGCAGGTCGGCGGCGTCCATACCGGCGAGGGGGGAGGAGAGGAGGGTGAGGGCGGTCTCGGTGTCGAGCCAGGAGACCGCCGACGCCGGGGCGCCGGGATCCGACGGCGACTCCTCAGGTACGGACTCCTCGTCCGTCGGCCGGGCCCCGGAGGCGTTTTCCTCGCCGGTCGGCAGCGCCTGGGCGGCAGTTTCCTCTTCCGCCGGCCGTGCCCCGGAGGGGGTCTCCTCATCCATCGGCTGCGCCCCGGAGCGGGCCGCCTCCTTCGACGGCCCCGCCCCGGCGGCAGCGCCCTCGTCGGGCCGTACGGCTTCATGTCGTACGGCACCCCCCGCCGCCTCCGCCGTGGCGACCGCCCTGAGGGCCGTCAGCAGGGGTGCGACCGCCGGTTCGTGGCGCAGGGGCAGGTCGTCGCCGTCGATGTCGAGGGGGACGCCGGCCGCGGTGAGCGCGCGGCGCACCGTGGGGATCGTGCGCGAGCCCGCGCGGACCAGGACGGCCATCTCGCCCCAGGGCACCCCGTCCTCCAGGTGCGCCCTGCGCAGGATGTCCGCGATGTTGTCGAGCTCGGTGCCGGGGGTCGGGTAGGTGAAGACCTCGACGCGCCCGCCCTCGTGGACCGGGGCGAGCTCGCGGTGGGCGCGGACCTTCTGCGCCGGCAGCCGGGTCAGGGGCATGCGCTGGGTCACCAGGCGGGTCGCGGCCAGCAGTTCGGCGCCGGAGCGGCGGGAGGTGCGCAGGACCTCGACGGGAGCCGGCCGGCCGTCCGCGCGCGGGAAGGCGTACGGGAAGTCGAGGATGCCGTTGACGTCCGCGCCCCGGAACGCGTAGATCGACTGGTCGGGGTCGCCGAAGGCGACGAGGGTGCGACCGCCGCCGGCGAGGGCGTGCAGCAGCCGTACCTGGGCCGGGTCGGTGTCCTGGTACTCGTCGACGAACACCGCGTCGTACTGGGCGGCGAGTCGCTCGGCGACCTCGGGGCGGCGGGCGAGGAGCACCGCGCGGTGCACGAGTTCGGCGTAGTCGAGGACGCCCTGGAGGTCGAGGACGTCGAGGTACTCGGCGAGGAAGGCGGCCGCGGCCCGCCAGTCGGGGCGACCGATGCGGCGGGCGAAGGCGTCCAGGGCGCCGGGGCCGAGGCCCAGTTCGCGGCTACGGGCGAGGACCGCGCGGACCTCGTCGGCGAAGCCTCGGGTGGTCAGGCAGGCGCGCAGGTCGTCCGGCCAGCGCACGTGCGCGAGGCCGAGCCGCTCCAGGTCGGGCTGGCCGGCCAGCAGTTCGCGCACGGTGACGTCCTGCTCGGGGCCCGACAGCAGCCGCAGCGGCTCCACGAACAGGTCGCTGTCCTGTTGGGCGCGGACCAGGGCGTAGCAGAACGAGTGGAAGGTGGTCGCCTGCGGGGCGCGTGCCGCTCCTATGCGCAGTGCCATGCGGTCGCGCAGTTCGACGGCGGCCTTGCGGCTGAACGTCAGCACGAGCACGCGCGCGGGGTCCCCTCCACGGGCGATTCGTGAGGCCACCGACTCGACGAGCGTGGTGGTCTTTCCGGTGCCCGGACCTGCAAGAACGAGCAAAGGCCCGCCTCCGTGCTCAACCACGGCGCGCTGTGCGGCGTCCAGACGAGGGGGATCGACGCGGGCCGGTGGGGTACGCACCAGTCGGTAAGCGCCACGGGCCCCCTGTCGCACCTGGGAGTGCGACAGACGCCTGGTGGAGGAAGAGGAGCTCACGTGGTTCGCCGGTCCTGGTGGGTGTGCTGTCGGGCGGCCCGCCGCGCGTGGAGGGCGGTGGACGGGGGATGAGGGGGACGCGTGCCGCCGACGCTACGCCGACGCCGAGTGCGGAAGCAGGGGTTCCGCTTCTTCCCGCGAGCCCCATGGAGCCCACGCGACGCTCGCGACCCGTACGTCCCTCACCCCACGAACGTACGGCATGCCACAGACGTGCCGTGTTTCCCCCGTACGGGTCCCAAGGTGCTCCCGGGCCCCCGGGATGGCGGAAGC
>NZ_RSAJ01000629.1 GCF_003933965.1 Streptomyces sp. RP5T
GTTGATCGGGTGTGGAGCAGCGGGCCTGGGCTGATCGGGTGTGGAGTGGTGGGCCCTGGGGAGCAGGACCGCCTTGCCGGGTGGTGCCTGGTAGATCGGGCGCAGGGCCATGGACCCGTAGGCAGGGATGTCGGGCTGACCGGGGTCCCGGGCCGGAGCATCCGTGCTCAGGGATGCCACACGTACCGGACGTCCGGTTCTCGTTCCTCGTTGTCGCTGCCGTCGGTGCGTTCGGCCTCGGTGAAGCCGTGGCGCTCGTAGAAGCGGTGGGCCGGTTCGTTGACCTGGAAGGTCCACAGGCTCAGCCCCCGCGGACTGCGTTCCTTGGCGAGGGCCAGGAAGCGGTCGCCGATGCCCCGGCCCCGCCAGTCGGGGGCGAGATACAGCTGGGACAGCACATCACCGGCGAGGACCATCAGGCCGACGATCGCGCCGGTCGCGGGGTCCTCGGCGACCCAGGTCTCCCGAAGGGGCACCACGACGTCCCGGATGTAGGCGTGCACCTCGTCGTCCGACCGGGGCCGCACCACCGTAGGCAGCGCGGCGGCGAAGGAACGCAGATACACGTCGGCCACGGCGGAGGCGTCTGGAGCGGTGGCCCGGCGGACGACGACCGCGCTCACCGCGCCGGCACCTCCGGCACCACTGCCGTCGCCGTGATCTCCACCAGCTGGCCCGTGTACCCCAGGCAGGCGACCCCGATCAGCGTCGACGCATGCGGGCCGGTGCTCAGCCCGGACGCCTCGACGACCTCCCACACAGTGGACAGCACCGCGGGCTCACTGCTCACGACATGCACATCCGTCGCCAGCACATGCTCCAAGTCGCTGCCAACGGCTTGCAGTTGCTCCCTGAGGTTGGCGATCACCTGCTCGGCCTGCCGCGCGGGATCCCCTTCCCCCACGAGATTGCCCTTCGCGTCGAGCGGTACGGACCCGGCGAGGAACGCGAGCTTCGTGCCGGCCTCCACGACGGAGGCGTGGGAGTAGGTCGGCGGCGGAAAGAGGCCCGGGGCGGTGACACGCTGGATCACGAGGACTCCTGTGGTGAACGGCGGACAACCTTTCGATCATCGGGGGCGGCGGGACCTGACCGCACCTGAATTTCCGGGCCCGCCCGGCGCTCGCACTCCTCAGCGAGGTCCGGGTAGGTCCGGGCGATGGCCGTGCAGACCCTGCGCCGCAGCAGCCGTTCCGCGGCGGCGCGTCCGGTGCGGCCGGACAACTCGTCGAGGATGTCGTCACAGCGGGCCAGTCGGTGGCAGAGATAGTCGACCTTCCAGTGTGCGAGCGGGAACCGCGCCGATCCGCCCTGGCGTTCACGGTGTTCGACGGCACGGGCGGTCAGTTCCTCCGGGGTGAGCACGGGCACGTCGATCGGCTCCGCGGCGATCCGCGCGAGGACCTCCCGCCGTCTGCGCGACATCGCCTCCCGCACCGCGGCGGACCGTCGGGCGGCGACCGCCGAGACAGCTCTGAACTCCTCGCTCCGCTCGGCCCTCTCGACCCGCTCGACGCTGTAGAGACGGGTGGGCGGGGCCGTGCGGAAGAACGGGTTGGTCCGCCGCAGATCGGGTTCACCGAGCAGTCGCCGGATCATCCCGGCCGTCCAGCCGCGGGCCCGCAGACCGGCAGCGGAGACGTGCGTGCGGTGGTCTCGCGGGTCCTGGTCGTTCTCGTGCGCCGTCATCGCCGATCCCCCGTCGTCGTAACACTGAGTGACGACTTCATTGATATCGCGTGCCACTGACAACGGGCCTCCGTACGCTGCGCCCATGTCCTCCGAGCTCTCCGACGCCGACTTCCTCGACACCACCGCGGACCGTCTCGCCGCCCTCCCCGCCGTCCGCGCCGTGGCGCTCGGTGGCTCCCGCGCCCAGGGCACCGAACGGCCGGACAGCGACTGGGACCTGGCGGTCTACTACCGCGGCGGCTTCGACCCCGCCGACCTGCGTGCCGTCGGCTGGGAGGGCGAGGTGTCCGAGGTCGGCGGCTGGGGCGGCGGGGTGTTCAACGGCGGCGCCTGGCTGACGATCGACGGGCGGCGGGTCGACGTGCACTACCGGGACCTCGACGTGGTGGAACGGGAGTTGGCGGAGGCGGAGGAGGGGCGCTTCCGGGTGGAGCCGTTGCTGTTCCATCTCGCCGGCATCCCGACCTACCTGATCGTGGCCGAACTCGCGATCAACCGGGTCCTCAGGGGCGACCTGCCCCGACCGGCGGCCTACCCGGAAAGGCTCCGCGTCTCCGCGGCCGCCCGCTGGCGCGACACCGCCCACCTCACCCTCGCCTACGCCGAGGCGGGCCACGCCCCGGCCGGGCGCCTCACCGAGACCGCCGGTGCCGTCGCCACGGCCGCCGTGCAGATGGGGCACTCGGTGCTGGCGGCGCGCGGGGAATGGGTGACGAACGAGAAGCGGTTGCTGGAACGGGCCGGGCTGCGGGGCGTCGACCGGATCGTCGCGTCCTTGACGGCCGCACCCGGGTCGGCCGTGCGCGCGGTCGAGGAGCTGCGGGAGCTGTTCGACAGGGTCGCGGGCTGAGCGGTTCCCGGGCCTCGAACAGGGTCTCGACCGGGTTGCGTTCATAAAGAACGTGGCTTTTGCATGCATCTTCACGTGCGGGTAACACGAGCGTCCCGACCCGTCCAAGAACGGGATTTACCGTGGACACCACAGCCCACCGCCCGGCCACCGTCGCCCGGAGGCACACCCCGCCTCGACCAGACGACAGGAGCCCCGTGTCACTCGCCCCACCGCCCTGGCTCGCTCACGCCCTCCGTGCCCAGCGGGGGCCGATCCCCTGGAACGCGGTCGCGCGGGGGGCCCTGTCCGCCGGGCCCCTGCTGCTCGCCGCCGTGCTCGTCGAGCAGACCTCCGTCGGTGTCGTCGCCGCCATCGCCGCCATGCTGGCCGGAATCAACGACCGGCCCGGCAGCCGCCGGGTCTCCGTGAAGAGGATCGGGGTCCCCGCCCTCGCGGGCGCGGTCGGCATGGTCGCCGGGACGTACGCGGGGGAGCACATGGGAGCCGTGTCCCTCACCGTCGTACTCACCCTCGTCGGACTGGTCGCCGGCGGCGTCAGCGCCGTCGGGCCCGTCGCCTCCGCGGCCGGTACCCAACTGCTCGTCGCCTCGGCGATCGGGGCCGGCATGCCGCTGCCGGACGAAGGGTGGCTACGGGCCGTCGCCTATCTCGGCGGGGCCTGCTGGCTGCTCGCGCTGCGGCTGGCGCTGCCCACCCCCGGCGCCCTTGCCGGGGACTTCCGGTTCGACGGCGAGCGGGAGGCCGTCGCCGAGGTGTACGACGCCGTCGCCGACCTGCTCGACGCCGTGGGCGGTGCGCACGCCACCACCCGCCGCGTCGCGCTCACCGCCGCCCTCGACCACGCCCAGGACGCGCTCACCGGGCCCCGGCTGCGCCGGTACGCCAGCTCGGCCGCCGAACGGCGGCTGCACGCGCAGTACGCGGCCGCGCTGCCGCTCGCCGAGGCGGCCACCGCGCTCGCCTGGGCGGAGGAGGCGGTGCCCGGACGCGCCTCCGCGGGGCCCCGGCGGCTCGCCACCGCCGTACGGGAGAACACGCACACCGGGCCGTTGCCCGCGCCCCACCGGTCCGGGCCCGCACTGCGGGCGCTCGACGACGCGCTGCTGCGGGCCGCCGAGGCGTTCGACCGCGGGCGGGGCGGGGATCTGCACACGCGCCGGCTCACCGCCCGGGACCTGCTGCGCTCCGTCTTCGGGGCCGGCGGGCGGGAGTACGGACTGCGGGTCGCCCTCTGCTTCGGGGTCAGCGTCGCCGTGGCGCAGGCCCTGCACCACTCCCACTGGTACGGGGAGCACGCGCACTGGTACTGGCTGCCCGCCACCGCCGTCTTCCTCGTCAAGCCCGACCTCGGACCGCTCGCCTCCCGGGTGCTGTGCCGGGCCGCCGGGACCGTCCTGGGCGCGCTGGTCTTCGCCGGGTTCGCGCTCGTGCTGCCGCGGCCCGAAGGGCTCATCGCGCTCGTCGCCGTCAGCGGGGCCCTCCTACCCGTGGCCACCCGGCACTTCGCCGCGCAGACCGCCGTCGTCACGGTCCTCGTCCTGGCGCTCGTGATGGTCGGCGGCGAGCCCCAGGCATCCGCCGGCCGCATCACCGAGACCCTGCTCGCCTGCGCCATCGTCCTGATCGTGGGGCACCTGCCGATGCCGGGGCAGCGGGGCGGGACGGTGCGGTCCCGGCTGGCCGCGGCGGGCGGGGCCGCGCAGGCGTACCTCGCGCATGTCCTGCGGGAGACCGAGCGGCCCGAGACGGCGGGGCTCCGCAGACCGCGCGCCGATTCCGCCGTATGGCACACATCTGCGAAGGACACGCCCTTCGAGGAGGGTCGTGCCCTGCGCTGGACCCTGCGCCGCGAGGCGTACCGGGCGCTCGCCGAGGCCCGTACCGCCATCGCCCTCGCCGCCGCCGAACTCCCCGCGCTCGCCCGGCACTCGGAGGGCGCCGACGAGATCGTCGCCGTGCTGGAGCGGATCGTCGACACGACCACCGCCTGCGCCGTCCACCTCGACGACTCCGGGCGCCTCGGCCCCGAACAGGTC
>NZ_RSAJ01000062.1 GCF_003933965.1 Streptomyces sp. RP5T
CCGTCATCCCGTACGCGGACAGCAGCGGCGCGCCGAACGTCCGCTCCAGCGCCCGCTGCGTCGCCGTGTTGAGGGGCGCGCTGCAACTGCGTACGAACTTCAACGGCGGTGCCTGCGCGCCGGGATGCTCCCGCTCCGAACGGTCCAGAAGGATCTCGTGGATGGCCGGCACCGCCGTGAACCACGTGGCGCCCACGGCCCGCATCTGGTCCCAGAACGTGCCCGCCGAGAACCGCCCGCGCTCGGGCAGCAGCACACAGCCCCCGCTCGCCAGGGAGGACAACAGCGCCGCGAACAGCCCGTGGCCGTGGAAGAACGGCATCACCGCGACCGTGGCGTCGCCGGGCCCCAACTCGTAGGTGGCGCAGATGTTCCGCAGGGAGGCGGCCACGTTGGCGTGGGTCAGCGGGACCATCTTCGCCCGGTCGGTGGTGCCGGCGGTGAACAGCACGACAGCGTCCTGCGGGGACAACTCACCTGCGGCGCCCACGACATGGGTCTGCTCGCACACCCCGGGTTCCAGGCCCACCGCGGCCGCTTCCGCCCGCGACACGTCCACGCGCAGCGGCCACGCGGGCACCGGAAGGGTCATGCCGTCGGGCACGGATGGGCCGATGAGCACGGACCTCGCCCCCAACGCCGACAGTCTGGAAGCCAGTTGGGGCGGGGGCAGTGCCGGGTCCAGCGGCGCCGTGACCAGCCCGGCCCGCGCCGCACCGAGCAACCCGACGACGAACTCGGTGGTGTTGGCACAGATCAGCCCGACCGCGTCACCGCTTCCCAGCCCCGCCCCGCGGAGCCGTGCGGCCACGGTGTCGGCCAGGGCCGCGAGCGTCCGGTACGACAGCGGGACCCGCTCGCCTGCCCCACCGGCCACCAGGGCCCGGGCGTAGGGGCGTTCCCGTACGTGCCGGTCGAGGAGGCCGGCGAGACCCGTGACCTCCGGGGGCCGGTACCGGTCCGCGTCCCGCACGGATGCCGCGGCCGGAACAGCCATGACCCCACCTCCTCGCACAGCCCTGACGAACATCCTCTGCGAGCGTGCGGCGGCACCCGGGAGACGTCCAATACCCGCTGGCGAACGGCCGATAGCAGACGTCTATCAAGGCCGTTCCCGGGCTCCTGACCAGCCCTCGATAGACGCCGTTTATCGGCTGGTCGCCGATGGGTCTTGGACGCGGACGAACGCGCTGCGGATGGTGAGAGAAGTAGCCGCTCCGGCAGGACCTGCCCAAGGAGGACCTCGGACCATGACCGCTCCCTCGACCCTGGAGACCGCGGCAGCAGCCGACGTTCCGACCGAGCTCACCGACGGGTACCACCTGGTCGTCGACGCGCTCAGGATGAATGACGTCGACACCATCTACGGGGTGGTCGGCATCCCGATCACCGACCTGGCCCGGCTCGCCCAGGCGCAGGGCATCCGCTACATCGGCTTCCGCCACGAGAGCAACGCCGGACACGCGGCCGCCATCGCCGGCTACCTCAACAAGAAGCCCGGCGTGGCCCTCACGGTCTCGGCCCCCGGCTTCCTCAACGGCCTGGTCGCGCTGGCGAACGCGACCACCAACTGCTTCCCCATGGTCCAGATCTCCGGCTCCAGCGAGCGCCACCTCGTCGACCTCAAGCAGGGCGACTACGAGGAGATGGACCAACTCGCCGCCGCGCAGCCCTTCGTGAAGGCCGCCTACCGGGTGAGCCGGGTCGAGGACATCGGACGCGGCATCGCCCGCGCCCTGCGCACCGCGATCTCCGGGCGCCCCGGCGGTGTCTATCTCGACATCCCCGCCGCGGTGCTCGGCGCCATCCTGCCCAAGGCGGAGGGCGACCGGACGCTGAGCCGCCTGGTCGACCCCGCCCCGCGCCAGCTCCCGGCGCCGGAGGCCGTGGACCGCGCGATCGAGCTGCTGGCGTCCGCCGAACGCCCGCTGGTGGTCCTGGGCAAGGGCGCCGCGTACGCCCAGGCGGACGCCAAGGTACGGCAGTTCATCGAGTCCACCGGCATCCCCTACGTCCCGATGTCGATGGCGAAGGGCCTGCTGCCCGACGACCACCCGCAGTCGGCCGCCACCGCGCGCTCGCTCGCGCTGAAGAAGGCCGACGTCGTGATGCTGATCGGCGCCCGTCTCAACTGGCTTCTCGGCCACGGCCAGAAGGGCTGGAACCCGGACGCCAGGTTCGTCCAGATCGACATCGACCCCAAGGAGATGGACAGCAACCAGCCCATCGCCGCGCCCCTCGTCGGGGACATCGAGTCGGTGCTCGACGCGCTCGCCGAACGCACCAAACCCGGCCAGATCACGGCCCCTTCGGCCTGGCGCGAGGAACTCGTGGCGCGCTCGGCGCAGAACGTCGCCAAGATGGCCGAGCGCCTGAAGGCCGACCCGCACCCGATGCAGTTCATGGGCGCCCTGAAGGCCGTACGGGACGTCGTACGCGCGCACCCGGAGACGTACATCGTCAACGAGGGCGCCAACGCCCTGGACATCGCGCGCAACGTCATCGACATGCACGTGCCGCGTCACCGCCTCGACAGCGGCACCTGGGGCGTGATGGGCATCGGCATGGGCTACGCCATCGCCGCCGCCGTCGAGAGCGGCGCCCCGGTCGTGGCGATCGAGGGGGACAGCGCCTTCGGGTTCAGCGGGATCGAGATCGAGACGATCTGCCGCTACAAGCTGCCCGTCGTCACCGTGATCATGAACAACGGCGGGGTCTACCGCGGCGACGACACCAACCCGTACGACGACGCGCCCTCGCCCACCACGCTCATGTCGGCGGCCCGTCACAACCTGCTCATCGAGGCGTTCGGCGGCAAGGGGTACCGGGCCACGACGCCCGCCGAGGTCACCGCGGCCCTCACCGAGGCCCTCGCCTCCGGCGGCCCCGCACTCATCGACTGCGTGATCGACCCCTCGGCCGGCACCGAGAGCGGCCACATCTCGCACCTGAACCCCAAGGGCATCACCGTCGGCAACATCACGCCCGCCAAGAAGTGAACGCCTGGATCTCCCAGACCTCCCAGACCGCACAACTTCACGAAAAGGAAGCACACATGAGTGAAAAGCCGCTCGCCGGAATCAAGGTGATCGACTTCACCGGGGTCCAGGCCGGTCCCGCCTGCACGCAGATGCTGGCCTGGTTCGGCGCCGACGTCCTGAAGGTGGAGCGCCCCAACGGCGGCGATGTGACGCGCCGTCAGCTGCGGGACATCGAGGACCTGGACGCGCTCTACTTCACGATGCTCAACAGCAACAAGCGCTCCCTCGCCATCAACACCAAGACCGCCGAGGGCAAGGAGGTCCTGGAGAAGCTCATCAAGGACGCCGACGTGCTGGTGGAGAACTTCGCCCCCGGCGCCCTGGACCGCATGGGCTTCACCTGGGAGCGCATCCAGGAGCTCAACCCGCGCCTGATCTTCGGCTCGGTCAAGGGCTTCAACGACCAGTCGTCCTGGAACGACCTCAAGGTCTACGAGAACGTCGCCCAGTGCGCGGGCGGCGCCGCCTCCACCACCGGCTTCTGGGACGGCCCGCCCACCATCTCCGGCGCCGCCATCGGCGACACCAACACCGGGATGCACCTGGCGATCGGCATCCTCACCGCGATCATCGACCGCGGGCGGACCGGCCGGGGCCAGAAGGTCTCCGTCTCCATGCAGGACGCCGTCCTCAACCTGTGCCGGGTCAAGCTGCGCGACCAGCAGCGCCTGGAGCGGGTCGGCCACCTGGAGGAGTACCCGCAGTACCCGAACGGCGAGTTCACCGACGTGGTCCCGCGCGGCGGCAACGCGGGCGGCGGCGGCCAGCCCGGCTGGGTCCTCAAGTGCAAGGGCTGGGAGACCGACCCGAACGCGTACATCTACTTCACGGTCCAGGAGCAGAACTGGAAGCGCACCGCCGAGGTGATCGGCCACCCCGAGTGGGCCGAGGACCCGGAGTACGCCACCGCGCGCGCCCGCCAGTCGCACATCTTCGAGATCTTCGAGGAGATCGAGAAGTGGCTCGCGGACAAGACCAAGTACGAGGCGGTCGACATCCTGCGCGAGTGGGAGGTGCCCTGCGCGCCGGTGATGAGCATGAAGGAGATCGCCTACGACGAGGACCTGCGCAACAGCGGCACGGTCGTCGAGGTCGAGCAGAAGGGCCGCGGCACGTACCTGACGGTCGGCAGTCCGGTGAAGTTCTCCTCCTTCAAGCCGGAGATCGTCGGCGCCCCGCTGCTGGGCGAGCACAGCTCCGAGGTGCTGGTCGAGCTGGGCTACGACGAGGAGACCATCGGCCGGCTGAAGGAGAGCGGAGTCATCGTCTGACGGGAAGCCGACGCGAAGCGGCCGTGACCCGCGGGTCACGGCCGCTTCGCGGTGCCCCGCGGGGCTCAGACCGCCGTGGCCTCGGCCCGGCGCCGCATCAGCTCCCGCTCCCGCTCGCGCCGCGCGGTGACGTCCCGGATGACCGCGCCGCAGTAGGGGCTCCCGTCGGGGCCCGACAGCAGCACCACGCTGAACTCGATGGAGAGCTTGCGCCCGTCCGCCGCCAGCGCCGGCACGTTCAGCAGGTCCGCGTCCCCGTACTTGCTGGACCCGCGGGCCATGGCCGCGTCGAAGCCTTCCTGGTGCCGCTTGCGGTGCCGCTCGGGAATGATGACGTCCAGGCTCCGGCCCGCCACGTCGGCCGCCGGGAACCCGAAGATTCGCTCCGCCCCCCGGTTCCAGTAGCGGATCAGCCCCTCGCTGTCGATGATCACTATGCCGTCGGGTGCCTGGTCTGCCATGCCCAGTACCACTGCGGATTCCAGAGCTTCCATGTCGCCTCCGAGCCGGGGCCGTTGGATGGCAAACAGTATACAGAATACTGTCGCCACGGCCCCTGACCGGACGGAAACGCAGGTGAAAGGCACTCCGAAAGCTTGGTATTGTTGTGCGTGTCGCCGCGGGGAACACCCCCGTCAAGGCGGCAGACACCTGGTCCGGGTGGCGGAATGGCAGACGCGCTAGCTTGAGGTGCTAGTGCCCTTTATCGGGCGTGGGGGTTCAAGTCCCCCCTCGGACACTCACTCATCTCGCACACACCATGTGCCGACCCCACGGTCGGCACATTTTCTGTTTGGTGCTCGGTCAAAGGTCCCGTGCGATCCCCGCCAGGGTGAAGATGACCGGTTCCGTGCGGTGCTCGGGGTCCGCCCGCTCATCGTGGGAACCAGTCGTCTGAGGAGGGAAGATGGACGCCGAGGTCATCGTGGTGGGAGCCGGGCCGGTGGGACTGATGCTGGCCGCCGAACTGAGCCTGCACGGCGCACGGCCACTGGTGGTGGAACGGCTGGCCCGGCCCTCCGAGGAGCCCAGAGCGCGCGGCATCGGTCCGTTGGCGGCCGAGGCACTCCGGCGCCGCGGCCTCGGCGAGCCGCTGCGGGCGCATCAGCCCGGCGGTCTCACCGACCGCAGGCGCGACCACGGCAGCGAGAAGGGCCACTTTGCCTGGATCCACAAGATCGACCAGGAGCTGCAGGAGGAGCCGGAGCGGGCGGGCGCACTGATCTGGCAGCCGGATCTGGAGCGGATTCTCGCCGATCACGCGGCGGGCCTGGGCGTCCGGACCGACCGGGAACACGTGGTGACCGGGGTGGAGCAGCGTGCGGATCGGGTCACCGTCACCTGCCGGACCCCGGGCGGGGTGCGACACCTCGACGCCCCGTACGTCGTCGGCTGCGACGGGGGAAGGTCGGCCGTCCGCAAGCTGACCGGGTTCCCCTTCCCCGGAACCGAGCCCCTCATGGTCGCCCGCCGGGCGCACGCCGACGTCGTCTGTCCCGCCGGGCTGCCGCCGACGGGACGGACGCCCACCGGCACCCTGTTCCACGCCCCGGGCATGGTCGGCACCTTCGACTTCGAGGACGTGCGCACCGACCCCCGGGCCCCGGTCACCGCCCGGGAGCTGGAGGCCAGTCTCCGCCGTGTGACGGGGGCCGACGTCGAGGTCACCGCGGTCCACCAGGCCATGCGCTTCACCGACCAGGCCCGCCTCGTCCCGTCGTACCGCAGCGGCAGGGTGCTGCTGGCCGGCGACTCCGCGCACGTCCACTCGCCCAACGGCGGCCAGGGGCTGACCCTGGGCCTGCTCGACGCCGCCAACCTCGGCTGGAAGCTCGCGGCGACCCTGCGGGGAACGGCCCCCGAGGGACTGCTGGACAGCTACACGGCCGAGCGCCGTCCCGTCGCGGAGGCCACCCTGCACAACACGCGGGCGCAGTCCGCGTTGATGCGGCCCGGCCCGCACACCGACGCCCTGCGGGACATCGTCTCCGACCTCATGGACATCCCCGAGGTCAACCGGTACTTCGGCCGGCTCCTCAGCGGCCTCGACACGCGCTACGCCCTGCCCCACGCCGGCCCGGACGCGCACCGGCTGACCGGTACCCACTGCCCCGACGTGCGCCTGAGGACGGACACGACCGCCGGAACGGACACGACCACCCTCGCCCGGCTCACCGAGCAAGGACACGCCGTCCTCGTCCACACCGGGCAACCCGAGGTGGAGCGAACGGCCCGGCCCTGGTCCGGCACCCTTCGCGTCACCCGCGCGGCCGCGATCGAGTACGACGGTCTGTCCGCGCTGCTGGTGCGGCCCGACGGGGTGATCGCCTGGGCCGCGGGATCCGAGGGCACCGCGGACGCCGCCGCGCTGGAGCGCGCGCTGCGCACATGGTTCGCTGCGGACCGGCCCTGACTCCGTGCGCCCTCAGTCGATGCCGCGGCAGATGTGCGGCTCGGGCTCGCCGTCGTCGACCCCGGCGAGCAGGAGCGGCGGTGCCTGCACCGGCTCCTCCCCGTCGGCCGGGCCGTCGTCCCTGCTGAGTGCCTCGTCCATCCGAACTCCTCCGATGCTCTGCGCCGGCCGCGCGGACGGGTCCCCGCGCGGCGGAACCGGTGCCCGCCCGAACGGCCGGGCTCTAGCGAGCCGCTGACGATCGTCCAGCCGTCCCCGACGGGGGGTCGCCACGCTGTGCGTGTGCGTGACCGACCGACGACAGGGGAGTGGGCATGGCCGGGTTCTCACCTCGCGGAACGGTCCTGAGGACGTTCGCCTGGGCTCTCGTGCGCTCCTTCGTGGCTCTCGGATTCCTCCATCTGCCGGCTCCCCACGCCCTGGAGGCGATGGCGGAACTGCGGCGAAGGCAGGAGGAGGGGGCCCCGCCGGCTCCTCTCGCCCGTCCGCCGGCCGGTCACCCCGAGCGGCTGTGCCCGGATCTGCCGCTGAGCCCGCTGGAGCGCGAACTCGACCGGGACCTGTTGCCGTCCCGCTCCCGGCGGCGTGGACGGTGAACACGGTTCAGGTCGCCGCGGAGGGGTAGAACAGCTCCTCGCGGACCACGATCTCCCGATTGCCGAAGGCCAGTCGGTCGAACACGGCCCGGTAGGCCGGGGTCCGGGAGACGAGGGCCGCCATCCTCGGGCGGACCACCGACGCGAGGCCCCCGGCCGACAGCATCGCCTTGCCCTGCATCGTCTGGATCCTCATGATCCGCTGCACGTCCCGCCGACGGCCCGTCACGTACCGCCGCAGCGGCTCGGCCCCGTCCTCACCGTCGTGCAGCGACGCGAGCAGGGCGGGATGCGCCGCCACCGCGTCCTGGACGGCCAGGTTGATGCCCTGGGCCCCGATCGGGCCGTGCGTGTGCGCGCTGTCCCCGATGAGGAGCAGTCCGGGCCGTGTCCACTCCCGGGCCACACCGGAGAAGACGTCGAGCAGCGAGAGATCCCGGAACGAGGTGATCTCCGCGTCGATCCGCTCCGCCTGATCCGGTACGGCCGCGCCGAGCCGTGCCTTGATGTGCTCCAGCCCCTGTGCCGCGAGTTCCTTGTACCTCCGGTGCGGGAGGGTCCAGCCGATCTGGAGGTGCCCGGGATGGGAGGCGTAGGCCAGGACGGGGTTGCCCCCGGCCCGGAAGATCCGCACGTCCGACGGCACGGGACCCTCGCAGGACAGCCTGAACCAGAGCACGTCCTGGTCGAAGGCCTCGAACCGGTCGTAGCCCACCCCGGCCAGTTGCCGCACCTTCGAGTACCGGCCGTCCGCGCCGATGACACAGCGGGCGTGCACCATCAGATCGCCGCGCGGCCCGCGGCCGAGGATGCCCCGTACCCGCTGGCGGGTGTCCGAGATCAGCGCGGAGCACCGGGTGGAGCCGAGGTGGGCGAACCCGGCGTACCGGGAGCACTGCTCCAGCAGTTCCTCCAGGATGTGCCGTTGCGGGATGCTGAGCAGGCAGTTGAAGGGACCGGGCAGCCGGCGGTAGTCGCCGTTGATCAGGATCCGGCCCTTCTCCTCCAGCAGGAAGCGGTCGTGCTCGTGGCAGCCCCGGGCCCGCGCGCCCTTCAGGACTCCCAGCGCGTCCAGGAGTTGCTGGCCGCCCGGCTGGAGGATCTCCCCGCGGTACTCGCGCTCCAGCGACCGGAGCTTCTCCACGACGGTGACGCGGGCGCCGGAACGCAGCAGAAGCAGAGCGAGGGTCAGTCCGGCGGGCCCGCCGCCGACGATGCAGAAGTCGGTCCGTGTCTCCGTCACCGCGCGCCTCACACGTCGAGGGTGACGTCGTACTCGGTGAGCCAGGCGTTGAGCCACAGCGCCATCTCCAGGCTCCCGCGGTCGTACGGCCGGCTGACGTCGCCCAGCGGCCCGGCCAGCATCCGCGCCGCACGCGACCGGTCCAGCAGCGGGGCCACGGGGGAGTCCGGGGCGGCGAGCACGTCGGCCAGCTCGGTGCGCAGGGCCTGTTCGTAGACCGGGTCCTGGGTGGCCGGGTAGGGGCTCTTGACGCGGTCGAGCACCGAACGGGGCAGCAGGTCGGAGGCCGCCGCCCGCAGCAGGCTCTTCTCCCGCCCGTCGAACGACTTCATCGCCCACGGGGTGTTGAAGACGTACTCGACGAGCCGGTGGTCGCAGAACGGCACCCGGACCTCCAGGCCGACGGCCATGCTCATCCGGTCCTTGCGGTCCAGCAGGGTCTGCACGAAGCGCGTCAGGTTGAGATAGCCGACCTTGCGCATCATCCGGTCGTCCGCGCTCTCGCCGGGCAGCCACGGCACCTCGGCGAGCGCCTCCTGGTAGCGGTCCTGGCGGTAGCCGGTGAGGTCGAGCTTGTCGAGGAAGCCCTTGTCCAGCAGTGCCAGACCGCCGAAGTAGCGGGCGGAGCCCGAGGTCAGCCAGGGGAAGGTGTCGGCGCGGACCGCGGCGGGGTTGCGGAACCAGCGGTAGCCGCCGAAGAGTTCGTCCGCCGCCTCGCCGGACAGGGCCACGGTGGAGTGCTGCTTCACGGAGCGGAACAGCAGGTACAGCGACGGCCACATGTCGCCCCAGAACGCGGGCGGCTGGTCCACGGCGCGCAGCACCGAGGCGCGCAGGGTCGGCGCGCTCAGCTCGGCGCTCTCCAGCACGACCTCGGTGTGCCGCGTGCCGACGTGGTCCACCACGTCGTGCACGAAGGGGGTGTCGCGCATGCCGCGCACCGCGTCGGGCTGGAATCGGTCGGCCGCGTCCGCGAAGTCGACGGAGAAGGACCGTACGGCTCCCCGTCCGCGGGCCGCCGAGGCGCGGGCGGCGAGAGCGGTCACGGTGGAGGAGTCGAGGCCGCCGGAGAGCAGCAGACACAGCGGTACGTCGGAGACCAGCTGGCGGGCGACGACGTCCTCGAGGAGCTCCCGTACCGTGGCGATGGTGGTGGGCAGGTCGTCGGTGTGCTCGCGGGCCTCCAGGCGCCAGTAGGTGTGCTTGCGCAGCCCCTGCCGGCCGACCCGGACCATCTGACCGGGCCGTACCTCGTGCATGCCGGCGAAGACGGCGGCCTCGGGGGTCCTGACCATGTCGAGGATCTCGCACAGTCCCTCGGCCGACACCCGGCGCGGCGCCAGGGGGTTGGCCAGGATCGCCTTGGGCTCGGAACCGAAGAGGACGCCGTGCTCGGTGGGCAGGTAGAAGAGGGGTTTGACTCCCATCCGGTCGCGCAGCAGCAGGAGTTCCTCGGTGCGGGTGTCCCAGATCGCGAGGGCGAACATGCCGTTCAGCCGCTCGGCCAGTTCCGGGCCCCACTGGAGATAGCCGCGCAGCACCACCTCGGTGTCGCCCGCGGTCCGGAACCGATGGCCCAGGGTCGTCAACTGGGCGCGCAGCTCACGGTAGTTGTAGATCTCGCCGCAGAAGGTGAGCGAGGCGAGCGTGCGCCCCTCGTCGTCCTCGGCCGTCATGGGCTGGCGGCTGCCCTCCAGGTCGATCACGGCGAGACGCCGGTGGCCGAGCGCCGCGTGGCCGTCGATCCACAGTCCCTCGGCGTCGGGCCCGCGACAGGCCATGGTCCCCGTCATCGCACCCGCCCGGGCCGATTCGTGCGTCAGGTCGCGCTCGAAGTCGATCCATCCTGTGATGCCACACATCGCTGTCTCCCTCGGAAGAAGTCGTCGGCAGGCACCGCCGTCCGCGTGCGGCCTGGCGGTGCCTGGGCGACGAGCGGTAGGAGCGGGAGGTCACACCCGCTCGGTGAGCCCGGTGCTGACCAGGTCCACCAGTTGGCGGGGCGTCCTGATCTCGGCGACCACGTCGTCGGGCAGTTCGACGGAGTAGTCGCGCTCGATGCGGCTCACCGTGTTGAAGAGAGCGAGCGAGTCGTAGCCGAGGTCGGTGAAGTCCAGGTCGAGGATGTCGCCGTCGAGGTCGACCTCCTCGTCCTCGCCCGCGCACTCGCGCAGCAGCTGTACCAGGTCCTTGATCTCGAACGAGGTCATGGGGGTTTCCTTTCCGGGTGAGGGGGTCGGGGCCGCGCACCGGTGGGTGACGGGGCCGGACGTCACGGGGTGGAGCGGACGACCAGCGCGGAGTTGAAGCCGCCCAGGCCGCGGGAGACGACGAGGGCGGTGGACAGCGGCTGCTCGCGCGGTTCGTCCCGCACGAGGTCGAGCAGGTCCTCGTGGGCGGGGGTGTCGACGTGGACCGTGGGCGGGACGACGCCGTCGCGCAGGGAGAGCAGTGCGGCGGCGACGTCCAGCGGGGCACCGCCCGCCAGCAGCCGGCCCGTCATGGTCTTGGGCGCGGTCACCGGGACGGCCCGCGGGCCGAACACCTCGGCGATCACCTCGGCCTCGATCCGGTCGAGTTCGGGCACGCCGGACGCGTCGGCGAAGACCACGTCGATGTCCGCGGGCGCCGTCCGGGCGTCCGCCAGGGCCAGTTCGACCGCCCTGCGCAGTCCCGGTGGCCGCCCCGATCCGGGGCGTGGATCGAACGTCGAGGCGTACCCGGCCATCTCGCCGTACCGGTGGTGCGCACCGCGCTCCCGTGCCTGCTCCCGTCCCTCCATGACGAACAGGGCCCCGCCCTCACCGACGACCGCCCCCTCCGCACGGCGGTCGAAGGGCAGATAGGCGCGGCGCGGGTCGGAGGACTCGCTGGCCCGGCCGGAGCGGATGATGCACAGCCAACTCCACGGGGACAGGGACCCGTCGACCCCGCCCGTGACCATGAGCGGGGTTCCGGAGCGTATGTGGCGCCGGGCCTTGGCCATGGCGTCCAGGCCGCCGGCCTGATCGGCCACCACCGCGCTCCCGGGGCCGCGCAGCCCGTGCCGGATGGAGATCTGCCCGGTGTTGACCGGGTAGAACCAGGCGAACGACTGGTACGCGCTGACGTACCTGCCGCCCTTGGACCACAGGGCCTCCAGTTCCTTCTGCCCGAACTCGAAACCGCCCGCGGAGGCCGCGGTCACGACACCGCACGCGAAGTCGGGCATCGTGGCGGGTTCCGCGCCCGCGTCGGAGAGGGCCTCCTCGGCGGCGATGAGCGCGAGACGTGTCATCCGGTCCGTCTGCGGCAGCAGGCGGCTGGGCAGCCGGTCGGTGGTGCGGTACTCCGGTATCTCACCGGCGACCGTGGCCGAGTAGTCGGACGGATCGAAGCGGGTGATCCGGCGGATGCCGCTCTCGCCGCGCAGCACGGCCGCCCACCAGTCGCCGGTGCTGAGCCCGGTCGGAGCGACGACCCCGATGCCGGTGATCACGGACCGCGGCCCCGAGCCGCTCACCCCTTCCTCCGCTGCGGCTTGTTGAGGACCAGCGCGCTCTGGAACCCGCCGAAGCCGCTGGCGACACTGAGGACCGTGCCGACCTCCTGCTCCCGGGCCACCAGGGGTACGTAGTCCAGGTCGCAGTCGGGGTCCGGCTCGTGCAGGTTGGCCGTCGGCGGGACGACCGAGTGCTCGACGGCCAGGGCGCAGGCCGCGGTCTCCAGGGCGCCGATGGCTCCGAGCGAGTGCCCGATCATCGACTTGATCGAGCTGACCGGGGTGCCGTAGGCGTGCGCGCCCAGGCTCAGCTTGAGGGCGTTGGTCTCGTGCCGGTCGTTCTGCTTGGTGGCGGAGCCGTGCGCGTTGACGTAGTCGATGTCGGACGGGGCCAGCCGGGCCATGTCCAGCGCGGTCGTGATCGCGTCGGCCATCTCCAGTCCCTCGTCGCTCAGCCCGGTCATGGAGTAGGCGTTGCAGCGGGAGGCGTGGCCCGAGATCTCGGCGTAGACGTGGGCGTCCCGGCGGCGGGCGTGCTCCAGTTCCTCCAGGACGAAGACGGCGCAGCCCTCGCCGAGCACGAAGCCGTTGCGGGTGCGGTCGAAGGGCCGGGACGCCGTCTCCGGGCTGTCGTTGCGTGCGGTCGTCGCCTTGATGGCGTCGAAGCAGGCGACGGTGATGGGGGAGATCGCGGCGTCCGACGCGCCCGTGGTGATCACGTCGGCGTGGCCCTCCCGGATCAGGTCGGCGGCGTGCCCGAGGACGTCGATGCCGGAGGTGCAGCCCGTCGACACCACGCCCACCGGGCCCTCCGCCTCGGCGATCCAGGCGAGCTCGGCGGCCATGGAGGAGGGGACGAAGTAGTCGTAGAGATAGGGCGAACCGTGGAACTCGTCGACGAGCCAGGACTTGCCCTCGTCGCTGACGAGCGCGTACTCGCTGTCCAGGCTCATGGTGCTGCCGCAGGCGGTGCCCATCATGACGCCGGTGCGGTGGGGATCGGACTGGCCGAGAACTCCGCTGTCCTCCAGAGCCTCCTTTCCGGCCACCACGGCGAATTGGGTGGTCCGGTCCCACTGCCTGATCTGCCGCCGGGTGAGACCGGCCGCAATCGGGTCGAAGTCGCACTCCGCCGCGACGCGCGAGCGGAACGGCGAGGCGTCGAACAACGTGATGGTGCGGGTTGCCGTACGCCCCGAGGTAAGGAGTTCCCAGTACTGTTTCCTGCCGATTCCGCCAGGGGACACCACGCCGATTCCGGTGATGACGACGCGGCGCCCCTCGGGTATTCCTTGCACCGTCTCTCCCTCCGCTGGGGCTTCCCGGCACCTGCTTTTCCGTGTCTTCCGTACCGGGCCGGAGTCGAGAATGCTGCCGCGCGATCCAGGGTGCTTCGAAGGCCGGTCGACGGGGCTCGCCCGGGTGCCGGCGTGCCCCTGCGGGGCCGGAACGATCGGCCTTCGAGCGGTCTTTGAGGGCCCCTTGCTGCACTGGGGAGAGCCAGCCGTCGTCATGGATCGGCATGGTCCGGTGAAACGAACGAAGGGGTACGCAGATATGCGGCGCGACGAAGGAACGTACGATGTGGCCGTGGTGGGTACCGGCCTCTCCGGAACGATGCTCGGTGCCATTCTCGCAAAGCATGGATTCCGTACGCTCCTGCTGGACGGGGCCCAGCATCCACGCTTTGCCGTAGGGGAATCCACCATCGGGCAGACGCTGTTCATTCTGCGTCTTCTCTCACACCGTTACGACGTGCCCGAGATCGGTCACCTCGGCAGCTTCGAGAGCGTGAAGAAGCACGTCGGTTCCTCGCACGGCCAGAAGAGCAACTTCGGTTTTATGATCCACCGGGACGGTGAGGAGCCCGACCCGCGTGAGACCAACATGTTCCGGCTGCTCGAGGTCACCGGGAACGCGGCGCACTTCTTCCGCCAGGACAGCGACGCGTACATGTTCCACGTGGCCCTGAAGTACGGCTGCGAGGCCCGGCAGAACTACCGGGTCGCCAAGGTCGACCTCGCCGACGACGGCGTCACGGTGATCGGCGCGGACGGCTCGTCCTACCAGGCCCGCTACCTCGTCGACGCCAGCGGCTTCCGCTCGCCGCTCGCCGACCAGTTGAGCCTGCGCGAGGAGCCCAGCCGGCTCAAGCACCACGCCCGGTCGATCTTCACGCACATGATCGGCGTCGAGCCGGCCGACGACCATCTGCGGCACGGGGCCGCGGACCGGCCGCCGGTGCCCTGGCACAGCGGGACCCTGCACCACATGTTCGACCGCGGCTGGATCTGGATCATCCCGTTCGACAACCACCCGGACGCCACCAACCCGCTGTGCAGCGTCGGCCTCCAGGTGGACGAGCGGCGCTATCCGGAGCAGCCGGGGCTGTCCGCGGAGGACGAGTTCTGGCAGCACGTGCGCCGCTTCCCGGCCGTCGAGCGCCAGCTGGCCGGCGCCCGCAGCGCCCGCGAGTGGGTGCGCACGCCCCGTATGCAGTACTCGTCCACCCGGACCGTCGGCGACCGGTGGTGCCTGATGTCCCACGCGGCGGGATTCATCGACCCGCTGTTCTCGCGGGGTCTGTCCAACACCTGTGAGCTCATCAACACCCTGGCCTGGCGGCTGATGGAGGCCCTGCGGGACGACGACTTCTCCCTGGAGCGCTTCGAGCCGGTGGAGCGGCTGGAACAGGGGCTGCTCGACTACAACGACAAGCTGGTGAACGCCTCGTACATCAGCTTCCAGAACTACGACCTCTGGAACGCCGTCTTCCGGATCTGGG
Organism: Streptomyces sp. RP5T; assembly: GCF_003933965.1. Taxonomy (GTDB): domain Bacteria; phylum Actinomycetota; class Actinomycetes; order Streptomycetales; family Streptomycetaceae; genus Streptomyces. Next base: position 14,831 of record NZ_RSAJ01000062.1, read on the forward strand.
TGACCGGCAGCGCGGTGGGCAGCAAGAGGTTCCTCAACGCCCTGAAGGCGGCCAAGGCGGCCGGGAACGACGAACCGCTGCGCGCGCTGGACGACAGCAAGTACCCGGGGCTGTGGTGCCCGACGGACTTCAACGCGGAGATGTTCGAGGAGCTCGTCGCCCAGTGCGACGCCGTCGACGAGGGCCGGGTGTCGGCGCAGGAGGCCGCCGACACCATGCTCGGGCGGGTCCGGGAGTCCGACTGGATGTTCCCAGCGCTGGGGCTCAACCGGCCGGAGCAGCGGTTCATCAGCCCGACGGCCGAGAACATGCAGGTGGTCGCCGAGTGGGCGAAGGACCACCCGCGCACCGAGATACGCGATCTGCTGGCGGTCTCGCCGCAGCAGGTGCAGGCCACTCTCTGAGGAAACCGCGGATGCGGTGTGCCGCTGCCGGACGATCCGGCAGCGGCACACCGCATCCGCGTCGGGGGAGTCATCCCTCGGTCGCCAGGGTGAGGCCCGAGCCCAGTGCGTCGTGGCCCGGCCATCCGGCGTACTCGCGGCGCCAGTACATGAGGGGTCCGCGGGTCTGCAGGGCGTCCCCGCCGACGATCGTGCCGATGACCACGGTGTGGTCGCCCGCCGTGATGGCCGAGTCCAGCCGGCACTCCGCGTAGGCGACGGTGTGGTCCGGCAGCCAGGGCAGGCCCAGCGCCTCGGCCGGCTGCCAGGCGACGGAGGAGAAACGGTCCTCGGCCCGGGACGCGAAGTGGGAGGAGACCCACTCGCGGTTGGCGCGCAGCACGTTGACGGCGAACGCTCCGGTGCCCAGCATCTCCCGCAGCACCCGGCTGCGGGAGTTGACGCAGACCAGCAGCAGGGGCGGATCCTGGGACACGCTGCACGCGGCGCTGCACGTGAAGCCGCACGGGTCGCCCTGGGAGTCGAGCGTGGTGACGACGGTGACGCCGGTCGGCAGCGCGCCCATGATGGCGCGGAACGTCTCCGGTTCGACGGGCGGTGCGCCGGACGCGGGAGGGGTGGTCAGTGACATGGACCTCTCCTTCACGGCTAGTGCACGGGGGCGGACGCGCGGCCGACGACACCGCGCGGGGGCACGGGCAGACGCCGGTGGGAGCTGCGGGCACGGGAGTCGGCGGCGAGGATCTCCTGGTGCAGGTGCCACAGTTCGGCCGACGGTTCCAGGCCGAGCTCGCGGCGCAGCAGCTCGCGCACGTTCTGGTAGGCGTGCAGCGCCTCGCTGCGGCGGCCCGCCTTGTCCAGCGCCACGATGAGCTGGCCGTGGAACCACTCGTTGAGCGGGTGGACGGTCACCAGCGAGCGGAGATCGGCGATCATCTCGCGGTAGTTCCCGAGCCTCATTTCCGCCGAGACCCGCAATTCAAGAGCCTCAATATGACGCTCCTCCAGGTTCACCAGATATCCGCGCAGCACGTTTCCGCAATCCACTCCGGCCAGCGGCGTACCCCTCCACAAGGCCAGTGCGTCTTTTGCGGACTGGGCCGCCGCCCGGAAATCCTGAGCCGCTGCCGAAACCTTCGCGCGAGCGATGAGGGTGTCGAATTGCTTGATGTCGACCGCGTGATCCGCGACGCTCAGGACATACCCGGGCGCGGCCGTCCTGACGATCTCCTCCGCCTTGTCCGGACCTACCGCTCGCGTCAGTGACCTGCGGAGATGATAGATGTACGTCTGGGTCGTGGTGATGGCGGTCTGTGGTGACTGGTCCCCCCACAACTCCTCTATCAGCGTGTCGAGACTGACGACCTGGTTGGCCCTGAGCAGGAGCAGAGCTAATACCTTCTTGACTTTCGGGGCGTGCGGCGTGCATAGCTGACGATCGTGCATCACTTCCAGTGGGCCGAGCAGTCTGAATTCCATTTACCTGTCCCTTCCGGAGCAATAAGACCGGTTCTGGATTACCTCTGGCCTGAACTTAATGTGTCGGAGAGGTCGCGGGCAACGGGGCCTTCTGAAGGTTGCCTCACTTGAACCAGTAGGACCGGTGCCGATGTAACTTTCGATGTAGTCGGACCCGGCGGGGCGTGCTCTATGTGTCAGTTGTCCGGTTCGGGTTCTGGCGGGAACCCGTCTCCGCTGTCGCTCGAACGACCCTCCGATCGGCGATGCCACGGTGTTCGCTCCGTACGCGACCCTTCCTGTGCAGAGGAGCGCCATGCCGATCGCCTCGCCGGTGGCCCCGATCCCGGCTCATTCCCTGCTCGTCCTCCTCCTCCAGGCCGGACTGCTGCTGCTCCTGGCGCTGGTGTTCGGCCGGCTGGCGATCCGCGTCGGACTGCCCGCCGTGGTGGGGGAGTTGTGCGTGGGCGTGGTCCTCGGACCGTCGGTGCTCACGCATGTCGCCGGGGACCTCTCCCACTGGCTGCTGCCCCAGCAGCCGGAGCAGTTCCACCTCCTGGACGCGGTGGGACAGGTCGGGGTGCTGCTCCTGGTCGGTGTCACCGGCATGGAGCTCGATCTCGGCCTGGTGCGCCGCAGGGGGCGTACCGCACTGGGCGTCAGTCTCGTCGGGCTGGTCGTCCCGCTCGCCCTGGGTGTGCTGGCCGGCTGGTACGTGCCGGAGTCGTTCCTCGGCGAGGCGGTGAAGGAGCGCCATGTGTTCGCGCTCTTCCTCGGCGTGGCCATGTGCGTCAGCGCGATACCCGTCATCACCAAGACGCTGGCCGACATGAACCTCCTGCACCGCAACGTCGGTCAGCTGACCCTGGCGGCCGGCATGATCGACGACATCGTCGGCTGGATCCTGCTGTCGGCCGTCTCCGCCATGGCCACCACCGGTGTGCACGCCTCCACGGTCGCGACCTCGCTGATGTGGCTCGCGGTGGTCGTCCTCCTGGCGGCGACGGTGGGGCACCGGCTGCTGGGGACGGCACTGCGGATGACCGGCCGCACCCCCGGCTCCGGGGCACCGGTCGCGTTGGCGGTGGCCGCGGTGCTGCTGTGCAGTGCCGCGACCCAGTCGATGGGCCTGGAAGCGGTGTTCGGCGCGTTCGTGGCCGGCATCATGCTGCGCCGGTCGGGCGGGATCGAGCTGTCCAGGCTGGCCCCGATGCGCGCCTTCGTGATGAGCGTGCTCGCGCCACTGTTCTTCGCCACCGCGGGGCTGCGGGTGGACCTGACCGCGCTGCGGCGGCCCGAGGTTCTCGGTGTGGCCCTGATCGTCCTCGCGCTGGCGGTGCTCGGGAAGTTCGTCGGCGCGTTCGTCGGGGCCAGGTTCAGCAGGCTCAGCCGCTGGGAGGCGCTCGCGGTCGGTGCCGGCATGAACGCGCGGGGCGTCATCGAGATCGTGGTGGCCTCGGTGGGGCTGCGCCTGGGCGTCCTGACGTCCGAGTCCTACACGATCGTGGTGCTGGTGGCGGTGATCACCTCGATGATGGCGCCGCCGGTCCTCCGGCTCGCCACCCGGCGCATCGAGTACACGGCGGAGGAGGCGCTGCGCGCCCGGGTCGCCGCCCAGGCCCGGGGGGAGCGGCTGGACGTGGTCTGACAGCCGCGGGCAACGGCGCGGACGGCGCATCGGCGGGGTTCCCGTGCCGGTGCGCCGTCCGTGTGCGCGTCCCGGCGCGGGCCTGCGGTCAGTCGCTCAGCAGGGTGGCGACGGTGGTGCGGATCTGCTCGCGCAGCACGTCGGTGCTCAGGTCCTCGTAGAAGGACGTGTACATCACGAGCGGGCCCATCATGGCGCCGAACGCGCAGCCCAGCCGGATGCGGTCGGAGGGCGGCAGGGACGCGTCGGCGAAGAGCGCGGCGAGCGGCTCGCCCTGGGCCTCGATCTGGGGTCCCAGCACCGGGTCGTCGGCGAACAGCTTCTGGAACGCGTCGTCGTTGCGGTCCCACACCATGAAGAGTCGGCGATGGGTCAGGGCGATCTCGATGATCTGGTCGAAGGCGCGCTGCCATGCCTCGGCGTCCTTGCCCGCCACGGTGAGCCGGTCGGCGATGCCGCCGTTCACCTCCATGATCTGCTCCACGATGGCGCGGGCGATGTCCTCCTTGGTGCGGAAGTGGTAGTAGATGGCCGCCTTGCTCACATTGAGCCGCTCGGCGATCTCCCGCAGGGACGTGCCGCCGTACCCCTGGGTCGTGAAGAGCTCCGTGGCCACCGCGAGCAGCCGATCGCGGGTGCTGCCCGAACCGGAGGATCCGGCGTCCTTCTTGCTGGCCTGGTCCTTTGCTGATGGCGCGACCATGACGTCGACCTCTCCTTGACGATTGGCAAGTGATTCCCTTACCGTTTGGCAAGTGACCACTGGCCGGTGAGCATAATTCGGGCTTGCCGACGGGATCAATTATGGGATGCACAGTAGCAATCCGGGATCCAAGCGCGGTCGCAAGGCCCCGCGCAGCGGTCGCACCGCCCCTGACTCCGACCCCATGAGGAGAAATCCGTGTCTGTCTCTCCTGGAGGCGACATCGCCATCAGCGTTCGAGGACTCGTCAAGCGCTTCGGCGACTACGAGGCCCTCAAGGGCGTCGACCTCGAAGTGCCCGCGGGTTCGGTCGTCGGGGTGCTGGGGCCCAACGGTGCGGGCAAGACGACGACCGTGCGGGTGCTCGCGACCCTGCTCAAGCCGGACGGCGGCCAGGTGCGCGTGGGCGGCCACGACGTGAGCAAGGACCCCGCGGCCGTCCGCCGGGCCATCGGGCTGACCGGGCAGTACGCGGCCCTCGACGAGTTCCAGGGCGGGCGGGACAACCTGGTCATGATCGGGCGCCTGGCCGGCCTGCGGCGACGCGCGGCCCAGGAGCGGGCCGACGAACTGCTGGCGGAGTTCGACCTGGTCGAGGCGGCGGGCCGCCCCGTCAAGGGCTACTCCGGCGGCATGCGGCGCCGGCTCGATCTGGCCGCGAGTCTCGTGGCCCGCCCGCGGATCCTCTTCCTCGACGAACCCACCACCGGTCTGGACCCGCGCAGCCGCAACGTGATGTGGGACGTCATCCGCGACCTGGTGGCCGACGGCACGACACTGTTCCTGACCACGCAGTACCTGGAGGAGGCCGATCAGCTGGCGGACCAGATCGTGGTCATCGACCGCGGCCGGGCCATCGCCAAGGGGACGCCCCGCGAACTCAAGTCCATCCTGGGCGGCGCCCAGTTGGAGGTCGTCGTCTCGGCCGGCGGCGATCTCGCCACGGCCGCACTGGTGCTGGGCGGCTTCGGCACCGGCCCCGCCACCATCGACCCCGAGACGCGCCATGTGCAGGTCCCCGTGACCGCGCGTCCCCGTCTGGCGACGGACGTGGTCCGGTCCCTGCTGAGGTCGGGCATCGAACTGGACGACTGCTCCGTCCGGCGTCCGTCGCTGGACGACGTCTTCCTGGCACTCACGGGGCACTCGGCCCTCGCCCAGGACGAGCCGGCCAGCGAGGACGACGTCGTGGCCGCGGCCGGCTGACCAGGCTCCCGTATGTCTGTATTGGAGAACACGAGATGACCACCCTCACGGCTGCTCCCGGCCGCCTCGACGCGGGCCCCGGCACGATCGGCAAGGTGCGCCAGGTGATCGGCGACACCCTGGTGCTCGCCCGCCGCAACCTCGCCCGGACGCTCAGCGAACCCGAGTCCCTGATCGACGTGACACTGACCCCGGTCGTGTTCACCCTGCTGTTCGCCTACGTCGTGGGCGGTGCCATCGCGCTGCCCAACGGGGTGAGTTACCACGACTACCTGATTCCGGGCATGTTCGCGATGACCATGGCCTCGGCGTCGACCGGCACCGCGACGGCGGTCAACCACGACATGTCCAACGGGATCATCGACCGCTTCCGGTCGCTGCCGATGTCCCGGGCCGGCGTCCTGGCCGGGCAGAGTCTCGCGGACCTGCTGACCACGATCATCGCCGTGATCGTCCTGGCCGCGACCGGTCTCGCCATCGGCTGGCGCATCCACACCGACTTCGCGCACGCCGTGGAGGGGTTCGCCCTCATCCTGCTCTTCGCCTACGCGCTCAACTGGGGGATGGCCTGCCTCGGCATGGTCTTCCGCAGCGCGGAGGGCGTCCAGCAGTTCGGGGTGCTGATGATGCTCGGACTGACCTTCGTGTCGAGTGCCTTCGTCCCCACCTCGGGTATGCCGGCGTGGCTGCGTGAGGTGGCGAACTGGAATCCGCTCAGCTCGCTCTCGGCCGCCATCAGGAACCTGTTCGGCAATCCGAATCCCGCGAGCAGCGTGCATGCCTGGCCGCTTCAGCACCCGGTACTCGCGACGACTCTCTACTCGGTCGGAATGATCGTGGTCTTCGCTCCGCTGGCCGTTCGGCTCTACCGTACCCGCACCGGCAAGTAGTAAATTCTGCGCGTCTCAGGCCCCCGCATTGCTGTGGGGGTCTGCTACGCATTCCCCGGCTGTATGCACGGCCGGCGCGGAGCGTTGAATTCCGCATTATTGGACCAGTTTCAATCTTTTACCATTACTGAATCTTTACCTGATTGACGGCCTGGTTGAGATACAGTGCATCGAGGGAATGTGCTGAAAGTCTTCTCGCGTTGATGCTCTGTTCGATTGGCCCAGCGTGCTGTCGTGGCTCGAATCGTACTAACGGGGGGTTCGACGGATGGTGTCGAGGCAGATCAAGGTCCTTCTTGTTGATCACCAGACGCTTCTCAGGGAGTCCCTGGGATCCATGCTGGGTGCGGAGCGGGATCTGACCGTCGTCGGTTGCGCCGTGGGAGGCGCGGAGGCGGTCGATCTGGCGGTCACGGTCCAGCCTGATGTCGTCATCGTCGACGCGGACCGGCCCGAGGGCGTCATGGAGACGTTCATGCAGCTCCGGGTGGCCGTCCGTGATTCCCGGTTCCTGGTGCTGAGTTCGCACGACCAGCCGGCCCTGCTGCAGGAATTGCTCGCGCTGGGCATCAGTGGCTATCTCACGAAAAGCGTCACGGTTCTGGAGCTGGTCACCGCGATCCGGACCGTGGCCGCACGCGACGGCCGTGTGGTGCTCTCGGTGGCCCGGTCGAGTATCGAGCGTATGAGCCGTCCGGACGACGAGACTTCTCTCTCCCGCCGGGAGAAGGAAATTCTGACGCGCATCGCCGACGGATTGAGCAATGGGCAGATAGCCCGGCGCCTCTCCATTTCCGAGGGAACTGTGAAACGGCATGTGCACAGTATTTTCGTGAAACTCGGAGCCGTTTCGAGAATTGATGCGGTCAATAAGTACTCCGCTCTGCGGGAGGGTTGGGTGGCCGTGTACGAATCGGTTTCCTGACCGGTGCCCGCACGCTGAAAGGGACGGCCCGCTCGGGCCGTCCCTTTCAGCGTGCGATGTCGGGCTCAGGCCCTGGCGCGCTCGGACGTCTCGCCGTCCTGCCGGGCCGCCACGACCTGCTGTTCGGGCGCCACGAGGTCGCCGCCCTCCAGGTCGGGCAGCCGGCTCAGCAGCCGCGGGACGTGCCAGTTGCGCTCGCCGAGCAGGAGCATCGCCGCCGGCAGGAGCATGCCCCGGATCACGGTCGCGTCGATGAGCACGGCGATGGCGAGCCCGAGCCCCATCTGCTTCATGCCCTGGAGCGACAGGGTGCCGAAGATCGCGAACACGCCGACCATGATGACCGCGGCGCTGGTGACCACGCCCGCCGTGGTCGCGATCCCGTGCTCGATGGCGTCCCGCGTGGTCATGCCGCGCAGCCGTGCCTCACGGATCCGCGACACCACGAACACGTGGTAGTCCATGCTCAGCCCGAACAGGATGACGAACAGGAACAGGGGCAGCCAGGACTCGATGGCCCCCACGCCCTGCGCGCCGATGAGCGAGGCGCCCCAGCCCTTCTGGAAGACCGCGGTGAGGATGCCGTAGGCGGCGCCCACCGACAGCAGGTTGAGCACCGTGGAGGTGAGGGCGATCAGCGGCGACCGGAAGGACAGCAGCATCAGCAGGAACGCGAAGGCGATGACGAAGGCGAACACCGGGGCCACGCTGGAGCCCAGCTTGTCGGCGAAGTCCTTGGACGCGGCGACGGATCCGCCGATCGGTGCCCGTACACCCTCGACCTTGCCGAGGGTCTGCGGCCGTACCTCCTCGCGCAGCACCTTCAGGCTCTTCTCGCTCCTGGCCCGCGAGTCGCCCCCGGCCAGCGGCACCTCGATGACCGCGAGGTTCTGCTTCTCGTGCACGGTCACCTGGACCGGGCCGCCGGAGGCGCCGGAACGGACGGCGCGCTCGCGGAACGCGGCGATGGCCCCGGTCACCTGTGCGCCGGTGATGTCGTCGGCGGTCACCACGACCTCGGCCGGCTCAGGACCGCCCGGGAACGTCGTGCTGATGTCCTCGTAGGCGCGGACCATGGGCACGTCGCCGAGTTCCTGCTTGAGGGTCAGGTCCGCCGGATGCAGGGCGGTGGCCGGGACGGCGAGGGCGATCAGCGCGCCGGCGCCGACCAGCAGGGACAGCTTGGGGCGGCGCAGCACGGTGCCGAGGACGGCGCGCCAGACGCGGCTCTCGCTCTCCGGGGCCTGCCGGGCCGGCCTGCGCCAGGGCAGCCGCCCCTTCTCCACCCGCTCGCCGAGCAGGGACAGCACGGCCGGCAGGACGGTCACCGAGCCGATCATGGCCACGGCCACCACCAGCAGGGTCGCCAGGCCCATGCCCTCGAACTCGATCATGCCGGTGAGGAACATGCCGGCCATCGCGACGATCACCGTGCTGCCGGAGACGAGGACGGCCCGGCCGGAGGTGGCGGACGCGATGCTCAGCGCCGTCCGGGAGTCCCTGCCTCGCGCCCGTTCCTCGCGCTCGCGGCGCAGGTAGAAGAGGCAGTAGTCCACGCCGACGGCCATGCCGACCAGGAGCATCACGATGCCGGAGCTGTCGCTCATGGGCACCGCGTGACTGGCCAGTGCCACCAGTCCGGTGGTGGCCACGACCGCGGTCAGCGAGAGGACCACCGGCAGGACGGCCGCGACGAGCGCGCCGAAGGCGATGAAGAGGATGCCGATCGCGAGCGGCACCACCGAGTACTCGGCCTGCGCGAAGTCGTCGCTGAACGCGTCACCGATGGTCTTGTCCGCGCTCGCGGCGCCGAACTCCTCGACCTTCATGTCCTTGTGACGGTCCGCCACCTCCTCGACGGCGGTGAGGACCGGGCCCACCCGGTCGCCCGCGGTGGCGGGGTCCCCCGTGACGGCGAACTGCACCAGGGCGGCGTGGCCGTCCCGGGAGACGGCCTTGGTGTCGTAGGGCGAGCGGATGTCGGTGACCTGTCCGGTGGCCCGGACCGAGGCGATGACGTCGCTGACCGTGTCGCGGGCGGCCCGGTCGGTCACCGAGCCGGTCGAACGGATCAGTACGGACTCCAGCGCGGGGTCCTGGACACCCTTGTCGTGCAGGGTCTTGATGACCTGTCCGGCCTCGCCGGGCACGGTGTCGTGGTCCGCCGCGTCGATCTGCCCGACGATGCCTCCGACGACCACGGAGACGACCGCGAAGAGCAGCCAGGCGGCCACGGCCGTCCAGCGGTGCTCGGCGCTCCAGCTGCCCATGCGGCCGGCGAGACCGCGCGGCCGGAAGGCCGGCTCCGTAGTGGTGCGGCCGGGTGGTCGGGTCCGGCTCTTTCCGTGTACTCGCGCCACGGGTCAGCCCCCTTCGGGTGTTCGGGAAGGTCAAGAACGGAAGGTGCGGAAGGTGCACGGGCCGGCCGGGCCGTCACTGTCTCATCGACAAGCTACTACTTGTCAGACGGTAAGTGCCTGGCTGTACGATCGTCAAGTGAGGAGGTGGGTCAGCGCAGTTCGGAGGAAGGCCAGGTCCCCGCCGGGCCGCGGAGGCAGCAGCGGCACCACACGGCTGCGCCGCGACCGCACCTGGGGATGCCGGCGCGCCAGCATCGACAGCCCTTGCCCGGGCCCCGTCTCCACCAGGGTGAAGTCGTCGTGCCGCAGCAGGTTGTCCAGCGCGGGCCAGAACAGCACCGGCTCGGCGAGCTGCTGGGCCCAGAACCCGGCGTCCGCCGCCTCGTGCGGGCGCACCGGCCGCCCCGTGCGGGTCGACCACACGCGGATCACCGGCGAGTTGAGCGACACTCCGCGGAACGCCGTCTCGAACACGTCGGCCGCGCCCGCCACCGCCGGGCTGTGGAAGGCCTGCCGCGCGGGCACCCGGCGCGCGGCCACCCGGGCCTCGCGCAGGGCCGTCTCGACCGCGGTGAGCTGAGGCTCCAGCCCGCTCAGCACCGTCTGCGCGGGTGCGTTGACCGCACCCACGGCCACCGCACCCGGGGCGCCCCCGGGACCGTCCGGCAGCAGATGCGCGAGTTCCTCGGGGCGCGCCGCCACGGCCAGCATGCCCCCGGGCCCGACGCCGGCCATCGCGGCGGACCTGGCCGACATCAGCCAGGCCGCGTCGGCCAGGTCGAACACGCCGGCCAGCGCGGCCGCCGCCAGTTCCCCGATGCTGTGCCCGAGCAGCACCGCGGGCCGGAGGCCGTGGGCGAGCAGGGTGCGTCCGAGCGCGTATCCGACGGCGAAGAGCAACGGCTGGGCGCGGGAGGCGTCGTCGAGCGGAACGCGCGGGTGCTCGCTCAGCCAGTCCTCGCGCAGCTCCTCGCCCTCCCGCCCGAGCAGCGTGAAGAACTCGTCCATGACGGCGGTGAACACCGGCTCGTGCCCGTAGAGGCCGGTGGCCATGCCCGGCTGCTGGGCCCCCTGACCGGGGAACAGCAGGGCGACGGGGCG
>NZ_RSAJ01000630.1 GCF_003933965.1 Streptomyces sp. RP5T
GGGTGACACCGAGCCGGCGGGCGACGGGTACGGCCGTCAGACCGTAGAGCGTCACGGTCGCGGCGATGGTGAGGAAGGTGACCGGCAGGATCTTGGAAGCCCCGTCGACGCCCGCGCCGATCAGGCCGACGGAAAAGGTGGAGGCGTTGGCCGCGGCCACGATGCCGCGTGGGGCCATCCATGCGACGAAGCCCCGCTCGCCACGTTTCAGGTCCGCTCCCAGCGTGGCCAGCCACACGGCGAGAGGCCGCGTGACCAGGACGAGAACGGCGACGATCCCGAGCGTGGGCAGAACCACATGGCGCAAGGACGCCGGGGTGACCGTGGAGGAGATGGAGATGAACAGCAGCCCGATGAGCAACTGGAGCAGCGTCTCGGAGAACGGGTGCTGCTCGGGCATGTCGACACCGGGCAGACGGGCCACGGCCAGGCCCATGGCGATGGCGGCGATGAGTCCGCTGTCGTCGCGGACGATGTCGCAGACCGCGGCCACCGCGACCACCGTGGCCAGTTGACCGGTGGTGCCGAGCACCGCACCGGGCCGGACCCTGGTCAGCAGCAGCCACAGCAGCGCGCTTCCCACCGCGGCTCCGGCCAGCCCCACCCCGACGCTGATCAGGAACTGCACCACCTGGTAGCCGGCGGACTTGTCGTGGCCGCTGTCGAGGACGGCCGCGAATACCAGCGCCCCCAGAATGGCCCCCACCGGGTCGACCAGGGAGCCCTCCCAGGAGAGGACAGTCCGGACTCGGTCCGTCGGCCGGACGAAGGCCAGCAGGGGGCCGACGACCGTCGGCCCCGAGACGACGAGGATCGCGCCGAGCATCACCGCCGACTGCGCCGACAGCCCCAGCACGGGGCCGGCGAGCAGGGCGACGGTGATCCAGGACAACGCCACGCCCAGCACGATCAGTCTGACCACGGTGCTGCGCGTGTTCCCACGGAGCTTGCGGGGGTCGAGTCCGAGGCCGGCGTCGTAAAGGATCAAGGCCACGGACAGCGACACCAGCGGGCCGAAGGCCGGCCCCAGCAACCGGTCGGGATGGATGTCGTCGGTGAGCGCCCCCGCGATGAAACCCGCCGGGAGCAGAATGATCAGTGCCGGGACGCGCGTACGGCCGGCGGCCAGTTGGGAGCCGACCGCGAGGACGAAGGTCAGGCCCACACCGAACAGGATGTCGTCAGTCGTCACCGCTCGCGGTCCTCCATGCCCTGTCACCGGTCATCTCGCTCATGGTCACTCCACGGGAAGCCCTCGGCCTCCCGGCCACCCCCAACGGACGGCTGCCAGGGCCGTGGTCCCGGACCCCGCGTTCGGGGCCCGCGGCCCGCACGCCCCTGGCCCGTGGCGGTCTTGGCTCGGAGGGGGCACCAGCTGGACGACCGACATGCGGATCCCCCGGTCGGGTGGCGGACCGGACCAGCGATGCGGTGCCCGGAGGGGCCGGTCGCCCTTGCGCACGCTGTGGGCGCGACGCTCCATGACGGGCGGGTGTCGCGCCGACGTGTCCAGCATTCTGCGCGGCGCAGGAAAATCGGCATGTCATCCTAAACAATCCAATTCCGGACATTAACGTGTGCGCTGGCTGAAGGGCAGGAAGTGTGGCCGCCCGGCAGAGCTGCTGGAGCGCTGATGAGTAGGGAGCACATCCATGACTCCTGACGGATACGTGTGCCGTGGCTTGCACCGGTACCTGCGGCTGGGACCGACGGCAAGCATCAGCGAGAAGCGCCTCACGGCCCCGGCCGTCACGAGGGAAAGTCAGCGGCACTCATGATGTCCACCGCCGGTTCGGCAGGTGCGGGCGGTTCCGGCGGCCCACCCGGCCGTTCCCGTGCCGGACGTCCGGCGAGGTGGGGCAGTTGGGTGGCCCGCCGCCGATGGTGGGTCCTGTCCTTCTGGGCCGTGATCTTCGTTGCCTCGGGCCTGGCGTATCCCCATCTGATCTCGACTCTCGCCGCGTCCGACTACAGCGTGACCGGCTCGGACTCCCAGCAGGTCACCCAACTGCTCGCATCGGACTTTCCCTCCGCCGGGGCCGAGCAGGATGTGATCGTCTTCGACTCGGACACCTTGACCATCAAGGACAAGGAGTACGTCCAGGCCGTGGACCGGGTGGTGAAGGCCGTACGGGACGAGCCGGGGGTCACCTCCGTGCTGGGGCCCACCGACCCCGGCATGCAGAACGTCCTGTCGCGAGGCTCGGCGGCGGTGGCCTCACTGGGCCTGGCCGGCGACGACCGTGAGCGCGGCGATAGGGCCGCCGACCTCCAGGACGTCGTACGGGACGCGGCGGGCGGCTCCCCGGTCCACGCCTATCTGACGGGGTACTCACCGACGGCCAACGACCTGACCGAGGTGGAGAACGCCGACGTGGAGCACGCCGAGTCGATCGGCATTCCGATCGCCTTCCTGGTTCTGCTCATCGCCTTGGCCGCGCTGGTCGCCTCGTTCGTTCCTCTGATCACCGCTCTGGTCAGCCTCACGGCCACCTTCGGCGTCCTCGCCGTGCTGACGACCGTGACGGTGTTCGACGCTTTTCTCCTCTCGATCGTCACGATGATCGGAGTGGGGATCTCGATCGACTACTCCCTCTTCATCCTGTTCCGCTTCCGCGAGGAGCTGACCCGTGCCCGCCGCGGGGAACGCGCTGACGCCGTCGCCCACTCGGTGGGTGTGGCGATGGCGACGAGCGGCCGCACGATCGCCTATTCCGGCGCGATCGTCGCCATCTCCCTGCTCTCCCTGTTCGTGGTGGACTCACCGCTGTTCCACGGCATCGCGCTGGGTTCCGTACTGGTGGTCCTGTGCACGCTCGTGGTCGCCTGGACGATGCTGCCCGCGCTGCTGGCGGCGCTCGGCGAGCGGGTCAACCGCGGGGCACTGCCCCGGCGTCTGCAGCCGAAGGAGGACGTCGAGGACGCGACCGGACGGCCCGGCGGCTGGGAGCGTTGGGCCCGTACCGTTCTCGCCCGCCCATGGCTGGCCATCCCCGCCGCGGCCCTGCTGATCCTGTTCGCCCTGCCGACGGCCGGCATCAAGCTGGGCATCGACCTGGGCATCTCCGCGATCGCCGACGAGCCGTCCGGTAAGGGCGCCGCGATCCTCGCCGACAAGTTCAGCGCGGGTGCGTTGTCCCCGGTCCAGGTCCTGGCGTCGCACGAGGGCTCGGGCGCGCTCAGCGCGAGCGACCTGGCGACGATCGACTCGTTCACGGCGTCGCTGGCGAAGGACCCTCGGGTGGCCGGCGTCTACTCCGTCTCGACGCTGCTCAGACAGACGACGGGGACGGTGTCCCCGAAGGCGCTGCAACAGGTGGAGCAGGATCCGGCGGTGAAGCCGATCCTCGCGCAGACGGTCAACGTCGGCGGCGGGAGCAACCGCACGGTCATCACGATCGTGCCGAGGGCTCCCGTGGACTCCTCCGAGGCGACCGGCCTGGTGGAGGACCTGCGCGACGAGGTGATCCCCGCGCGGACCGCGTCGGCCGGCCCGCAGATGCTGGTGGGCGGCGAGACAGCACAGTTCGCCGACCTGTCCGACGAGACACTAGGCAAACTCCCCCTGGTCATGGGGATGGTGCTGACGCTGACGTTCTTCTACCTGCTGCTGATCTTCCGTTCGCTGCTGCTGCCGCTGAAGGCGGTCCTGCTGAACCTGCTCGCGACCTTCGCGGCCTTCGGGATCACGACCTGGGTGTTCCAGAAAGGGCACCTGGAGGGCCTCTTCGACTTCACCAGCGTGGGCTTCGTCCAGGTCTACCTCCCGATCATGGTCTTCGCGCTGCTGTTCGGCCTGTCCATGGACTACGAGGTGTTCCTCATCGGCCGCATGCGGGAGGAGTACCTCCGCACGCACGACAACGACCACGCGGTGGCGAAGGGCCTGGCGCACACGGCGAGACCGATCGCCGCCGCCGCGGTCATCATGACGGCCGTCTTCGGCTGCTTCCTCGTCGCCGACGTGCTCGAACTCAAGGAATTCGGCCTCGCCCTGGCAGTGGCGGTCCTGCTGGACGCGACGCTCGTCCGCCTGCTCCTGGTACCGGCGTTCATGAAGGTCGCGGGCAGGGCCAACTGGTGGGTACCGGCGTTCCTGGACCGGCACCTTCCCCGAGTCGGCCTCGACTGACCCGCCAACCGGGCAAGGGGGCTGACGGGCTGGTCTTCCTCGGCGAGAGGGGTGCTCACTTCCGGCGCAGCAGCTTCGGCGACGATCGACAGCAGGAAGTTGCAGCCGGTCTCGACGCGACCGTACGGAGGGCGCGCCAGGAAGCTGCTGGTGTGCCGGATGATCCACCGGGTACGGCGGGCGATCAGCGTTCTGGCACGAATCTGGCACGCGACCGCTGATCATCGCGGACAGCAAAAAGGCCCGGGTCTCCGACCTGGGCCTTAACCATGGAGCGGGTGACGAGAATCGAACTCGCGCTCTCAGCTTGGGAAGCTGATGTTCTACCATTAAACTACACCCGCGCGAGACGCCGGACGGAACCGGTGCCGAACGCAACGTTACCTTACCTCATGCCAGGCCCCCGGCGTTGAAGCCGTGGGGCCTGAGTGCGTCTGGGGGGTGGGA
>NZ_RSAJ01000631.1 GCF_003933965.1 Streptomyces sp. RP5T
GTCGAGGACGACCACCTCGTCGGCGGCGGCCGTCACCGGGGTGGCGGGGTCGGCGGTGAGGGCCGTGGTGCGCGAGCGCCCCTTCAACTGGCCCAGCAGGTCGAGGACTTCGGTCGTCGTGCCGGAGCGCGTGAGGGCGACTACCCGGTCGTAGGAGCGGCCCAGGGGGAACTCCGAGGCGGCGAAGGCGTCCGTCTCGCCCTGCCCCGCCCCCTCCCGCAGCGCGGCCACCGCCTGCGCCATGAAGTACGAGGTGCCGCATCCGACGATCGCGACCCGCTCCCCCGGAGCCGGAAGCGCGCCCGCGTGGCGTGCCGCCTCCGTCGCGGCCCGGGTCCAGCACTCGGGCTGGCTGGTCAGCTCGTCCTCGACATGGGTCATGCCACACCTCTCCCTCTCCATGATTGTTCTTGCAAGATATAGCCATCTTTCGAGCACTATCAAGCATCCGTGCGCAGCGAGCGTGCGCTAGGGTCGCCGGGAGGGCGAGGGACGGTGCGAGGGACGGAGGGTGCGGATGTCGCGGGACGCCCGGTGGAAGGCGCTGCTGGAGCTGCTCGTCGAGCGGGGCCGGCTGGACGTCGAGGAGGCGGCCGCCGACCTGGAGGTCTCGGCCGCGACGATCCGCCGTGACTTCGACCAGCTGGCCGAGCAGCAGATGCTGGTGCGCACCCGGGGCGGGGCGGTCGTGCACGGGGTGTCGTACGAGCTGCCGCTGCGGTACAAGACGGCCCGCCACGCCTCCGAGAAGCAGCGCATCGCGAAGGCGGTCGCGGAGCTGATCGCGCCCGGCGAGGCGGTGGGGCTGACCGGCGGCACGACCACCACGGAGGTGGCCAGGGCCCTCGCCGTGCGCGGGGACTTCTCCAGCGGCTCCCCCGCGCTGACGATCGTCACCAACGCGCTCAACATCGCCAATGAGCTGGCCGTCCGCCCCCAGTTCAAGATCGTGCTGACCGGCGGGGTCGCACGCCCGCAGTCGTACGAGCTGGTCGGGCCGCTCGCGGACGGCGTGCTGAGCCAGATCACCCTCGACGTGGCGGTCCTCGGAGTCGTCGCCTTCGACGTCACCCACGGTGCCGCCGCCCATGACGAGGCGGAGGCCGCGATCAACCGGCTGCTGTGCGAGCGGGCCGAGCGGGTCGTCGTGGCCGCCGACTCCAGCAAGCTGGGACACCGGGCGTTCGCCCGGATCTGCGCCGCCGAGAAGGTCGGCACGCTGGTCACCGACTCGGCGGCGGCCCCCGAGACGGTCCGGCGGTTCGAGGAGGCGGGGCTGCGGGTCCTCACGGTGTGAGCGCCGTTCCCCTGACACTGTGGCCGAACCTGCCTAGGCTGATCCGCAGGAGGCCGCGATGAACGGATCAGCCAGGGACCACAGCGGATCACCCGGGGACCGCACGGGCTACCTGCCGATCGCCGAGCACGGTCTGATCGGCGACCTGCGCAGTGTGGCGCTGGTCGGGACCGACGGCACGATCGACTGGTACTGCTGCCCGTCCTTCGACGCGCCGAGCGTCTTCGCCTCGATCCTGGACGCGGAGCGCGGGGGCAGCTTCGAGCTGGCGGCGGCCGTGCCGGCCCGCACGAAGCAGTTCTACTTCCCGGACACCAACGTCCTGATCACCCGGTTCTACACCGAGGACGGGGTGGGCGAGGTCCAGGACTTCATGCCGGTCGACGGCGACACGGTGGAGATCGAGCGGCACCGGCTGATCCGGCGGGTGGTGTGCGTGCGCGGCTCGATCCCGTTCCGCACCCGTGTGGCGCCGCGCTTCGACTACGGTGCCCAGCCGCACACCGTGCGCATGGTCGGGGACGTGGCGGTCTTCGAGTCCCCGAAGCTGTCGCTGGGCCTGACCGCGACCGTGCCCCTGGAGACCCGGGGTCCCGACGCCCGCGCCGACTTCAAGCTCGCCGAGGGCGAGTCGGCGGTGTTCGCGCTGGACCAGGTGGGCGGCGAGGTGACGCCCCGCCGGTGCGCGCGCACCGAGGCCGAGGAACAGTTCAACAGCACGGTCGCCTACTGGCGGCACTGGCTGTCCGCCTCCAAGTACCGGGGCCGCTGGCGGGAGATGGTGCACCGCTCCGCCCTCACGCTGAAGCTGCTCACCTACGCGCCCACCGGTGCCATCGTGGCCGCGCCGACCACGAGCCTGCCCGAACAGCTCGGCGGTGAGCGCAACTGGGACTACCGGTACGTGTGGGTGCGCGACGCCGCCTTCTGTGTGTACGCGCTGCTGCGGCTCGGCTTCACCAGCGAGGCCGAGGAGTTCATGGAGTTCCTCATCCGGCACGTCAGTCCGGAGGGCCACGGTCCTTCGGGCCCGCTCCAGATCATGTACGGCATCGACGGCCGCACCGATCTGACGGAGCGTGAACTCGGCCATCTGGAGGGGCATCAGGGCTCGGCGCCGGTACGGGTCGGCAACGCGGCCGCCGACCAGCTGCAACTCGACATCTACGGCGCCCTGATCGACTCGATCTACCTCTACGACAAGTGGGCCAAGCCGATCTCCAGCGGCCAGTGGGACGACGTGTGCACGCTGGTGGAGTGGGTGTGCACGCACTGGGACCAGCCCGACGAGGGGATCTGGGAGACCCGCGGCGGACGCAAGAACTTCCTGTACTCGCGGTTGATGTGCTGGGTGGCGATCGAGCGGGCGATCCGCATGGCCAACCGGCGCGGACTGCCCGCCGATCTGAACCGCTGGCGGGAGTGCCGCGACGCGATCTACCGGCGGATCATGGACCGCGGCTGGTCCGACACGCGGCAGGCGTTCGTCCAGCACGAGGGCGGCGACGTGCTCGACGCGGCCGTGCTGATGATGCCGCTGACCAAGTTCATCGCGCCGACCGACCCCAAGTGGCTGTCCACGCTGGACGCGCTGACCGAGGAGTTGGTGTCGGACTCCCTCGTCTACCGCTACGACCCGGCGGCGAGCCCCGACGGACTGCGCGGCGACGAGGGCACCTTCTCGATCTGCTCGTTCTGGTACGTCGAGGCGATGGTCCACGCGGGGCGGATCGACGAGGCGCGGCTGGCCTTCGAGAAGATGCTCACCTACGCCAACCACCTGGGCCTGTACGCCGAGGAGATCAGCAACACCGGTGAGCAGCAGGGGAACTTCCCGCAGGCGTTCACCCATCTCGCCCTGATCAGCGCGGCGTTCAACCTGGACCGGGCCCTTGGCTGAGGACCCGGTCACGGAGCGCGGAATAGCCGCCGCCCGGTTCCGTGTTGCCGCGATCATGACGACGAACGCGCCGCGGCCCGAGGTCCTGCGATACACCGCCTTCTCCAGCAGCCCCGAGGGCGGCAACCCCGCCGGTGTCGTACTGGACGCCTCCACCCTCACCGACGACGACATGCTGGCCATCGCCGCCGAACTGGGGTACTCGGAGTCGGCGTTCCTGACCGCGCCGCCGGAGGGGCTGGAGGGACCGGAGGGGCGGACGTTCCGCATCCGCTACTTCAGCCCCAAGGCCGAGGTGCCGTTCTGCGGGCACGCCACCGTGGCGGCCGCCCTCGCGCTGGCCGAGCGGATCGGCCCGGGCGAGCTGGTGTTCGCCACGCCCGCCGGGACCGTGCCGGTGTCGGTGGCCGAGGAGGACGGCACGGTCCTGGCCACGCTCACCAGCGTCGAACCGCACCTCGAAGAGGTCTCCGACGCCGACCTCGCGGAGGCGCTGGCCGCGCTCGACTGGCCGGCCGGCGATCTCGACCCGGCGTTCCCGCCCCGCATCGCGTTCGCCGGTGCCCGCCACCTCGTCCTGGCGGCGGCGACCCGCACCCGCCTCGCGGAGCTGGCGTACGACTTCGCGCGCCTGGAAGCCCTCATGCACCGGCTGGACCTGACCACGGTCCAGCTGGTCTGGCGGGAGTCGGACACGGTCTTCCACGTCCGTGACCCGTTCCCCGTGGGCGGGGTCGTCGAGGACCCGGCGACCGGTGCCGCCGCGGCCGCGTTCGGGGCGTACGCCCGCGAGCTCGCCCTGGTCCCCGAGGACACCGTCCTCACCCTCCACCAGGGCCACGACCTGGGCCGCCCCGGCAAGCTCACCGTGACCCTGAACGCGGGCGACCCCCGGGTCCGGGTCGCCGGCGCCGGAGCCCGTATCGGCTGAGGCAGGCGGTGTCGTAGAGGCGCGGCGACCGCGGGCGCGCTCGGGTTGTGCGGGTCAGTGGCTGTGCTCGTCGGCCGACTCGTGGGGAGGCGTGTCCTCGGTGGCCGTTTCCGACGTCCGGACCGTGAAGGCGGCGGTGTGCACCTTGCCCTGGTGCTTGAAGTCCAGGAACAGGCGATAGCTGCCGTCGCTGGGTGCCGTGGCCGTGAAGGAGATGTCCGGGCCGGCGGCGGTGGTGCCGTCGCCGGGCTCGCCGTTCGGGTGGACGTGGAGGTAGGCGAGGTCGCCGGAGCGCAGGGCGACCAGGTGGCCGTAGGCGCCCAGGTAGGGCTGGAGGTCGGTGACGGGCCTGCCGTCCCGGGACACGATCAGCTTCAGTTCGCGGGCGGCGCCGGGGCGCAGCGCTCCGGCGAGCTTCACCTCGTAGCCGTCGGTGG
>NZ_RSAJ01000632.1 GCF_003933965.1 Streptomyces sp. RP5T
GCTGGGAGGGGCGGGAGGCGCTGGGGGACATGGCGCACGCGTACATGTACGCGCAGCGCACCGCCGACGGGCGGATCGCGCTGGGCGGGCGCGGGGTGCCGTACCGCTTCGGGTCGCGCACCGACAGCGACGGCCGGACGCCGGCCGAGACGGTCGAGGCGCTGCGGGAGATCCTCGTGGGGTTCTTCCCGATGCTGGCAGGGACGCGGATCGAGCCCGCGTGGTCGGGGGTGCTGGGTGTGCCGCGTGACTGGTGTGCGTCGGTGACGCTGGACCGTTCGACGGGGCTCGGCTGGGCGGGTGGTTACGTCGGTTCGGGCGTCGCGACCGCCAATCTGGCCGCCCGGACCCTGCGGGATCTGGTCCAGCAGGATTCCGGGCAGGGCGGGCGGACCGAGCTGACGGAACTGCCGTGGGTGGGGCACAGGGTGCGCAAGTGGGAGCCGGAGCCGTTGCGTTGGCTGGGGGTGCAGGGCATGTACGCCACCTACCGCGCGGCGGACCGGCGCGAGTTCGGCGGGCACGGCGTGGAGTCGTCCCGGCTGGCACGGTGGGCGGACCGGATCGCCGGGCGGCATTGATCGGGTGCGTCGGGCGGCGTACGGGGTCAGCCTCTCGGTGCTGACCCCATGACTGTTCGCCTCCGGCCCGGCAACCGGCCCGGCCCCTGTCAGGCCACGGATTCCGGTACCGGCGCCTGTGCGGGAGCTCCCTGCTTCGGGGGCTTCGCGGTGACCATGAGGCCCGCGATCAGGCCGGCCAGGAGCATGATGCCGGCGGCCCACCAGATGGCGACGCTGTAGCCGTGCACGACGCCCTCCTTGACGACCAGCGCCTTCTTCGCCGGGTCGGTCAGGTGGGCGCTGATGTAGGCGGTGCTGCTGGTGGTGGCGATCGTGTTGAGCAGGGCCGTGCCGATCGAACCGCCCACCTGCTGCGAGGTGTTGACGGTCGCGGAGGTCACCCCGGAGTCCTGCGGGGCGACGCCCGCGGTGGCCGTGGAGAACACCGGCATGAAGGTGAGGCCCATGCCCAGGCCCATGAGGAGCAGGGCGGGCAGGATCTCGGTGGTGTAGGAGCTGTCCACGGTCATCCGGGTCAGGAACAGCATGCCGCCCGCCGCGAGGACCATGCCGGGGACCATGAGCATGCGCGGTGCGACATGGTTCATCAGGCGGGCCGAGATCTGGGTCGAGCCGATGATGATCGCGGCGGTCATCGGCAGGAAGGCCAGCCCGGTCCGCACGGGGGAGTAGGCCAGCACGACCTGCAGGTAGTAGGTCATGAACAGGAACAGGCCGAACATGCCGATGACGGCGAGGCCCATGGTCAGGAAGCAGCCCGCCCGGTTGCGGTCCTTGACGATGTGCAGCGGGAGCAGGGGGTAGGGGGCCCGGGACTGCCACCACACGAAGGCCGCGAGCAGGACGACGCCTCCCGCGATGAGCGCCACCACCAGGGGGTCGCTCCAGCCGCGGGGCTGGGCCTCGCTGAAGCCGTAGACGATGGCGACCAGGCCGCCGCAGCCGAGCAGGACCCCGGGCACGTCGAGGCGGGCGCCGGCGTGGCCGGGGCGGTCGTGCAGCAGGGCGAGGGCGCCGAAAACGGCGATCACCGCGATGGGCACGTTGACGTACAGGCACCAGCGCCAGTTGAGGTACTCGGTGAGCAGTCCGCCGACGATGAATCCGATCGCCGAACCGGAGCCCGCGAGGGCGCCGTAGATGCCGAAGGCCTTGCCGCGTTCCTTGGGGTCGGTGAAGGTCGTGGTCAGCAGGGACAGGGCGGACGGGGCGAGTACGGCGGCGAAGGCGCCCTGGAGGGCGCGGGCGGCGAAGAGCATGCCGGAGCCGGTGGCCGCGCCGCCGAGCGCGGAGGCGGCGGCGAACCCGACCAGGCCGATCACGAAGGTGCGTTTGCGGCCCACCAGGTCGGCGATGCGGCCGCCGAGCAGGAGCAGTCCGCCGAAGGCCAGCGTGTAGGCGGTGATCACCCATTGCCGGTTGCCGTCGGACATGCCGAGGTCCAGCTGTGCGGAGGGGAGCGCGATGTTCACGATGGTGGCGTCGAGGACGACCATCAGCTGGGCGAGGGCGATGACCACCAGGCCCCACCAGCGACGGGGATCTTCACCTGTTCGGGTGACATTCACCTGGTCAGAAGACCATGAATCGGTACGGGTCGCATCTGGGCGTGTCATGGCTCCAGGACCACCTTTCCGGTCGTGCCGCGGGTCTCCAGCGCGTGGTGCGCGGCGGCTGCCTCGGCGAGCGGGAAGCGTTGTACGGCGGGGGTGAGGCGGCCTGCCGCGGCTTCGGCGAGGGCGCGTTCTTCGAGGGTGCGGAGGGGGTGGGGGCCGCCCGCCTTCCGGGCCATGACGGGCCCGAGGACCTGCTCGGAGACGCCCTCGACGAGGTAGGGGCGGCCGTCGTGGATCCCTTCGCCGGACCAGCCGAAGACGATGTGGCGGCCGTTCTCGTCCAGCAGGGCGACGGACTCGCGGGCGATGTCCCCGCCCACCCCGTCGAAGACGACGGTGGCGGGCCGGCCGCCGAGGTGGGCGCGGACCTTGCGGGGCCAGGAGGAGTCCGTGTAGTCGACGGCGAGGTCGGCGCCGCCCGCCCGCACCCGTGCCGTCTTCGAGGGTCCGCCCGCGAGACCGATGACGGTCGCCCCCGCGTTCTTCGCGTACTGCACGAGCAGCGTGCCGATGCCTCCGGCAGCCGCCGGGATCACGACCACGGAGTCCGGGCCGAGCTCGGCGAACTGGACGATCCCCATGGCCGTACGGCCCGTGCCGATCATGGCGACCGCCTGGGCGAAGTCGAGGGTGCCGGGGATCTCGTGGAGGCGGTCGGCGTCGGTGACGGCGAGTTCGGCGTAGCCTCCGGGCGCGAATCCGAGGTGGGCGACCACGCGCTTGCCGAGCCACGCGCTGTCGACGCCCTCGCCGAGGGACTCGACGGTGCCGGCCACCTCACGGCCGGGGATGGTGGGAAGCACGGTCGGCTGGGGCAGCGGCCCCTGGTGGCCCTCGCGCAGGGCGGTGTCCAGGAGATGGACTCCGGCCGCCCGTACGGCGATCCGGACCTGACCGGGGCCCGGTACCGGGTCCTCGGTCCGCTCGTAGGTGAGGTTCTCGGCGGGGCCGAAGGCGTGCAGGCGGATGGCGTGCATGGGGCGGAACCCTCCTGTGTAGGTGTGCACCCACCCTCCGACCTCAAGCATGCTTGAGGTCAAGGGCGTTCCGGCCGAGGGCCAGCGACACGGCCGTGAGCGCGCTGGTGAAGGAGACCTCCGAGAGGACCCCGGGCGCCGCGACCTGGTCGCCCGCGAGGTAGACCCCGTCGCCCCGGTCGACTGCGGGCCGGTCGCGCCAGCTGGTGCCGGGCAGGTCGACGGCTCCCGTACGACCGTTCGCGACGGACTCGCGCCGCCAGGTGACGCGCTCGCGCCAGCCGTCGAAGGCGAGATCGAGCAGCTGCTCGGCGCGTGCGACGCCGTCGGCCCTGGACT
The DNA here is from genome assembly GCF_003933965.1 of Streptomyces sp. RP5T. Taxonomy (GTDB): domain Bacteria; phylum Actinomycetota; class Actinomycetes; order Streptomycetales; family Streptomycetaceae; genus Streptomyces. The sequence goes on from NZ_RSAJ01000632.1 coordinate 3,517, forward strand.
CGTGCGGGGCGATCGGGATCTGCCCCTGGAGGAGCTGTTCGCCCGCGGGGGCCAGGGTGCGGTCCTGGGCGGTGAACCGTTCGATCCAGCCGGGGGAGTCGAGGTCGGAGACGGCGAAGGCGTCACCGCGCCGGGTGCGCAGCGCGAGGTCGATCAGCACCGTACGGCCGCTCGGCCAGGTCAGCGAGTCGTCCCGGAGGAGCCGGCGGGCCGCGTCGAGGGAGGTGGCGACGACGACGGGGGTGTCGGTGGGCAGGGTGTCGACGCGGGACAGTGTCTCCATCCGCACGCCCAGGTTCCAGGCGCGGGCGGCCATCCGGTCGACGACGCCGGCCCAGCCGCCGCGTGGGTAGTGCGCCTCGGGCGGCAGCCTGGTGGCGCGCCGCAGGCGTTCCTGCACGAACGCGGCGGACAGGGCGCCCGGGTCGTGGTGGAAGAGGGCGACGGCGGAGTAGTGGGCGGCGGCGCGGGCGCCCTCCTCGCCGGCCTGCCCGGTGGCCCAGGACAGGAAGTCCATGTCGACCGGGGCCTGTTGGGCGCTGCGGCGCAGCAGCTTGAGCATCGCGAAGGGCGGGGTGCGGCGCAGCGCGCCCTTGTGCCGCAGGCGCAGCCGGGCCGCCTCCAGGGGCGGGAGCGGGGCGAGCGGTCCGATGAGGTCGCGCTGCCGGAGCCAGGACCAGTGCGGGCCGCCGCTGTAGAGGGCGTGCGGGCCGTCGTTCGTGCGGTAGGGCCCGTCGGCGGTCCTGGCCCGGCCGCCGAGCGTGTGGTGGGCCTCGTACACGGTGACCTTGACGCCCGCCTCGGCGGCGGTGATCGCCGCGGTCAGCCCGGCGAGGCCGCCGCCGATGACGGTGATGCGGTGCATGGCTGGGGTTCTCCCTCTGCTCGGGGTCGCGTCTTCATGTCGTCGTCGGTATGACTCGTCGAGGGCGCCGGAATGTGACATGGAGGCTGTTCGCGCAGGTCAGGGGGATTGTCAGTGGTGGGGTGCAGGATGGGGGCATGGTGAGCCGAGGGACGGGTGCGGGCAGGGTGAAGGG
>NZ_RSAJ01000633.1 GCF_003933965.1 Streptomyces sp. RP5T
CCCCGGAGCGCCCCCGCTACACCCGGGACGACACCGGACCGCACACCCGGCTCATCTCACCCACACAGCAGACCTACGTCCTCGGCGAGGTACCACGAGACGGCGACGCGTTCTTCCACGCCCTGCTCCAGGGACTGGACGACGCCGACCCGGGCCTGCTCGCCGCCGTCGGCATCGACGCCACCGGCCCCGACGCCGTCCCCGCCCTGCGCCGCAGGCTCGCCGCCCGGCTGACCGACCCGGCCGACGTCGACCTGCTGGCCTTCGTGACCCCCGACGACACCGACACCTTCAGCGCGCGCGACCTCGACGCCGCGGGCGTGGACCTGGGCACCGACACACCCGCCCGCCGCGAGTTCGACGCCCTGGGCTACATCCCGCACGCCGCCGACCTGAGCCCCGAGGCCCGCGCGGGGCTCGCTGTCGCCCAGCTCCTGCGGCGCGGTGACGCAGAGTCGGAGCGTGGCTGGAACCACTCGGCCGCGGACCTTCTGCCGATGCTCGCCGCGCGCACCTTCGGCGTCCGGGTCACCGTCGTCAGGGACGACGGCAGCTTCGACCACTTCGACCCGGACGGCGGACCACTGCCCGGAGGCGGCACGACCGGTTCGGCACGCCGCGGTCTGCACGGCCTGGTCGACGACGCCGATCGACCTCGCCCGCAGGTGGTCCTCAGCCTGACCGACCGCCACTACCGGGTGGCCCGGCCCGCAGGGCCGACCGCACCGGCCGACGCCGAGCAGACGACGGACCGCACCGAGGCCGCGCCGTCACCGAAGGCCGACGGGGCGAAGGCCGACGGGTCGAGCACCGATGGGTCGAACGACGACAGGGCGAACACGGCACAGTCCGAACACAAGCCCTCCGACGTGTCCGCGCCCGTCCTCCTCCCGCCCGCGCCGCCCAGCCCGCCGCCAGGGCCGTCCGGGCCGTCCGGGCGGCGGATCGACGCCGACGACCGGTCCTTCGTCGTACGACCGGTGCCGGGCGACGGGGACTGCCTGTTCCGCGCGGTGCTGGACAGCATGGCGGCCCAGCACCACGGCAGGCGGGCGCCGGGCTCTGCCACCACACTGCAAGGGGTGCGAGGCGATCTCGCCGACTGGTACGCCGATTCCGGCGACGCGGCAGACCTGCGCGCCCTGCACGCCACCCAGGACCCCCTGGAGACGCTGGTCGCGGATCTGTTCCCCGACCTCGCCGACCTCCAGGGCGTACTCGGCCTCAGCACGGCTCCCCGGCTGACCGACGAGCAACGGGACCGGATCACGCGCCAACTGGCGCAGGAGCAGCGCAAAGCCGACCTGCGGGTCCTCGCGGCCGACGAACGGGAACGCGAGCTGCTCTCCGGCTTTCCGGCCGCTGCCGTCGCGCAGCTCCTGCCTGCCGCCACAGCCGACCCTTGGCAGGCCGATCCGGCCCGCGCCCGGCAACTGAGCAGGCGGGCCCAGGCCGACACCCTGCGCGCCGACGTCCTCAACCTGTTGCGCTCACCCGCGGGCGGCAGGCGGGCGGACGCGGTGTGGCTGCGGATCCGCGCGGCCCTGCCCCCGGAGGCCAGGGCCCAAGTCCCCTCATCCCTGCGGGCGTTCACTGCCCTCGGATACGGCGATCTCGTCGCCCGCTCCCTTGCGTCCCCGGCGCTGTGGCACACCCCGTTCTACGACGACGCGCCCGTGCTGCTGTCCCGTTGGCTGGGGGTACGGCTCGTCCTCGTCCAGCCGGGCGGGAACGGGGGACACACCGTCATGGATCTCGCCCCGGACGCCACCGGTCCCACCGTGTACGTCCACTACAACGGCCGCGACCACTACGAGGCGCTGGCTCCGGTGGCCGCCGACCCCGCGGGCGGTGCGCCGGCTCCACGGTCGCGGCCGCAGGACGACCCCGCCCCACAGCCCGCACTGTCGGACCAGGACCGCACGACACGCGACCGGCTCGCGGCCCTCCTGCGCCGACACGGCGTTGACGAGGCCGACACGCGGCGCCTGACGGGCGGGCTGACCTCATCGACGCTGTCGCGCCTGCGGGCAGCCGCGCAGGCCACCGGTGTCCTCGACGCCGGGACCGGTGTCCAGCCCGGGGTGCAGGAGACTGCGGACGCCACAGCTCCCGACGGCGACGAGACCCGGGCGGCCGCCCCGCCGTCGGTGCCCGTCTGGAGTCCCGAGGGTGTGCTCACTCTTGACGGGACACCTCTTCAGCCGGATGAAGTACCCGGAGAGGGCGACCGGTTCGCCGAGGCCCTGATCCACGCCGTGCGGACCGGCCTCCCGCACCCGGCCCAGCCGGACGGCGAGCTGATACGCGCACTGACGGCCGAGGGCGGACCCGAGGCCCTGCACCGCTGGGCCGAGCAACGGCTGGCCGCCCCCGACGCCGCGGACGGAGCACCATTGCTCGCCGGTCCGGACTGGCACGGAGGCCTTCGGGAGGTGTCCACGCGGGACCTCACGCGAGTCGGCGTGCAGCTCAACGCGGAGCAGAGCGTCTTCGCCGAACTCGGTGGAAGCGCGCTACCCGTGACGGAGGTCGACCTCTCCCTGCCGCAGCGCTACCGGCTGCTGCGGCTGACGGCACACCGTGGTCCCGACACCGAGACCGTCACAGCAACAGTCGCCGAACTGATCGCGCGGGAGCTGGGAGTGAGGCTGACGATCATCGAACGCGAAGGTGGGGTACGCCTGTTCGGGCCAATGAACGGAACTGTTATCGTCCTGGCTCGGGTCGGGGGTGTCTATCGTCCCGCCGTGGCGCCAACTCGCTGATCGATGCGCCTTTTTGACGGTCGACCGGATACGGGGATGCCTGTGGGGCGCCGGCGGGGCACCGGGTGTACACGATCAAGTAACCATCAGGGACAGCATGGTTGAGGTATCAACCGCAGACTGTTCGATCGAGGCTAATGTGTTCGCAGAGGCTGGAGAGGCTGAAGGGATGGAACGCGTCTTGTGCTGGGGGAGGATGTGCCGGTGACCGAGCACGACCACGGTCCCGACTCAAAGACCACGGCGCTGATCGCCAGTGGTGCGGTATGACGCGCTGGAGCTCCTTCGGCAGACGCCGTGGCGACCGGCCGGCCGCCACGGGCGGGGCCCGGCCGACGACCGCCGCGCCGCACCACGGCACGGCGGACGCGGCCGACCAGGTGCTGGTGGAGGACTACGACGGCCTGCTCCTCCTTCGTTCCCCCTCGGACGACTCACTGAGCCCGGCCGACATCGGTGACCTGGCCCGGGGGCAGCGCTCGGACGACACGACCGTGACCCTGATCGCGGGCACCGAGAGCGTGGCGGCGGATTCCTTCTGGCCCCGCCTGAGCCAACTGCTCGACACGCTCGGCGACTCGGGCACCGACACCGTACGGCTGGCCATGGCCGGCGCCGGCCGGGACAGCGCGGACCGGCCCGCCACCGCACGCCGGATCGCGGACGCCTGGGGCCTCACGGTGGAGGCCCCGGACGGGCCGCCCCTGCTCGTGCCCGGCGGAACGCTCTTCGTGCCAGGGCCGCCGCTCGGCTCGCCGACGGACGGCGGCTGGTGGCGCTTCGCCCCGCGGACGCAGCCGACACCCCTGGGCCCGCGCAGCCCCGCCCCGTCCTGGCAGAGCGCCCTGCGTGCCCTGCCCGCGAGCACGGACAGCGGCTGCGTCGTCGAGCAGATCCCGGCGGGCCTCCTCATCCGGCCCGCCGGAGCGGCACCCGCCAAGCCGGGCGACCTCTACCACTCCGTGCCGGTCTCTCCCGGCCGACTCGCGGTCGTGGTCGGCGTTCCCTACGGCGAGGACGTCCTGGCGGACGATGTCGGCGACGTAATCGCCGCGCTCCCCGAAGAGATCAGGGCCGCCGTACGCCTCGCGCCCGGTGGCCGGCGCGACCTGCTGCCACTGGCTCAGGCCGTCGCCGACCGGCTGGACGCCGAGGTGGAGGTGATGACGGGGCTGCCGCTCATCGCCGCCGGACGCCCGCTGGGGACGTACGCCGCGCAGTCGGTCCTGGTCGGGGCCGACCAGACACCGCGATGGCTGCCCTTCGTCGACGCCGTCCTGTGCCGGCCGGCCCGAGGCGCCGCACCGGCTCCCGCCCCCCGCCTGCTGCGCTGGACAACGCCGGTGCCCGGCGCCGCCCAGCCCGCGGACGGCGTGGTCGCACTGTCCGAGCGGTGGCAGGTCACGGTGACCCGAGCAGGCCTGTGGGTCGGCCCGCTCGACGGCCCCCCTCTGTCCCACACGGCCCGCCAGGTGAGCCCGTCCGGCCCGCTGATCGAGGTCGGCCTGCCCGGCGAACGTCTCGACTCGTCCCTGTGGCCTGCCCTTTCGGGCCTGCTGGCCGGTCTGCCTCCCGCGCTGCGCGCGAGCGTGACGCTGCATGTGCACGGCACCGCGCACGACGGCGGTCGCGAACTGCGCGCGCTGGCGGCACGACACGGGCTGCGGACGATCCGCTTCGCGTCGTTCAGCGCGCCGGTACCCCTCGCCCCGCGCGAGAAGACGCCTCCGCCCCCGACGAGCGGCAGACCGCGCACGTCATCCGACCCCGGACACAC
>NZ_RSAJ01000634.1 GCF_003933965.1 Streptomyces sp. RP5T
CGGACACCGCGGGCTCACCCCCCAGCTCCGCCACGTCACAGTGAAGTCGCGCGGCCAGCTGCGCGAGCACCTCGGGCGACGGCGACCGCTTGCCCGCCTCGACGAGGGAGATGTAACTGGGTGACAGTCCGTCACCTGCCAGATCCGCCTGGGACATGCCCGCCGCCCGACGCAGCCGCCGAATCCGCGCACCGACATCCGCCGTGACAGCCGTGTGCTCCGCTTCGGCACGTCGGCTCACGTGATCGCCTCCCATGCGACGTCGTTCCAGAGCCCGTGGCGGACGATGACGCGGCACCGTCGGCGGATCGGCACCGTAGGCGATCCGAGACCGCCCTGGAGCATCGGCCCAACGGTGGCACAGCGTCGGACCGGGTCCCCGTACCTGGTGCACCGGACCGTAAGAGCCGGACCTGGAGTCGTACAGGAACTTGGTGACTTCGGCCCCGCTGTGTATGTCCAGGTTGCGGATGCGCTCATCGGCGATGAGAATGCCGGGCCGCCCGTCCAGCACGCGGGCGGCGGCGAAGCGCTGCTGCCGATCGCTGGAGAGCCCCAGGACGGACTTCCCGACAGCGTCTCGCACCGGTCAGAGCCACTGAGGGTAATTCGCTGATGGACGAGCCATCTACGCGTTGCAAGAACGCGACGAGGGCAACCATGCACTACACCTTTCTTTCCAGAGTGGGGTGCTCGATGACTTCCGTGACCCACAGCTGGCCCCGAGCGTTACGCGTGAAATCTAGCTCCACCAAACCAGCAACCGCGTGCGCAATTGTTGGGTAAGCCTGCCGCTTAGAACCGGGGCATACCATCTATTCACAACCCGGGCGGTGCAGTTCCGTTGTGCCCAACCGCTGCTCAGGCAGGCGACCGTGGTTCTCAGCGCGCTATGACCAATTCCTGTGTGCTGGTGACCGTGCCATCCGCATGATGGGTTAGACGGACGACCAGGACGTGCTGGCGGTCCGTCGGCCCGGTTACGTAGAACGGCCGCCCCTTGTTCAGATTGGGTGCTCTGAATTCCACGCGGGTACCGAAGGCACCGCTAGCAAGTTGGCAACTCGTGGCCAATGTACGACCGAACGGATCACGGTTGTGACCGGTGGCCTCGACGTCGTAGTCGACCTTCTTGTTATCAGGCCGGGTTACGGTACCAAGGTTCACCGTGGCCCAAACGTGGACTTTCACGTCCGAGCAGACGGCGACGTCACTGCCAGTTTCCAAATCCGGATCGCCGACTACCTTGCCCCCCGTGACTAGCCCGACCAACCAGACGGCACCCGCCAACGCGGCGATCCCCACGACGATGATGGCAGCGCCGAGCAGAATCATCGAGCGCGGGCGAACGATCCGGAACATGCCCCTCCTAAGGTGACTGTGGACGGCGAACCGACTGTCGCGCGTGGTTGACCGCCGTCGTGCTTCGACGGCGCTTGCCCGTCTGTCTGCCGTGCCGACCTGCCGAGCTTCAGCCCTTCCAGGGGGACTGCCACAGGTCACATGAGTCAAGAACGTCTCGGAGGGGTTGCGTGGTTCACTCAGGCCCACGCAACGCAGTCGGCGATCCCAGGCGATCGCCTCCGCAGCGCCGTAGCCGGTGGTATGCGTGAGCATGATGACCTCCGGCTGACGCCCGCTCTCGGTTATGGCTGCCATTGGTCTGTGAGCTGACCCCGGTTTGGTGGAGTCCCTGAAGCCAGGCTTATGATCCTTGCCCGAAGGAGAACCACGAGCAGTGAGCCTCTTCAGAACGGCCACCGATCGGGTGACGCCGGAAGCAACGGCCGGCATCAGCACGGCGGCAATCTCCCTGCTCGGGAGCGTCGTCAACACCTGCCACGACATCACCCTCACGAGGCACTACTGAAGAAGCTCAGTGCCAGCACCACGTAAGTACCCGGACGAGCTTCGCGAGCGGGCCGTCCGCGAGGTCCGCACCACCGGCCGTCCGATCGCGCACGTCGCGAAGGGCCTGGGCATCCACAAGGAGGCTCTGCGCGGGTGGGTGCGCCAGGCTGAGGCGGACGCCGGCGAACGCGATGACCGGTTGACCACCGCAGAGCAGGAAGAACTGAGGCAACTCCGCCGTGAAAACGCGGAGTTGAGGCGGGCGAACGAGATTCTGAAAGCCGCGAGCGCGTTTTTTGCGGCGGAACTCGACCGTCCCCGGACGAGGCCGACCAGGTGATCGAGCACCTCAGGGACAAGGGCCTCGGGGTCGGGTTCGCCTGCCTGGTGCTGGGGCTGTCGGAGTCGGCGTATTACGCGCGCAAGAAGCGGCCGAAGTCGGCCCGCCGGCTGCGTGACGAGCAGATCACGCCGCTGATCGAACAGGTCTATGCCGAGTCCGGCGGAGCACCCGCGCGCTCAAGCGCAAGGGTGTGCAGGTGGCCCGCTGCACCGTCGAGCGGTTGATGGACGAGCTGGGCCTGGAGGGCGTCATCCGCGGTCAGCGGCGGCGGACCACCGTGCCTGAGCCGTCGGCACCCCGCCCGCCGGACCTGGTCGACCGCGACTTCACCGCATCCCGGCCGGATCAACTGTGGGTGGCGGACATGACGTATGTCCGCACTTGGACGGGCTGGGTGTATGTGGCGTTCGTCCTGGACGTGTTCTCCCGGATGATCGTCGGCTAGCAGGTCGCCAACCACATGCGGACCGAACTCCCGTTGGAGGCTGTGGAGATGGCGCTGTGGAGGAGACGGATCAAGAAGGACTCCGGGCTGATCCATCACAGCGACAGAGGGTCGCAAGGCCGAATTCAATCAGTCGTCGCAACACCTTGATTTCGGAGGTGTTCATGATGGCTACGGAGGACTGGAGCAGGAAGACCGGCGATGTGCCCGAGGGGCTTCGGCGGCAGTGGCGTGCTCGCGTCATGTCGTGTGCCTGATGGGGGCACGGCAGTGGCGTGCTCGCGTCATGTCGTGTGCCTGATGGGGGCGCGAGCATGGATGCCGTAGGCAACCGACTTGTCCGACGAGCAGTGGGCGCTGATCGAGCCGCCACGTGAAGCCTCTGGCGGAACGGGTGCTCTTGGTCGTGAACCCGTCTACCAGGGGCTTCACTCGCCTGTCACCCCAACTACCGCACCGAATCTGCAGGTTGGAAAAGGCTCACTACTGAGTTTTTCGTTAGTTCTGTGGGTGCAGGAGCTTCAGCGGTGTGAGGCTGTTGGTGTGTCTTCCGAGTCGCGGTCTGTGGTTTCCGATGTGTCCGTTCCGCCCCTGACACGACCCCAGTTGGCCGAGTCCCGTCGCATACGGGCGGCGGAGTTGTTCGAGCAGGGACGTTCCACATCCGAGGTTGCACGGATGGTCGGGATGCATCCCGAGAGCGTGCGCCGGTGGAAACGCTTATGGGAACAGGGCGGTGCTGCGGCACTGCGGCGGCGTCCGGCCACCGGTCGGCCGCCGAAGCTGGATGATGCCCAAGTCCAGGCTGTTCGGGCCGCGTTGGAGCAAGGCGCCAAGGCGCACGGGTTCGAGGCAGACCTGTGGACGTTGGAACGGGTCGGCGTGGTGGTGGAGCGGGTGACTGGAGTGAAGCTGGCTCGAGCCTCGGTATGGCGCCTGCTGACCGGGCGGCTGGGATGGAGTCTGCAGCGGCCCAGGCGCCAGGCCGTAGAGCGGGACGAGTCCGAGATCGCCCGATGGGTCGCGCAGGAATGGCCGCGCATCAAAAGGGGGCGGTGAAGAAACGTGCCTGGATCGTGTTCTTTGACGAGTCGGGCGTGTCCCTGCTGCCCCAGGTCCGTCGCACCTACGCACCCCGCGGCCGCACTCCACTCTTACGGCACCGGCTGAACTGGAAACGAGCCGGGATGGCCGCGGCTCTGGGTTACCACGCCGCCGACCGCGATCGCGGCCCGCGGCTGTGCTTCCACCTCAAGCCGGGCAGCTACGACACCACCTCCCTGATCGGAGTACTTGAGCAGATCAAGACTTTCTATGCCGGCGAGCCGGTGGTGTTGGTCTGGGACGGACTGTCCGCTCACTGGAGTCGGGCCATGCGGGCCTGGGCCGCCGAGCAGGACTGGCTGACACTGGAGCGGCTGCCGGCCTACGCACCCGAACTCAATCCGGTCGAACTGTTGTGGTCGGCCATCAAGACCAGTGAGCTGGCCAACCTCGCCGGCGACCACCTCGCCGACGTCGCCGACGCGGCCGAACGCGGCATCCACCGAGTCTGCTCCAGCGAACAACTCCCGTGGTCCTTCCTCACACACCGGACTCACAATCCATCCCTAAACACCACAGAACTAATGAAAACCTCAGTAGGAACAGGACTTAACGCCTTCTCGATAATTATCAACTACACAGTTACTCCGCTCGCTTGACAGACCCTCAAACTCGAACTGTTCACGACTGAGAGTCCCGACAGCCCCCACCAGCCCCAGGGTTGGGCGGGGGAAGTGATGGGGTAGCTCACTTGTGCAGGTCCCAAATGTGCCACGAGGGCGGGGTCGGCCAACCCGCCCCGCAGTCGGCTGGCTCGGGATCCCTTCTTCTCTTTGGCCGTTTCGCCTCTGCAG
>NZ_RSAJ01000635.1 GCF_003933965.1 Streptomyces sp. RP5T
CTTCCCGCCTTGCTCTCCTCCCCGTACGGCAGCATCCCCGCGATCCGGAAGCCGCCGTCCTCGGTGGGCCCGGTGTGCACCATGCCGCCGACCCGGCCGACCCGCTCGCGCAGCCCCTTCAGCCCCTGGCCGCCGCTGATCTCCGGCGGCACCTCGGGCGCTCCGCCCGGCAGGGGCCCGTTGGTGACCTCCACGACCAGGCTGTCCGGTTCGTACCGCAGGGCAAGGCGTATCGGGGCGCCCGGCGCGTGCTTGTGGGCGTTGGTCAGCCCCTCCTGGACGATGCGGTACGCCTCGTGGTCGGCGGCGGGCGCCAACGGCCGCCGGACACCGCTCCGGTCCAGCGACACGGCCGTGCCCGCGCCCCGGGACGACTCGACCAGACCGTCGATGGCGGCGGTGGTGCGGGGCGCGTACGGCACCGAGGCGGCGCCGCCCACCGGCTGCCGCTGGTGCCCCTGGTACTGCTGCTCGTTCTGATGCCCCCGATACTCCGCCTCGTCGTGGAGCACCCCCACCGCCGCCCGCAGCTCCGCCATCGCGGTGACGGAGGCACCCCGGAGGATCCGTACGGCCTCCCGCTGGTTTCCGGTCAGCTCCGGGTCGACCTGGAGGGCGCCCGCGTGCACGGAGATCAGGGCGAGCTGGTGGCCGAGGCTGTCGTGCATGTCATGGGCGATGCGGTTGCGTTCCAGCAGCCGCGCCTCACGGGCCACCATTGCCTGCTCACGCCTGAGTTGCTCGTTGTTCTGCCACAACGCGTCGAGCAGCCGCCGCCGTTGGTCCCGGTAGCGGCCGACGAGGGCCGGCACCACGGCAAGGGTGAGGAAGGTCGCGACGTTCCACCCGAGGGTGACGAGCAGTACAGGCGCGACCCCTGAGGTGATGTCCTGGTACAGGCTCGGGACGGTGTGGAGCACACACGCGGCCCCGAACGCGGCGGCCACCCGCCAGGGTTCCGTGATCCGCCGCCCCGCCGACCAGGCGGCGCAGACCAGCAGCACGGAGGCCATGACACTCCACCCCCCGGCCAGCGGGGCGGAGAGGATCAGGGCGGTGGCGGGCAGCGCGTGGCGCGCGGGCGCCAGCAGAGCCATCGCCCCGGCCAGGAGGACGGTCCACGCCCCGAACGTGTCCATCCACACGCCGATGCCCGTGGCGAGCCCGGCAAGGGTGACCGCGAGTGCCGCCTCCGCGACGATACGGGCGGGGCTCCAGACCACACCGCCGGTCAACCGGCGCCGCAGGCCCCGAACGGTGAGCCAGGCGGAACGTACCTGTTGATCTCCCACATCCGTACCCACCCTCACATCCACTTCCCTGTCCGCATACACCGGACCGACGGTAGGAACCCCGGAAGACGCGCGCATCGGCCGAGCGTCGGGCCACCGTACGACGAAAGGTGACACCTCCGTCGCCCGGGATCGCGACTTCCGGAGACTGCGCCGGGCCGGTCGTGCGGCCGACGATGGACGGGCCGAAACGGGGACACGGGGACGACGGGAGATGTCACATGGACAGCACGGGCACGGAGTCGGGTACAGGAACGGGCGCGGAGAAGGACAAGTCCACCGTCGCTCTCACCAAGGCCGCCCGCGCCTCCGCGCCGACCCCGGCCCCCACCCCCGCGGAAGCACCGGACATCCAGTCCCACGACACCTTCGTCATCAAGAAGACACTGAGCCTCACGGCCGGCGAGTACGTGGTGAGCGTGGCCCGGCCGGACGGCTCCGAGGGCGAGCCTGTCGCGTACGCACGCGAGAAGCGGCTGTCGCTCAGGGGGCAGGTGACCGTCTATACGGACGCGTCCAGGAAGTCCGTTCTCGCCGCCTTCAAGGGCCGCGACCACGAGGTGGGTTACATGTACGACGTGCGGGACGCCTCGGGCCAGTCCTTCGGGTCGTTCTACGAGGACGCGGGCGCGTCTTTCCTCCGCAGGACATGGCAGGTGCGGCAGCCGGGGACGATGAAGCTGACCTGCCGCGAGCGCAGCCGGGTGGTGGCCTTCGTCCGGTTCATCTGGGAGTTCGTGCCGTATCTCGAATACGTGCCGTTCATCTGGCCGTACCGATTCAAGTACACCGAGAGCGGCAAGCCGCTGATGACCGTCGCCAAGAAGCTGGGGCTGCGCACCCGGTACGTACTGGAGATCCGCACGCCCGACATCGACCGCCGCCTCGCCATCGCCCACACGCTGGCCCTGGACGTCCTGGACGTGGACTGACACGTATGTGCGAGGCGAGCGTGGTCAGTGAACATGTCGCCAACGCCTTCGGCCACGGCCTCGCACCGGTGCGCCTGCCTGTCACGGGCCCTCCGCTACGGCCGTCCCTCGACCGCCTCCCAGAACCGCTCCACGATCCCGTCCAGGAACTCCCGGCCGGCCTCGCCGGAGCGTGCGCCGCCCCCGCCCCAGCTCAGGGTGGACACCATCTGCCCCTGGTACTGCCGGTGCAGATCCATCAGGGTCTCCTCCACCAGGCGCCGGTCCAGGGGCACGATCTTCGTGATCTGACGGACGTACGCCTGCCAGCGGGTGCTGACCGCTCCGCGCAGGCATTCGGCGAGCCGCCGCTCGCGTCCCGTGACGGCGACGAAGTCCGGCAGGTTCAGCTCCAGCAGGTCGGCGAGGGCCGCGGACTGGCGGTCGGTGCCGCGCCATTCGTCGTGCTCCTCCATGCGGAGGTAGGCGGGCAGTTCGAGCCCCACCGCACGGGCGACGTCCTCGGGGGCGATGCCGCGCGCGACGCGGTGCTCGCGCAGGGTGCGGGGGCGGCCGATGAGTTCACCGGAGGAGCACCACAACACGCCCGCCAGGGCGGTGAGTTCCGGACTGGTCGGGCAGACGATCCCGCGTTCCCAGGCGATGACGAGATCCGGGGTGACGTAGGGGAGGCCGTACGAGACGCGCAGCCCGTAGGCCACGTGCTCGGGCCCCATGCCGAGAGCGACACGGAGCCTGCGGGCGGTGAGGTTGTCGAAGGGCGGTCCGGGCTGGCTGGGCAGGGCGGGGGGTCGGCGCACGGCCCACAAGCTAGGGGAGCCGGGAAGGGGTGACTACGGTCTGTTCGGCCAGGATCACGGATCGTAGGAACCTACGGTTTCGACCGTGCATTCGGGCTGGCCGAAGATCCTCTGTCGGTGGCGTGGATGCGGTGGTGACGATGGCGCCGGGTGCCCGGACGGGTGGCCGGAAAGAGGTGCGATCTTCGTGTACGAAGTGAATGGCAAGGTAGAGGGGCATATTCGCGAACGGCTGCTGGCGCCGAACTTCTGGCATCTCGCGACCGTCGGTCCGGACGGAGCGCCGCAGGTCTCGCCCATGTGGGCGGACCTCGAAGGTGAGTACGTCATGGTCAACACGGCGATCGGACGTGTGAAGGAGGAAAACCTGCGGCGCAATCCGAACGTTTCCCTCTCCCACCACGACCCCGAGAACCCCTACGACCGCGTCGAGATCCGGGGCCGGGTGGTGCGCTTCGTCGAGGGCGAGGAGGCGGAGCGCTCCATGGACCGGCTCACACGGAAGTACATCGGCGAGGAGCGCTACCCGTGGCTCCTCGCCGGGGAGCGCCGGGTGATGCTGCTGATCGAGCCGGTGCGGGTGCGCAGGGTGGTGGGCGTGGAGCCGTTCCGTCCCGGGGTGCTGCCCGAGCGGTGACAGGTCGGGATGTCCTCGGCCCTCACGTCAGCTCGGCCCGACCGGTCGACTGCGGCAGGGGGAGTGGTCCGGTCAGGTCAATGAGCTTGCACGGCTTGGCCGTTGCGGTCCCGGGCCTACTGCTGGCCCTTGACCCACCGGTACTGCAACTCCGGGCGCCCCACCGTCCCGTACTGCGGACTGCGGGCCGCCCGGCCCGCGTCGACGAGATGCTCCAGGTAACGGCGGGCGGTGATACGGGAGATGCCGACCACCTCGGCCAGACCGGTCGCCGTGAGCCCCTCGGCGCAGTCCCGCAGGGCCACGGTCACGCGCTCCAGGGTGGGCGCGCTCAGCCCCTTGGGCAGGGCGGCCGGGCCGGGTGCGCGGAGGGTGGCCAGCGCGCGGTCCACCTCGTCCTGACCGCTCGCCTCGCCGGCCGCCGCGTGGAACTCCGCGTAGCGGATCAGCCGGTCCCGCAGGGTGGCGAAGGTGAACGGCTTCAGCACGTACTGCACGACCCCCAGCGAGACGCCCTCGCGCACGACCGTGAGGTCCCGGGCCGACGTCACCGCTATGACGTCCGCCTGGTGCCCGGCCGCGCGCAGCGACCGCGCCAGCTGGAGGCCGTGCCCGTCGGGCAGATGCAGATCGAGCAGCAGCAGGTCGACGGGCGTACGGTCCAGCAGACGCCGGGCCTCGGCACCGGTGTGCGCCTTGCCGACGGCGGTGAAGCCGGGGACGCGGTTGACGTACAGCACATGGGCGTCGGCGGCGACCGGATCGTCCTCGACGACCAGGACGCGGATGGGCTGCGGGCTGGTCATATGGCGCCTCCGGGGACGGCGGCGGGGGTGCCGGTCAGGTGCGGGGTGTCCTCGGG
>NZ_RSAJ01000636.1 GCF_003933965.1 Streptomyces sp. RP5T
GCCCCGGCCCGTCCGGGGCTTCCCGGGATCGACGAGCCCAGCACCCCCCAGGGCCGCAAGGCCCCGCTGCACGGCCCCGGCGGCCGGCCCGCGGCCGTCAAGGCGCCCACCACCACCCGTGCCGAGATCATCCGGCGGGCCAAGCAGTGGGTCGCCGCGAAGGTGCCGTACAGCATGTCCGCCTACTGGAGCGACGGCTACCGGCAGGACTGCTCGGGCTTCGTGTCCATGGCCTGGAACCTGCCGGGCAACGAATGGACCGGCAGCCTGGGCCAGTACGGCATCAGGATCGCCAAGGACGACCTCCAGCCCGGCGACATCCTGCTCTTCCACAACCCGTCCAACCCCGAGCAGGGCTCCCACGTCGTCATCTTCGGCGGCTGGACGGACTACACGCACACCTACTACCTGGCCTACGAGGAGACCCGCCCGTACGCCCGCAAGCAGGCCACCCCGTACGCCTACTGGAGCAACTCGGACCGGTACGTCGCCTACCGCTACAAGGGGCTCGCGGGTCCCGCGCCGGGCGCCGAGCCGGGCGCCTCCACGCCCGGCACCTCCACACCGGACCCGTCGTCACCGGCCACACCCAAGCCGGACAACGACAAGCCGGCCGCGCCGGACCCGACCCCCTACCCGGGGGCCGCCTACTTCGGGCCCGGGGCCAACAACAAGTACGTCACCCAGCTCGGCCGCATGCTCGTGGAGCGCGGCGCCGGGCGCTACTACACCTCCGGTCCCGGCCCCCGCTGGACGGACGCGGACCGCAGGGCCACCCAGGCGTTCCAGCAGGCGCAGGGCTGGCGGGGCGAGGACGCGGACGGGCTGCCCGGGGCGCAGACCTGGACGCTGCTGGTGAGCGGCAAGGGCAGGGACATCGAGGCGCCGGGCGGCCAGACCGGGGCGGCAGGCCCCTCGGCACCCTCCTCGCACGGGGTCCCCGGCTACCCGGGCCGCGCGATGTTCCGGCCCGGCGCGAGCAACAAGTACGTCACCCAGCTCGGCGAACAGCTCGTGAAGAAAGGGTTCGGCAAGTACTACACGACCGGGCCGGGGCCGCGCTGGGGCGAGCCCGACCGGCGGGGCGTCGAGGCCTTCCAGCGTGCCCAGGGCTGGCGGGGCGGCGCGGCGGACGGCTACCCGGGACCGGAGACCTGGCGGCGGCTGTTCTCGTAATCACCTGTGGTGACATCTGGCGCGGAGGCTGGAGACACGCATGACCACGACCGCTTCACCCACACCGGAGTCCGAGGGGCACGCCCGCCCGGCCCGGCTCATCCAGAACGAGTCGACCACCGAGATCCCGGTCCACCTGCTCTTCCGTGACGACCCGGACCCGGTCTCGGTGCCGCTGAGGCCCGCGGTGGTGGGCCGCCGGCAGGGCACCGGGGAACAGCCCCGGCTGCGCAGGCCCGACCGGCTCACCCCGCGACCGGCCCCGGACGTCGATCCCGGCCTGGCCGAGCGCCCCGCGCGGGTGCTGCCGGGCTCGGTGGGCGTCCTCGCCGGCGCCTGCGGACTGGCCGGGTGCGCGCTCACCTCGTGGTGGGCCGGGATCCTGCCGGGGCCGGCCCTGGAGGCGCTCCGGATCCCGGCGTTCGCGGGCGCGGGCCTCGGGCCCGCGCAGTGGGCGGCGTACGCCGGTGCCGGCGCCCTCGGCCTGTTCGGCTTCGGGGGACTGGCCCGCGGCCGGACCGGGCGGGCCTGGGTGCTCGGTCTGTTCGGCCGCTACCGGGGGACCGTCCGGCGCACCGGCCTGATGTGGGTCAACCCGCTGCTGCTGCGCCGCCGGGTCGACGTACGGCTGCGGCACTGGCGCGGTGAGCCGCTGCCGGCCGCCGACGCGAACGGGGTCGCTCTGCGGGTCGTCGTCCTCGTGGTGTGGCGGGTGCGGGACACCGCGCGGGCCACGCTCGGCGTCGACGACCACGAGACGGATCTGCGCGAGTGCGTCGAGGCCGCGCTCGCCCGGGTCCCGGTGGAGGCGCCGGGCTCCGTCCGCGGCTCGGCCGACACGGCGGCGGAGGCGCTGACCCGGCTGGTGGCGGCGGAGACCGCTCCCGTCGGCGTCGAGGTGTTCTCGGTCCAGCCGCTGCGCGTCGAGTACGCCCCCGAGGTGGCCGCCGCGATGCACCGCCGCCGGATCGCCGCGCTGGACGCCCAGCAGCGGGCCACCATGCTGACCTCGGTGGTGGACTCGGTGGAGGACACGGTGACCCGGCTGACCATGCGTGGCCTGGTGGAACTCGACGACTACGAACGCAAGGCGCTGGTCAAGGACTTGACGGTGGCCTTCTGCGCGGGCCGCGGAGAGCAAGGGGCGTAGTCGGTATGGACATGGTCAACGCTCGGTAATAATCTGGGACTTGGTCTAGACCTGCAAGCTCACCGAACCTCCCCCACGTTCTCCAGGAGCGGCAGCATGCGCAAACAGACCAAGTGGTACGCCGCGGTGGTGGGCCTCGCCACCACCGGCGCCCTCGTCCTCTCCTCCGGCGGCGCCAGCGGTCACGGCTACACCGACCTCCCCATCAGCAGGCAGAAGCTCTGCCAGAACGGCACGGTGGCGAACTGCGGCTCCATCCAGTGGGAGCCGCAGAGCGTCGAGGGCCCGAAGGGCTTCCCGGCCTCCGGCCCTGCCGACGGGCAGATATGCAACGCAGGGCTGAGTCAGTTCAGCCAGCTCAGCGCGCCGAGGACACCGGCGGGCACGGCATGGCCGGCGACCCGGGTGACGGGCGGCCAGAGCTACACCTTCCGCTGGCAGTTCACCGCCATGCACGCCACCACCGACTTCAAGTACTACGTCACCAAGGCGGGCTGGAACCAGAACCACAACCTGGCCCGCTCCGACCTCAACCTCACCCCGTTCCTGACCGTCCCCTACAACGGCCAGCGGCCTCCCTCCACCCTCTCGCACAGCGGCACCCTGCCGTCCGGGCTCAGCGGACGGCATGTGATCGTCGCGGTGTGGACCATCGCCGACACGGCGAACGCGTTCTACGCCTGCTCGGACGTCACTTTCTGAGCATCGCTTGAGACAGTCCAGGCATCCCCCGGGGTAGGTTCCCCCACACGATCACGCGATCCCGTGATCGGTGCCTGACCTCGGGGGATCCGCCATGACCGCCTTCTTCTACGTCATTCCCTGCCTGATCATGGCCGTGGCCCTGGCCGGCGCCTGCCTCATGGTGCGGCGCTGGCTGCGGATGCGCCGGGCCTGGACGAGCGGCCTCACCGCCGAGGCGCGGTGCCTGCGGGTGTACTCCGTGGCGCACGGCGGCGGCGACAGCCGGGTGCGCACGAGCCTGCGCCATGTGTACGAGTTCCGGGCGCGCGACGGCCGGATGGTCCGCTTCGAGGAGGAGGGCGGCCCGGGGACCACGCTCGAAGGGGACATCGTCACCGTGCGCTACGCCGAGGGCCCCCACATCGTGGCAACTGCCCGCTCCGGCGGCGGCGGACTCGGCTGCGCCGCGTTCGCGGTGGTGGCCTTCACCGGGGTGATCGTCCTGTTCTGCGCCGGCTTCATGATCGCCGTCAGTGCGATGTCCTAGACCTCCACATCTGACGACCCGTCAACTACCGTACGCCCCCATGGACTCCAGGAGGCGTACGGTCGCGGAGCTCGTCGCGGCGCGGTGGGGTGACCACCGCCCGGGACTGTGGTTCGAGGGGCGGGTGCTCACCCACCACGAGACCGCCTCGGGGGCCGCGGCCCGGGCAGCGCTGCTCACCGACCTGCTGCCGGGGGCCGGGTCCCACATCGGGCTGCTGCTCGACAACACCCCCGAGTACCCGCTGTGGTTGAGCGCGGCCGCCCTCGCCCGGACCGCCGTGGCGGGCGTCAACCCCACCCGCCGGGGCCCCGAACTCGCCCGCGACATCCTGCACACCGAGTGCCGCCTGCTGATCACCGAGCCCGCCCGGCTCCCGCTGCTGAGCGGACTCGACCTGCCCGGCGTCCGCCTGCTGGTGACCGGCACCGAGGAGTACGACACCCTGCTCGCGCCCTACGCCGGTGCCGAGCCGGACGCCTCCAGGGCCCTCCCCGAGGACCGGCTGCTCCTCTACTTCACCTCCGGCTCCACCGGCGCCCCCAAGGCCGCGCTCTGCTCCCAGGGCCGGCTGGCCGCCGCGGGGCACTCGCTGGCCGACCAGTTCCGGCTCGGCGCGGACGGGGTGCACTACATCTGCATGCCGATGTTCCACGGCAACGCGGTGATCGCCGACTGGGCGCCCGCGCTGGCGAGCGGTGCGGGGGTCGCGCTCAGGCGGCGGTTCTCGGCCTCGGGGTTCCTGGCGGACGTGCGCGCGTACGGGGCGACGTACTTCACCTATGTCGGCCGGGCGATCCAGTACGTCCTGGCCACCGAGGAGCGTGAGGACGACCGGGACAATCCGCTTCGGCTCGGGTTCGGCACCGAGGCGGGGGCGGTGGACGCGGCGGATTTCGAACGGCGGTTCGGGGTGCGGCTGGTCGAGGGGTACGGGTCCTCCGAGGGCGGCGCGGCGATCCAGTG
>NZ_RSAJ01000637.1 GCF_003933965.1 Streptomyces sp. RP5T
CACCCGCTCATAGAACTCACCGGCCGCCTCCCCCTCGCCCTCCGTGTCGTCGCCGCCCGGCTGGCCGCCCGGCACGCCCTCACCCCCGACGTCCTCGCCGACCAACTGGCCGCCACCGAGGACCGGTTGCGGCATCTGGAGTACGACGACCTCTCCGTCCGCCGCTCCCTGGCCGTCGCCCACGACGCCCTCGCCGCCTCCGGTCGCCGCTCCGACCGCGACGCCGCGCTCACCCTGTGCCGTATCGGAGCCGTCGATCTGCCCACCTACGGCGTCCCCCTCGTCGCCCGTCTCCTCGGCACCGACGGCACCGACGAGACCCGCGCCGCGGACGCCCTCGACCGCCTCGTGGACGTGGCCCTGCTGGAGGAGAAGGCGTACGGCCGCTACGCCCCGCACGGCCTGGTCCGCGACTTCGCGCGGGAACTCGCGGGCACCGGGCACGCCCCCGACATCGCCCGCACCGCCCTGCGCTGGTACGCGGCGGTCGCCGAACGCGCCCTGACCGCGATCGTCGAACCCGGCCTCGACCTGGAGGACCGCCGCCGTCCGACGGCCGCGCAGCCGCCGGAGCACGCGGCGCACGTGCTGGCCATCCCGCCGTTCCCCTCCTCCGAGAAGGCCTTCGCCTGGGGCGAGTCGGAACTGGAGAACATCGTCGCCCTGGCCGAACAGCACGCGAACAGCCCCGACGAACGCGCCGCCGCCCATGTCTCCACCCTGCTGCGCCTGCTCTCGCCCTTCCTCCAGCGCAGCGGCCGGGTAGCCGAGACGGAGGTGCTCGGCCGGGCCGCGCTCACGGTGGCGCGGCGGCTCGGTGACGAGGAGGCCGAGGCGTGCGCCCTCGGCGACCTGGCCGGCCTGCACTTCCTGACCGGCCGGCAGAGCGAGGCCCTGGCCCTCAACGACCGGGCGCTCGCGATCTGGCGGCGCCTTGGCCGGGACTCCTGGACGCGCCGCTGCCTCAACAACCGGGGCCTGCTGCTCGAAGGCCTGGGCCGGTACGCCGAGTCGGGCGAGGCCCTGCGGCTGAGCCTCGCCTACGCACGGCAGTTGAACGACCCCTTCGGCGAGGCCGTCACCCACAGCAACCTCGGCAACCTGTACGAGCACACCGACCCGCGCGCCGCCATCGAACAGCACCGCCGCTCGCTCACCATCGGCGAGGAGACCGGCAGCGTGGTCGTACGGCACTCGGCGCACTGCAACATCGGCTACGCCCACCTCACCCTCGGCGAACCGGCCGCCGCGATGGCGCACTTCGAGGAGAGCCTGCGCATCCTCGGCAGCCCCGGCGACTGGCACGGCGAGTCGCAGAGCCGCCTCGGCCTGGTCCGGGCCCTGCGCCTGGTCGGCCACGGCGAACGCGCCGCCGCCGAGTGCGCGGAACTCCTGCGCCGCGCGGACGCCCGCGCCGACCGCTACACCGGCGCCCTCGCCCGCCACCAGCTCGGACTCCTGCTGCGCGAGCGGGGCAGGTCCGAGGAGGCGTACGAGCAGTGGCGGGCCGCTCTCGACGCGCTCGACGGCACGGACGAGAAGGCGGTGCTCCAGGAGCTCATCGCCCTGCTCGACGACTCCGGTCTACGGTGATCACTTCGCGTCGGCGTAGCACTCCACCACCGCCGTCGTGAACGGGAAGCGCACCGGTGTCTCACCGAAGGTCAGCCGCCCGGCCAGGTCCGACGCCTGTGCGATCGCCGCGACGACCGCCTCGGCCTCCTCCTCGGGACAGTGCACGATCACCTCGTCGTGCTGGAAGAAGACCAGTTCGGCGGCCATCCCCGCGCAGGCCTGCCGCAGCGCGGCGAGCAGCAGCAGGGCCCAGTCGGCGGCGCTGCCCTGCACGACGAAGTTGCGGGCGAAGCGGCCGCGGGCACGGGAGTTGGTGGAGGCGTACCCGGGCACCCAGCCGTCCTCGCCGGAGCCGAAGCCGGAGCCGGAGCTGGAACCGGAAGCGGTCTGAGCGGCCGGGTCCTCCTGGGGGATGCCCGCCTCCTCCGCGTCACCCGCCCCGGCCGCGGGCGGGCACGTCCGCCCCAGCCAGGTCCGCACCAGCCGGCCCTCCTCGCCCGCGCGGGCCGCGTCGTCGACGTAGGCCACCGCCTTCGGGAAGCGGCGTCGGAGCGCGGCGAGGTTCTTGAGGCCGTCGCCGGAGGTCTGGCCGTAGACCGCGCCGAGCACGGCGAGTTTGGCCTGGGCGCGGTCGCCGGAGAAGGCGCGGTCGGAGACGGACTGGTACAGGTCGCTCGCGCGCCCGGCGACCTCCATGAGCCCCGGGTCGCGGGAGATGGCCGCCAGGACGCGTGGCTCCATCTGGTCGGCGTCCGCCACGACGAGCCGCCAGCCGGGGTCGGCGACCACGGCCCGCCGGATCACCTTGGGGATCTGCAGGGCACCGCCGCCATGGGTGACCCATCTGCCCGTGACGGTCCCGCCCGCGAGGAACTCGGGCCGGAACCGCCCGTCCCGCACCCAGTCCTGGAGCCAGGACCAGCCGTGGGCGACCCAGATGCGGTACAGCTTCTTGTACTCGACCAGCGGCTTCACGGCCGGATGGTCCACGGACTCGATCTCCCAGCGCCGGGTCGACCGCACCTTGATGCCCGCCTGCGCGAACGCCTTGACGACATCGGCGGGCAGGTCGGGCCGCACCCGGCGCCCGAAGGCCGCGGACACCTCGTCGGCCAGCTCGGCGAGGCGCCGGGGCTCGCCGCCGCCGGCGTACCGCTCGCCGAGCAGTTCGTGCAGTACCCGACGATGGGTCTCGGCGCTCCATGGCAGCCCGGCGCGGTTCATCTCGGCTGCCACCAGCATCCCCGCCGACTCGGCGGCCGTCAGCAGCCGCATCCGGTCGGGGCGCGCGGTGGCGTCGTGCCGTCGCTGCTGGTCGGCGTAGACCTCGACGAGTTCGGCGAGCGGCACATGGACGCTGCGCGGCTCGAACAGGGAGGACTGCGAGCCCGGTTCGGCGGCGCGCTGGGGCGGGTCGGGGGGTACGGGTCCACCGCGCAGGCGGGCCAGGGCGGCGACGGCCGACCGCGGTTCCCCGTGCCGCCCCTCGTGGCCGAGCAACAGGGTCTCGGCGTCCTCGATGTCGTAGCACCGCTCCACCCGCACCCCCGCGGCGAGCAGACGGGGGTAGACCTCGGCGGTGGACCGCCACACCCACCGCGCCACCTCAGGCCGCGCCCGCACGGCCTCGGCGGGATCCCGCTCCCGCCGCACGGGCCCGGCGGGCAGCCCGTCGCCCCCGAGGGGGGCCACCTCCGCGCCGCCGTCCTCGGTCGGCGCGAGAGCCCACCGATCGTTCACACCTGCGAGTGTGCCAGCCCCCTCTGACAACGCCTCTGACCAGGGACTTTCCGGACGTCGGTGCATTGCCGGCGAGCGGGCGCCGACGCCCCTGGCGGCCGCGTCAGCCCTGCTCGTCCGTCGCGTCAGCCCTGCTCGTCCGCCGCGCCCGCCTCCTCCCGCGCCTTCAGGTACCCCTCCAGCTCCTTGGCGACGGTCTCCTCCACCTGGCTCTTCTCGATGCCGAGGCCCGACAGCACGCCCGTGCCGTGCTCGAACTCCAGGAGGGCCAGGAGGATGTGCTCGGTGCCGACGTAGTTGTGGCCCAGCCGGAGCGCCTCGCGGAAGGTGAGCTCCAGGACCTTCTTGGCGTCGGAGGCGTAGGGGACGAGTTCGGGGACGTCCTCGGCGGCCGGGGGAAGCGCGTCCGTCGCGGCTCGGCGGACGGCGTCGAGGGTGACCCCCTGGGCGACGAGCGCCTTCGCGGCGATGCCCTCGGGTTCCGCCAGCAGGCCGAGGACGAGGTGCTCGGGGCGGCCCTCGGGGTTGCGGGCGGTGACGGCCGCGTTGTGGGCGGCCATCACCACGTTGCGGGCGCGCGGGGTGTAGCGGCTGAAGCCCTGGTCGGCCGCCAGGTCCGCCGACTCCTTCGGCACGAACCGCTTCTGCGCCGCCTGCCGGGTGACGCCCATGCTCTTGCCGATGTCCGTCCAGGAGGCGCCCGAACGCCGGGCCTGGTCCACGAAGTGGCCGATCAGATGGTCCGCCACCTCCCCGAGGTGATCGGCGGCGATCACCGCGTCCTGGAGTTGGTCGAGAGGCTCGTCATGGACCTTCTTGATGGCCGAGATGAGGTCGTCGAGCCGTACGGATGACGTGATGGTCGGGTTCGTCGTCATGGTGTCAACCTTAGGTTGACGACGAGGGGGTGTCAACCGCAGGTTGCCTCTACTTCGGCGAAGCGGCCAGCCGCACCGCGAGCCCCGTGAACACCGTCCCCGAGACGATGTTCATCCACCGGTTCACCCGCGCACTGCGCCGCAGCACGTCCCCGAGCCGCCCGGCGAGCAGCCCCACACCGCCGTCCCACAGGAAACCCATGACCACCAGCGTGGTCCCGAGCAGCAGCAGCTGCCCCGGTACGTGGCCGAGCGACGGGTTCACGAACTGGGGCAGGAACGCCACGTTGAAGAGCATCGCAGTAGGGTTGAGCAGATT
>NZ_RSAJ01000638.1 GCF_003933965.1 Streptomyces sp. RP5T
TCAACGCGCTGCTCATCGCCTCCGAGCACGCCCTCGCCCGGATCGCCGCCGAGCTGGGCGCCCCCGGCACGGCCCGCCACGCGCGCGCGGAGCGCCTCACGACGGCCCTGGTGGAGCGGCTGTGGGACCCGGCGAGCGGGATGTTCCTGTGCCGGGACCTCATGGCCCCCGCCCCGGACGGGCGCGGCGCCCCGATCCCCGAGCGCGGTGTCTCCGGACTGATCCCGCTGCTCCTCCCGGGCCTCCCGCGCCCCGTCGTCCGGGCCCTCCTCGGCACCGTGTCCGGGCCCCGCTTCGGGCTCGGCACCACCACCCGCCTCCTGCCCAGCTACGACCTCCTCGGCGAGGCCTTCGACCCGCACCGCTACTGGCGCGGCCCGGCCTGGTTCAACACCGCGTGGCTCGTGGAGCGGGGGCTGCGCACCCACGCCGAGCACCGGCGGGCCGACGCGCTGCGGGAGTCGGTGCTGGACCTGGCGGCGGCCACCGACTTCGCGGAGTACGTCGACCCGTACACCGGCGAGGCCTGCGGCGCGACCGGCTTCGGCTGGACGGCCGCGCTCGCGCTCGACCTGCTCCACAGCGACACCACCAGCACGGCGGACAGGGCACTCAAGGGAGGGGACCGGCGATGACGGACCGGCATCATCTGCTCGTGCACGGCGGGACGTTCGCCGCCGTGGGCGACGGCGGGGACATCAGCGGAGTGCGCAACGGCAGCTCACCGGACGGCCTGTTCGTACGGGACGCCCGGCACCTGAGCCGCTGGCAGCTCACGATCGACGGGGCGGTCCCCGAGGCCCTGTCCCCGGTCGCCGACGGGGATGCCGCGCGCTGTGTCCTGGTGCCGCGAGGCGGCCGTCAGGAACCCCCCGCGCACACCCTCTTCCGCGAACAGGCGGTGGGCGACGGCTCGTTCGTCGAATCCCTGCGGGTCACCAGCAACCGCCCGGTGCCGACGACGGTCCGGCTCGCGGTCACCGCGGACGCCGACTTCACCGACCAGTTCGAACTGCGCTCCGACCACCGCACCTACACGAAGACCGGCGCCACCCGCACCCGTGAAGTCCTGGACGACGGCGTGGAGTTCGGCTACCAGCGGCACGAATGGCGGTCCTTGACGACGGTGACGGCCGACCCCGCCCCGGACGCCGTCGAGGAGACCGGCACCGGAGCCAGGCGGCTGGTCTGGACGCTCGACCTGGAACCGCACGGCACGGCCGAGCTGACCCTGCGCGTGATGGCCCGCCCGCACGGCGACAAGCGGGCCCGCCGGGTACCGAGCTCGCCCGCCGCGGTGAACCGGCAACTCCTGCGGATGGAGGGTGAGTTCGTGGAGGGCGTGGCCTTCCCGACCGGCTGGCCGGAGCTGGCGGCCGCCTGTGCCCGGGGCCTCGCCGACCTGGCCTCGCTCCAGGTGCCGGCGACCGGTCCGGACGGCGAGGAACTGCGCGTGCCCGCCGCGGGCGCCCCCTGGTTCCTGACCCTCCTCGGCCGGGACGCCCTCCTCACCTCGCTCTTCGCCCTCCCCTACCGCTCCCGGCTGGCCGCGGCGACCCTGCCCGCGCTCGCCGCGACCCAGGCCACCGAGACCGGCGCGGCCTCGGTGTCCCAGCCCGGCAAGATCGTGCACGAGGTGCGGCACGGGGAGCTCGCGCACTTCGAGCAGGTGCCGTACGGCCGCTACTACGGCTCGGTCGACGCGACCCCGCTGTTCCTCGTACTGCTCGGCGCGTACGTGGAGCAGACCGGGGACACCGCCCTCGCCCGGCGCCTGGAGTCCCACGCCCGCGCCGCGGTCGGCTGGATGCTCGACCACGGCGGCCTCACCTCGCGCGGCTACCTCGTCTACCGCGCCGACCAGGGCGGCCTCGCCAACCAGAACTGGAAGGACTCCCCCGGGTCGATCTGCGGCGCCGACGGGAGCCGCCCGAGCGGCCCGGTGATGGCGGCGGGCGCCCAGGGCTACGCGTACGACGCGCTGCGCCGGACCGCGTGGGTCGCGCGCACGGTGTGGGGGGACGAGACGTACGCGGCGCTCCTCGAACAGGCCGCGGCGGACCTGCGGGACCGCTTCCAGCGGGACTTCTGGATGCCGGACCGCTCCTTCCCGGCCCTGGCACTGGACGGGGAGGGCCGGCAGGTCGACGCGCTGGCCTCCGACGCCGGGCACCTGCTGTGGTCCGGGCTGCTCGACAAGGAGTACGGCGAACTGGTGGGCCGCCGCCTGCTCGAACCGGACTTCTTCTCGGGCTGGGGCGTGCGCACGCTTGCCTCCGGCCAGCCGGCCTACCACCCGCTCTCCTACCACCGGGGCTCGGTCTGGCCGCACGACAACGCGCTGATCGCGCTGGGACTCGCCCGCTACGGCCTGCACGACGAGGCGCGGGCGGTGGCGCACGGACTGGTGGACGCGGCGACGGCGACCGGGCACCGGCTGCCGGAGGTACTGGCCGGGTACGGACGGGAGTCCCACGGCGAACCGGTGCCCTACCCGCACGCGTGCGTGCGGGAGGCGCGCTCGGCAGCGGCACCGCTCGCGCTGCTGACGGCGGTCGGCGGCGCGTAGCGCTCCGCGGGTAAGCCGTGGGGCGCACGCGGCTCCTGAGAACCTGTTGGCCGGGCGTTTGCCCGGTGTTTGCTCCGACCGGTGAACTGGGGCCCTGAGCCCTCCGTACGGGACTGTGGCGGATCCGAGACCCCATATCGGGTCCGCCTTCCACCAGGACCGCATGGAAGGACCCTCGGGTGTCCGAGACCCTTGCAGAGAGCACGTCGTCCGAGGCCGAGGCGACGGGCGGGGACAGTGGGCCGGCCGGGAAGCCGTCCTGGCGCGGCGCGCACCCCACCGCCGTACGCAACCTGCGGTGGGCCCTGGACGCCCTCGCCCTGCTGCTCGTGCTCGGGGCGCTGCTCCTGCCGAACAAGGTCCCCTATCTGCATCCGCGGGCGTTCGTGCGGATTCCGGCCGAGGCGATCCTCGGGGCGGCCGTGACGCTCGCGCTGCCGCGCCGGCCGCGGCTGGTGGTGGCCGTGGTGTCCGGCGTGGCGCTCGGGGTGATGACGGTCCTGAACCTGCTCGACATGGGGTTCAACGACTACCTCGGGCGGCCCTTCAACGCCGTCCTGGACTGGGAGCTGCTCGACGACGCGCAGTCGTACGTCGCGGACTCGATGGGCGGGGCGGTCGCGGTCGCGGCCGTGGTCGGCGTCGTCGTCCTCGTGCTCCTGCTGCTGACCGTCATGACGCTGGCGACGGTCAGGCTGAGCGGCCTGCTGGTCCTGGACCGGCGGCTCGCCACCCGGGGAACCCTCGTCGCCGCGACCGTCTGGGTCACCTGCTCCGCCCTCGGCCTCCAGGTCTTCGGCACGCCGCTGGCCTCCGAGCACACCGCGGCGCTCGCCACGGCCCAGGCCAAGCGGGTGCTGTACACCGTGCGGGACGAGGCGGAGTTCCAGAAGGTGGCCAGGGCCGACGCCTTCGGCAACACACCGGGTGCGCAGCTGGTGCCCGACCTGCGCGGCAAGGACATGATCTTCACCTTCATCGAGAGCTACGGCCGCAGCGCCATCGAGGACCCGGCCATCGCGCCCGGCGTCGACAAGACCCTCGACACGAGCACCGCGGCCCTCGCGAAGGCCGGCTTCCACGCGAAGAGCGGCTGGCTGACCTCGGCGACGTACGGCGGCAGCAGCTGGCTCGGCCACTCGACGACCCTCTCCGGCCTCTGGATCGACAACCAGCAGCGCTACCGCACGGTCATGGCCAGCGACCACCTCAGCCTCACCAAGGCCTTCAAGAAGACCGGCGCCTGGGACACGGTCGGAGTCATGCCGGGCATCCAGAAGGGCTGGCCGGAACAGCGGTACTACGGCCTCGACAAGGTCTACAACGCCTTCCAACTCGGCTACCAGGGACCCAAGTTCAGCTGGTCGACGATGCCTGACCAGTACGCCCTGGAGGCCTACCAGCGTCAGGTCCACGGCAAGAAGCGCGACAAGCCGCTGATGTCCGAGATCATCCTGACCTCCAGCCACCAGCCCTGGGCGCCCATCCCGAAGATGGTCGACTGGGACGACCTCGGCGACGGCTCGGTTTTCAAGCCCATCCAGAAGGCCGGCAACAAGGCCTCCGACATCATCGCCGACCCCGCCCGTTCCAAGCAGGAGTACGGCAAGTCCATCTCCTACTCGGTGACTTCACTGACCCAGTGGCTGGAGCGGTACGGCACCGACGACACGGTCCTCGTCTTCCTCGGCGACCATCAGCCGATCGCCCGGGTCAGCGGGGAGAACGCCAGCCGTGACGTGCCGATCTCCATCGTCGCGAAGGACCCGAAGATCCTCGACAAGATCGACTCGTGGAACTGGACGGACGGCCTGAAGCCGGCCCCCAACACCCCCGTCTGGAAAATGAGCTCCTTCCGAGACCGCTTCCTGAAGGCGTACGGCTCGACTCCGCATCCGTCGGAGGGGTAGGGGGCGCCTGTTGGGGTGCCGGGTTCGGTTG
>NZ_RSAJ01000639.1 GCF_003933965.1 Streptomyces sp. RP5T
TCGCGATCCCCCCGGGCGGCGGTTCCTCGCGGCCCATCGCGATGCGGCCCGCCCGGGCTCCCGCCTCCGCCAGCGGCAACCGCACCGTCGTCAGTGCGGGCACCGCGTCGATGCTGAAGGGCAGGTCGTCGAAGCCGGCGACGGACACGTCGTCCGGGATCCGCAGTCCGGAGTCCCGCAGCGCCGCGCACGCGCCCAGGGCCACGGAGTCGTTAGCCGCCACGACGGCCGTCAGCGAGGGGTCCCGCCGCAGCAGCTCCAGCGTGGCCTCGTACCCGGACCGCCGGTCGTAGCGGCCGTGCACGGTCCACCGCGGGTCCTCCTCGATGCCGTGCGCCGCCAGTGCCGCCCGGTGGCCCTCCAGCCGGTGCCGGGTCGTCGTCCGCTCCTCGGGGCCCGCGATGTAGCCGAGCCTGCGGTGCCCGAGTCCGATGAGGTGCTCGGTCAGCTCCTTGCCGCCGCCCCGGTTGTCGAAGGTCAGCGCGATCGCCCCGGTCTCCGGCGCCGGCGGCCGCCCGCACAGCACGATCCGCGTCCCCGCGTCCGCCAGCTTCCGCAGCTTCGCGGACATCGCGGCCTTGTGGGGCGCGTCCTCGACCGCGCCACCGGTGAGGACGACGGCCGCCGCCCGCTGCCGCTGCAGCAGGGTCAGATACGTCAGCTCGCGCTCCGGAGACCCGCCCGTGTTGCAGACCACACCGAGCCGCTCACCGCCCGCGCGCCCGCCCGGCCCCCCGATCTCCGACTGGATCGCACCGGCCATGATCCCGAAGAAGGGGTCGGCGATGTCGTTCACGAGGATCCCGACGAGGTCCGAGGTGGCGGCGGCGAGCGAGCTCGCCGGACCGTTCAGCACGTAGTCCAGCTCGTCCACGGCCCGCAGCACCCGCTCGCGGGTGGACGCGGCCACGGGATAGTTCCCGTTCAGTACGCGCGACACCGTCGCGGGGGAGACCTGGGCGCGGGCCGCCACGTCCGCCAGGGTCACCGTCATCTCGTCGTCCTCCGGTCGCGCGCCTCGGCCTGCCGCGGTGTGCCGCGGCCTGCCTGGCGCATCTCAGTCGTACTCCGTCGTACACGCGGGCATCCAGGGCCCGGTTCCGAGCCGACCTTAAGCCCCTCGCCCCCGGTTGTTCGCCCCCTCGAACAACTCGCCCCCGACGCGCTCTTGTCCAGACCGCTGGTCAGAGGCTAGCTTCTTCCTAGATAGAAAGCGCTTGCTGTAACGCTCATCAGTGGAGCGTGCGCGGCGCGCACAACCGCGTACGACTCCTATGAAGGGAATGACGTGACACGCAAGACGGTGCGTATCGCCATGAACGGTGTGACGGGGCGCATGGGCTACCGCCAGCACCTCGTCCGCTCCATCCTCGCCCTCCGCGAGCAGGGCGGCCTCGACCTCGGCGACAGCGAGGTGCTGTGGCCCGAGCCGGTCCTCGTGGGCCGCCGCGAGCACGCCCTGAAGGCCCTCGCCGAGCAGCACGGCCTGGACCCGGCGAACGTCTCCACCGACCTGGACGCGGTCCTCGCCGACCCGACCGTCGAGATCTACTTCGACGCCCAGGTCACCTCCGCCCGCGAGGAGGCCATCAAGAAGGCGATCGCCGCCGGCAAGCACATCTACACCGAGAAGCCCACCGCCACCGGCCTCGACGGCGCCCTGGAGCTGGCCCGCCTCGCCGAGGCGAAGGGCATCAAGCACGGCGTCGTCCAGGACAAGCTCTTCCTGCCGGGCCTGCTCAAGCTCAAGCGCCTCATCGACGGCGGCTTCTTCGGCCGCATCCTCTCGGTCCGCGGCGAGTTCGGCTACTGGGTCTTCGAGGGCGACTGGCAGCAGGCCCAGCGCCCGAGCTGGAACTACCGGGCCGAGGACGGCGGTGGCATCGTTGTCGACATGTTCCCGCACTGGGAGTACGTGCTCCACGAGCTCTTCGGCCGCGTGAAGTCCGTCCAGGCCCTCACCGCCACCCACATCCCGCAGCGCTGGGACGAGAACGACAAGCCCTACGACGCCACCGCCGACGACGCCGCCTACGGCATCTTCGAGCTGGACGGCGGCGCCATCGCCCAGATCAACTCCTCCTGGGCCGTCCGCGTCAACCGCGACGAGCTGGTGGAGTTCCAGGTCGACGGCACCGAGGGCTCGGCGGTCGCCGGCCTGCGCAACTGCCGCGTCCAGCACCGCTCCGCCACCCCGAAGCCGGTCTGGAACCCCGACATCCCGGCCACCGAGGTCTTCCGCGACCAGTGGCAGGAGGTCCCGGACAACGCCGAGTTCGACAACGGCTTCAAGGCCCAGTGGGAGCTCTTCCTCAAGCACGTCTACGCCGACGCCCCCTACCAGTGGGACCTCCTCGCCGGCGCCCGCGGTGTCCAGCTCGCCGAGCTGGGCCTGAAGTCCTCGGCCGAGGGTCGCCGTCTCGACGTACCGGAGATCTCGCTGTGACGATCCAACTCCCCACCGGAGACGGCGGGTTCAAGGCGTACGAACCCCGTGAGGAACCCCTCGCCGTCACCTCCGGCTCGCCCTTCACCTCCCGTACGGTCTTCTCGGCGGCGCACGTCGTCGCCGACCCGTTCGCCGACGTGACGCCGGACTCCCCGGCCGCCGTCGACTGGGACGCCACCCTCGCCTTCCGCCGTCACCTGTGGTCGCACGGGCTCGGGGTCGCCGAGGCCATGGACACCGCCCAGCGCGGGATGGGCCTGGACTGGGCGGGCGCGGCCGAGCTGATCCGCCGCAGTGCCGCCGAGGCCAAGGCGGTCGGCGGGCTCATCGCCTGCGGAGTGGGCACCGACCAGCTCACCGGCCCGGCCACCCTCGCCGAGGTCCGGGCCGCCTACGAGGAGCAGCTCGCCCTCGTCGAGCAGTCCGGCGCGCAGGCCATCCTGATGGCCTCCCGGGCCCTCGCTGCCGCGGCCAGGGGCCCCGAGGACTACCTGGAGATCTACGGCCACCTGCTCCGCCAGGCCACGGAGCCGGTCGTCCTGCACTGGCTCGGCCCGATGTTCGACCCGGCCCTCGACGGTTACTGGGGCTCCTCCGACCTGGACGCGGCCACCGACACCTTCCTGGAGGTCATCGCCGCCCACCCCGACAAGGTCGACGGCATCAAGGTCTCGCTGCTGGAGGCACAGCGCGAGATCGACATCCGCCGCCGGCTCCCGCAGGGCGTCCGCTGCTACACCGGCGACGACTTCAACTACCCCGAGCTGATCGCGGGCGACGACCAGGGCTTCTCCCACGCCCTGCTCGGCATCTTCGACCCGCTGGGCCCGCTGGCCGCCGAGGCGGTCCGGGTGCTGGACACCGGTGACGCCAAGGGCTTCCGTGAACTCCTCGACCCCACGGTCGAGTTGTCGCGGCACCTGTTCCAGGCGCCGACCCGCTTCTACAAGACGGGCGTGGTCTTCCTCTCCTGGCTGGCCGGCCACCAGTCGCACTTCACGATGGTCGGCGGCCTCCAGTCGGCCCGCTCCCTCCCGCACTTCGCGCGCGCCTACGAACTCGCCGACGGCCTGGGCCTGTTCCCCGACCCGAAGCTCGCCGAGGAGCGCATGAAGAACCTGCTGTCCCTGTACGGGGTGACCCAGTGACCGACCTGTCCCGCTTTTCCATCAACCAGATGACGGTCAAGCAGTTGTCCCTGCCGGAACTGGTCGCGGCCTGCCAGGAGTCGGGCATCGGCAACGTCGGCCTGTGGCGCGAGCCCGTTCAGTCGTACGGCGTCGAGGAGACGGCCAAGCTGGTCCGCGACGCGGGCCTGACGGTCACCACCCTGTGCCGGGGCGGCTTCCTCACGGCGATCGACCCGGACGAGCGGGCCGCCGCCCTGGACGACAACCGGCGCGCGGTCGACGAGGCGGCGACGCTGGGCACCGACACCCTGGTGCTGGTCTCCGGCGGCCTCCCGGCGGGGTCGAAGGACCTGCGCGGGGCCCGTGAGCGGATCGCCGACGCTCTGACGGTGCTCGGTCCCTACGCCGAGGAGCACGGGGTGAAGCTGGCCATCGAGCCGCTGCACCCCATGTACGCCTCCGACCGCTGCGTGGTCTCCACGCTCGCCCAGGCCCTGGACCTGGCGGAGCGCTTCCCCGCGCGGCAGGTCGGCGTCACGGTGGACACGTACCACATCTGGTGGGACGACAACGCGCCCGCGCAGATCGCCCGCGCGGGCGCCGGCGGCCGTATCCACACCTTCCAGCTCGCGGACTGGACGACCCCGCTGCCGGAGGGCGTGCTGAACGGCCGCGGGCAGATCGGCGACGGCGCGATCGACATGCGGGAGTGGCAGGTGTACGTCGAGGCGGCCGGTTACACGGGCGCCATCGAGGTCGAGCTGTTCAACGACGCGCTGTGGGCCCGGGACGGGCGTGAGGTCCTCGCGGAGACGGCGGAACGGTTCGTGGCGCACACCGCGTGAAGCGGGCCGGACATTTCGAGGGGGCCCGGTCGACGACCGGGCCCCCTCGGGTTTCCCCTCCCCGTCAGGACCCCCGCGA
>NZ_RSAJ01000063.1 GCF_003933965.1 Streptomyces sp. RP5T
CCGCTGTGGCGGAGGGCCGGGCAGGGGACCTGGTGGTGATCCGAGCGCGGGCCGGTTGTCGGACACGATCGGGCCCCGACGGGCAACCTGGGTGCAGCGGCACCTCAGGTGACCGCGCGTGGTGCGGGCCCGGGCCCGGCAGGCCCGGCTCACCGAGGAAGCCGCGACCGGCAACCGGCGACCGGTGACCGCATACCGGCGGCCACGGATCGGCGACCGGTGGCTACGGACCGCAGTGCGCAGGCAGGCGACCACGGGCCGGCGACCACGGGCCGACGACCGCAGACCGGCGAGCGCAGGCCGGGCGGACGGCGCGTCCCACGGCGAGGTTTGGGGGAGGTCCCGGTCGTGCCCCCGGGCCGCCGGTGCCGGACGCGCCGACCTGCCCCCGGCGGCTCCCGCACCTCCAGACCCCGCATCGGGCGAATTGACACGCGGCCCCTCGCTCCACCGCACAACGCCCGCAGGAACACCCCGGGTCAACCGACCCGGGGTACGCCTCGCGCTGACGGGCCCGGTCCCCGGGTCAGAGCTGTGACAGCTCGTCCACCAGGTCGTCCAGCCCCAGCGAACCCTGCGACAGCGCCGCCATGTGCCAGGCCTTGAGGTCGAACGCGTCGCCGTGCCGTTCGCGGGCCTTCTCGCGGCCCAGCAGCCAGGCCCGTTCGCCGAGCTTGTAGCCGATCGCCTGGCCCGGAATCGTCAGGTAGCGGGTCAGCTCGCTCTCCACGAAGTCGGCCGGACGGCTGCTGTGCGAGCCGAAGAACTCCTGCGCCAGCTCGGGCGTCCAGCGCTCGCCCGGGTGGAAGGGGGAGTCCGCCGGGATCTCCAGCTCCAGGTGCATGCCGATGTCGACGATGACCCGGGTGGCCCGCATCATCTGCGCGTCGAGATACCCGAGCCGCTGCTCCGCGTCCGTGAGGAAGCCGAGTTCGTCCATCAGCCGCTCCGCGTACAGCGCCCAGCCCTCGGCGTTGGCGCTCACCCCGCCCACGGTGGCCTGGTAGCGGGAGAGGTTCGCCGCGACGTGCGTCCACTGCGCGAGCTGGAGGTGGTGGCCGGGCACGCCCTCGTGGTACCAGGTCGAGACGAGGTCGTAGACCGGGAAGCGGGTCTGCCCCATCGTGGGCAGCCAGGTGCGGCCGGGCCGCGAGAAGTCCTCCGACGGGGCCGTGTAGTACGGGGCCGCCGCACCACCGGGCGGGGCGATGCAGGACTCCACCTTCCGCACCCGCTCGGCGAGTTCGAAGTGGGTGCCGTCGAGCGAGTCGATCGCCTGGTCCATCAGCCCCTGGAGCCAGTCGCGGACCTCGTCGACGCCGTCGATGTGCTTGCCGTGCTCGTCGAGGTGGGCGAGCGCCACCCACGGCGTCGCGGCACCCGGCAGGATCCTCTCGGCCTCCTGCTTCATCTCGCCGAGCAGCCGGTGGTACTCCGACCAGCCGTACGCGTACGCCTCGTCCAGGTCGAGGTCCGTGCCGTTGAAGTAGCGCGCCCAGCGGGCGTACCGCTCCCGGCCCACGGTGTTCGGGGCGCCCTCGATCGTCGGCGCGTACACGTCCCGCATCCAGTCCCGCAGCTCCACCACGGAGGCGGTCGCGGCGCGGGCGGCCTCGTCGAGCTCGGCGCGCAGTGCCGCCGGGCCGGAGGAGACGAAGTCCTCGAACCAGCCACGGCCGTTGCCGTCGGTGTCGGCCCACTCGGTGAGCTGCCCGACGAAGGTGGCGGTCGGACGCGGCGCCGCGTACAGCTTGCGCTCAAGCCCCAGGGCGAGGGACGCGCGGTAGCCGGCGAACGCGGCCGGCACGGCACGCAGCCGCTCGGCGATGGCGGCCCAGTCCTCGTCGTTCTGGTTCGGGGTGACGGTGAAGATCTCGCGGATCGAATGCGGGACCGTGTGGAGGTTGCCGACCGCGCGCAGGCCCTCGTCGGCCTCGTGCACGGCGAGTTCGGCCGTCAGCCGCTCCCGCAGCAGCCTGCCGCACCGGCGCTCGATGTCACTGTCCGCGCCGGGCTGCCGCTCGGCCTCGTCGAGCTTCGCGAGCGTGGCGCGCTGGAGCCGCGCGAGCGCCTCCTGGCCGGCCGGCGAGGTGTCGGGCAGCCTGCTCGAACTCTCCTTCACCCCCAGGTAGGTACCGGTGATCGGATCGAGGGCGATGAGCTCGTCGACGTAGGCGTCGGCGACCTGACGGGGCAGCGGGATCTGGGTATCGGACATGCGGTCCATCCTCATACGCGGACCTCGCGGGCGTCACCCCGATTCCGCTGTCGGCGTGGCAGGCGGGAGGAGCGGCCCGCAGTCCCACTGCTGGAAGATCAACCGCGTCTCCACGCGGGCCACTTCACGGTGTGCGGTGAACTCGTCGAGCACCAGCCGCTGGAGGTCGGTCATGTCCGCCACGGCCACGTGCACGAGATAGTCGTCGGGCCCGGTCAGATGGAACACGGTCCGCGACTCGGGCAGCGCCCGGATCCGCTCCACGAACGGCCCCACCAGCTCCCGCCGGTGCGGTCTGACCTGCACCGACAGCAGCGCCTCCAGACCCCGGCCCAGCTTCCCCGGATCCAGCCGCAGCTGATGGCCGAGGATGACGCCCGAGCGGCGCAGCCGGGTCACCCGGTCCAGGCAGGTCGAGGGGGCGACACCCACCTGTGCGGCGAGGTCGCGATAGGTGGTCCGGGCGTCGTTCTGCAACAGCCGCAGCAGATGCAGGTCCACCGGGTCCAGTACGACAGATTCGGCCATTGGCCGAACGTAACACGGACTTCCGCCCGTAAATGCCGGTCGGTGTTCACCCTCGTCGTCATGGACTCAGCGCGCACCGCCACCGCCTCCCGTACGCCGCTCAGGGCACTGGCCACCGAGGCCGTCCACGCCGGCCGCGACGACCTCGTCCGGCAGGGACTGCACGCCCCGCCCATCGACCTGTCGACGACCTACCCCTCGTACGACAGCCGCGGTGAGGCCGCCCGGATCGACGCCTTCGCCGCCACCGGCGCCGAGCCGGAGGGCCCGCCGGTCTACGGACGCCTCGGCAACCCGACCGTCGCCCGCTTCGAGACCGCCCTGGCCCGGCTGGAGAACACCGAGGCCGCGGTCGCCTTCGCCAGCGGCATGGCCGCGCTCACGGCGGTCCTTCTCGTACGGGCCTCCCTGGGCCTGCGCCACGTCGTGGCCGTCCGACCCCTGTACGGCTGCAGCGACCATCTCCTGACCGCCGGGCTTCTCGGCACGGAGGTCACCTGGACCGACCCGGCGGGAGTCGCCGACGCCCTGCGCCCGGACACCGGTCTGGTCCTGGTCGAGTCCCCGGCCAACCCCACCCTCGCCGAGATCGACCTGCGGGCCCTGGCCCACTCCTGCGGTTCGGTCCCCCTGCTCGCGGACAACACCTTCGCCACGCCGGTGCTGCAACGGCCCGCGGAGCAGGGCGCCCGGCTGGTGCTGCACAGCGCCACCAAGTACCTCGGCGGCCACGGGGACGTGATGGCGGGGGTGGTGGCCTGCGACGAGGAGTTCGCCGGGCGGCTGCGGCAGGTGCGTTTCGCGACCGGCGGCGTCCTGCACCCCCTGGCCGGCTACCTCCTGCTGCGCGGCCTGTCGACCCTCCCTGTCCGGGTCCGCGCCGCCTCCGCGACCGCCGCCGACCTCGCCCGCCGCCTCGCCGCCGACCCCCGGATCACCCGCGTCCACTACCCGCGGATCGGCGGCGCGATGATCGCCTTCGAGGTCGACGGCGACCCGCACGAGGTGATCGACCAGGTCCGGCTGATCACCCCGGCGGTGAGCCTGGGCAGCGTGGACACCCTCATCCAGCACCCGGCGTCGATCAGCCACCGCATCGTGGACGCGGACGACCGGCGGGGCGCCGGGGTGAGCGACCGGCTGCTGCGCCTGTCGGTGGGCCTGGAGGACGTGGAGGACCTGTGGGCGGACCTGGACGCGGCCCTCCGGCGGGCCTCGGTCGCTACTGCGCCTCGATCCGTGTGACTCCCACGGCGCGCTCCGGCTCCGCCTGGGCGGCGAGGCGCGCCGTGATCACCAGGGTGCCCTCCTCGATCTGGTAGTCGAGGGGGAGCCCCAGCCCCCGCATCGCGGCCACCATCCCGGTGTTGGACGCCTGCGTCACGGCGTACACGCTCTCGCACCCGGCCTCGGCGGCCATGGCGACCAGCCGCTCCAGCAGCTCGCCCCCGATACCCCGCCGCTGCCATGCGTCCTCGACGAGCAGCGCGACCTCGGTCTCGTCCCCGTCCCACAGCAGATGTCCGAGCCCGACCAGCCGGCCGGACGCGGTCTGCACGGCGAGCGTGCGCCCGAACCGGGGGCTGAGCAGGTGGTTCAGATAGCGGTCGGCGTCACCGACCGGCCCGTGGTACCGCATGCCCAGGGTCCGTGCGGAGCACCGCTCGTGCATCGCCACCGCGGCCGCCAGGTCCCCGGTGTCGGCCCGGCGCACGGTGATGTCGTGGCCCTCCGGCAGCGTCAGGACGTCCTGGCTGCGCGGCACCCGCGGGCCGAGCCGGGCGTCCAGCTCGACCAGGGCCCGGGCCCGGGCGAACTCCGTCGGCGTGAACGGCAGATACGGCCGTTCCACGGTGATCACTCCGCCTTCCGGTGCCCGCAGCCGCATCACGGTCTCCTCCAGCGCTCCTTCGACGGGGACCCCCTCCGGCCCACGACCGCCTCCCACCGGCACGGCCGGCAGGGACCGGATCGTGCACCGGCCCAGCAACTGCCTCAGCGCGAGCGGGAGTTCGGCCGCGTCCAGCGCGGTGCGGGTGGCGAGGCCGAGCACCCGGGTCGGGGCGTCCACGAGATCGTGCGTGTCGGCCCGCTCGATCCAGGTGTCGGTGCCGCCGGCCCGCGCGACGGCCCCGGTGATCCCGGAGCCCTCCAGCGTGCCGGGGGCGCGCAGCAGGAACTCGTCGACCGTGCCCTCGGCCAGCGGGTGCGTCTGGAGGCTGAGGATGTCGATCCGCTGCCCGGCGAGAACCGTGCACAGGGCGGCCAGCGAGCCCGGTTCGTCCTTCACCGTGGTCCGCATCCGCCACAGCGTGCTCTCCGCCGCTACGGGATCCGCGGTCCCCGACGGCCCGGCCTGCTCCCCCTCGGGCAGCGGCCGGGCGCCGGTATCGCCCGTCGGGGGCGCGTGGCCGTGCCGCCGTGCCCACCAGGTGTGGAATCCCGCCGTGGCGGCCAGGGCCACCGCCGAGATCACCAGCAGCGCGGTCCCGTCGGGGCCGTGCCCGATCAGGTTCGCCACGGTGTCGGCCACGGCCACCGCCGTGAACAGGGCCGCGAGTTCGATCACGTCGCGCCGCCAGTGGTGCACGGGGCGACCGTGTCGCGCACGGGTCACATCAGACATGTCTCGAGTCATGCAGCCACTGTGGAGGAATGGTGTTGCGTGATCACGAACGCATTGTGACTGATCGGTAAAGTGTGGTCCGTACGATTTGTGCCCTTTTCAACAGTTCACGGGCCGCACACCGGGGGATGACGCCGGTGCGCGACCCGCCGTCGAGGGTACGGGAGTTACTGCCCCACCCGGCCCGGCTGGAGCACCTGAGTGAACAGCACGGTGCCGTCCTGCTCACGCAGCCGTACCGTCAGCTCGCCGCTGTGGCCGTCGATGTCGACCTCGCCGAAGAACTGGTAGCCGCCCGCGGGGGAGACGTTGGAGGCGGTCGGCGCCTTCACGAACACCCGCTCGGGGCCGAAGGTGTTGTCGAGCGCGCTGGCCGGGAAGGCACCGGCGTTGAGGGGGCCCGAGACGAACTCCCAGAACGGCTCGAAGTCGGTGAACGCGGCCCGCGAGGGCTGGTAGTGCTGGGCCGAGGTGTGGTGGACGTCGGCGGTCAGCCACACCGTGCCCGTGATCCGCCGGTGCTTGACGTACCGCAGCAGCTCGGCGATCTGCAGCTCACGCCCGAGCGGGGCACCCGGGTCGCCCTGCGCGACCGCCTCGATGTTCGCCCTGCCCTCCGTGGCGTCGGGCACGACCAGGCCGAGCGGCATGTCGGAGGCGATCACCTTCCACACCGCGCGAGAGCGCGACAGCTCCCGCTTGAGCCACTCCAGCTGCTCGCGGCCGAGGATGCCCTGCGGGTCCACGGTCTGGTCGTCGGGCGAGTTGGCGTTGCGGTAGGTGCGCATGTCCAGCACGAACACGTCGAGCAGCGGGCCCTGCCGCAGCACCCGGTACACCCGGCCGTCCCGCGCCCCCGGCCGCAGGGTGGAGACCGGGAAGTACTCGCTGAACGCGCGCCGCGCCCGGCCCGCGAGCACGTCGACGCGCTTCTCGGTGTAGCGGGTGTCGGAGTCCAGGATCGTCTGGCCCGGGTACCAGTTGTTGCGCACCTCGTGGTCGTCCCACTGGATGATCGACGGGACCTGGGCGTTGAAGGCCCTGAGGTGGTGGTCGAGCAGGTTGTAGCGGAAGTTGCCGCGGAACTCGGCCAGGGTCTCGGCGACCTTGGACTTCTCCTCGGTGGTGATGTTCCGCCAGGTGCTGCCGTCCGGCAGGGCGGCGGTGGCCGGGATCGGGCCGTCGGCGTAGATGTTGTCGCCGCTGCACAGGAAGAAGTCCGGGTCGAGCCGGGCCATCGCCTGGTAGATCGTGTAGCCGCCGAAGTCCGGGTTGATGCCCCAGCCCTGTCCCGCCAGGTCGCCGGACCACAGGAACCGCACCCCGTCACGGCGCTTGTGGGACACCGTGCGGAAGGTGCCGGTGACCGGCTCGCCGGTGCGCCGCGGGTCGTCCGGGTCGGCCAGCAGCACCCGGTAGTGGATCTGCTCGCCCGACGGCAGCCCGCGCAGCCGGGTCGTCCCCGTGAAGTCGGTGTCCGCGCCGAGCAGCGGGCCGTGCCAGCGGCGCGGATTGCGGAACGACCCGGTCGCGGACGTCTCCACGATCATCCGGGCCGGACGGTCCGAACGCACCCATACCAGGCCCGAGTCGGAGGTCACGTCTCCCGTCTGCACGCCCCAGCCCGCCCCCGGGCGCCCGGAGAGGGCGAGGGCCGGCGCGGACGCGGAGAACGTCGGAAGGGTGAGGGCGGCCGAGGCGGCCAGGGAGCCGCGCAGCACGCTGCGGCGACCGGGGAACGGACGGTGTGACATGGATGCGCCTCCAGCGATGGGATCCGGCCAGTGTGCGATGCCACAACTACGGGGGCGCCGCAGCGCACACGCAAACCGCAGGTGAACAACCGGCCGCGGGAACAAGGGAACCCGTGTCCGGCCGGGCGCGGCTCAGGCGCGGGCGGCCTCGGCCATCAGCCGTACGCCGGCCCGGATCCGCGTCGGGGACAGGTGCGCGTATCCGAGGACCAGCCGCACACCCCCCTCGTCGTCGGGCTCGGCACGCGCGTGTGCGTAGTCCGTCAGCGGGCGGACGCCCACCCCTGCCGCGCCGAGGCGTGCCAGGAACTCCTCCTGGGGCCCGTACCGGTGCGGCAGCGCGGCGATCACATGCAGTCCGGCGGCGATCCCGGACACCCGCGTGCCGGGCAGGTGCTCCTCCAGCGCGGCGACCAGCGCGTCGCGCCGCTCCCGGTAGGCGCGCTGGCAGCGGCGCAGTTGGCGGTCGTAGTCGCCCCGCTCCAGGAACCGGGCGAACAGCGCCTGGTCGATCGTCGGATGGCCGAGGTCCATGGTCCGCTTGCGCTCGACGACCTCGTCGGCCAGCGACTGCGGCACGAGCAGCCAGCCGAGCCGCAGTCCGGGTGCGAGGGACTTGCTGACCGATCCCGTGTAGGCGACCCGGTCCGGGTCGAGCCCCTGGAGCGCGCCTACGGGAGCCCGGTCGTAGCGGAAGTCGCCGTCGTAGTCGTCCTCCAGGACGAAGCCGTCCACCGAGCGCGCCCAGCCGAGCAGGTCCGCGCGCCGCCGCGCCGAGTAGGCGATCCCGGTG
The DNA here is from genome assembly GCF_003933965.1 of Streptomyces sp. RP5T. Taxonomy (GTDB): domain Bacteria; phylum Actinomycetota; class Actinomycetes; order Streptomycetales; family Streptomycetaceae; genus Streptomyces. Next base: position 7,920 of record NZ_RSAJ01000063.1, read on the forward strand.
GGGAACTGGTGGGAGGGCGTGGTGACCACGGCCCGCACACCGGCCTCGCGCAGGGGCCCGAGGGAGATCCCCTCGCCGTCCAGCGGTACGGGAACGGTGGTGACGCCCGCCGCCGCGTACAGCTCGTCGTGCTGCGGGCTCCCGGGGTCCTCCACGCCGGCCGTCGCCAACCCGCGCGCGTGGAGCGCGAATCCGAGCAGCGAGGTCGCCTGCGCCACACCGGAGACGACCACGATCCGCTCCGGATCGGCGACCACGCCCCGGCGGCGCGTCAGCAACCCGGCCAGGGCGGTACGCAGTCGGGGCAGCCCGCGCGGGTCGGGATAGCCGAGGTCCTGGTGCGGCAGCTCCGCCAGCACGCCCCGGTGGGCGGTGGCCCAGGCGGCGCGGGGGAACAGCGACAGGTCGGGCGTCCCCGCGACGAAGTCCGCGCGGCTGCCCGGGGCGCGTGGCGCCAGGTCACGCGCGCGTGGCCGGGCGGCCCGCACGGCACCCCCGACCCAGGTGCCCGCGCCCCGGCCGCTGCGCAGATAGCCCTCCGCCGTCAGCTGCTCGTACGCCTCGGTGACCAGCCCGCGCGAGACCCCGAGGTCGGCGGCCAGATCCCGGCTCGACGGCAGCCGCGTCCCCGGTGCGAGCCGTCCGGACCTGACCGCCTCGCGCAGGGCGGCCTGCAGGGATCGGCCACGCGTGCGTGCGGGTGCGGAGACGGCGGGCAGGAGCAGTTCCCAGGCCGCCGAGCCGACGGGATCGCCGGGCGGCCGGCGCTGCGGATTGGTCCCCGATGACGTCATGGAACTGGACCTTAAACCGGGCCGCGCCGCTTCCTAGCGTCATTTCCCATGAACACCACCACCAGGCGCGGCTCCCTCCTCGCCGCGCTCGCCTGCGTCCTCGTCGGAGCCTCCTTCACCGCCAACAGCCTCCTCGGCGACTACCCGTACGCGGGCGGGCAGTTCATGCGCTACGGCCTCGCCGCACTTCTGCTGGCCCCTTTCGCGGCGAAGGGCGCCGGGACACGCCTGCGCGCGCTCGGGCCCCGCCACTGGACCCGTCTCGCACTCCTCGCGGCCGTCGGCATGGTCGGTTTCAACCTCGCCGTCATCGCCGCCGAACGCACCGCGGAACCCGCTGTCCCCGGCGTCCTCGTGGGCTGCGCCCCCGTCCTGGTGGCCGTCGTCGTCCCGCTGCTGGAGGGACGCCGGCCGCGGCGCCGGGTCCTGCGGGGCGCGCTGCTCGTGGCCCTCGGCGCTTTCACGGTCCAGGGCTGGGGCCGTACCGACGGGACGGGCCTCGCCTTCTCGGTGTGCGCGCTGGCCGGTGAGGTCGGCTTCGCGGTGCTCGCCGTACCGGTGCTGCGGCCCCTGGGGCCGCGGCTGCTGTCCGCCGCCGTCTGCGCGGTCGCCGCCGTCGAGGCGGCGGTGGCGGGAGTGCTCCTGGACGGCACGGCGTGGCTGCGCCGCCCCGGCACCGACGAGGCCGCCGCCCTGCTGTGGCAGGCGGTGGTCGTCACCGTCGTCGGCTTCGTGTGCTGGTACATGGGCATGCAGCGGATCGGCGCGGAGCGCGCCACGCTGTTCTCCGGCCTGATCCCGGTCGCGGCCGCCTGCACCGCGCCCCTGGTCGGCACGGGCTCCTACGGCGCCGCCCAGGCCGTGGGCAGCGCCCTGGTCGGCGCCGGGGTCGCCCTCGGCTCGGGGGCGTTGAGCCGGGGGCGGAAGGGGTCAGCGGCTGCCGTCGAGGATGACCCGCGCGACCAGGGCGGGGTCGTCGTTCATCGGGCAGTGGCCGCAGCCCGGCAGCCGCACGAGCCGGGCCCGGGGAATGATCTGCTTGGCCCGCACGCCCTGCCGGCGTACCAGCAGCATGTCCCTGGTGCCCCAGGCGACCGTGACCGGCAGCCCCGGGACGTCGTCGCCGAACTGGACGGCGGTACCGGCCCGGAGCGTCTCGTCGAACCCCGTGGCCTGTGCGAGGGCGAGCGTCTCGGCGACCACGGCCTCGGGTGAACGGCGGCCCGGGCGGGCGTAGATGGTGCTCGTCAGCATCGTGCGGCCGGCCGCGCTGCGCGACAGCCGCTCGACCAGTGGCAGCGGCAGTCGCCGGGCGATGTGCCGCATCGCCAGCAGCACCCCGAACGCGTAGCGCCGCTCGGCCTGCGACCAGAACCCGGCGGGGGACAGCGCGGTGACGGACCGTACGAGCCGCTCGCGGCCCAGTTCCAGGGCCAGCAGCCCGCCGAGGGAGTTGCCCGCCACGTGCGGGCGGTCCAGCTCCAGCGCCTCGCAGAACGCCCCGAACACCGACGTCGTGGTGGCCAGGTCGTACGACAGCCCCTCGGGCAGTCCCGGTGACGCGCCGAAGCCCGGCAGGTCCACGGCGATGACGTCGCGCTCGGTCGCCAGGATGTCCACCACCGGGTCCCAGGCCTGCCGGTGGTGCCCTATCCCGTGCAGCAGGAGCAGGGGCTCCCCGCGTCCCGCGCGCGTGTAGGAGACGGTCACGGGCTGCGGCCCCTCGGGGGAGGGGACCTTGAAGGAGACGGTGGCGGACATGAGGGCTCCTTGACGGGGACTCACGGGCTGGGCGGGGCGCACGGCGGACGCGCTGTAGACAGCTTGTCAGCAATTGCTACCGGCGGGTAGACCCCGCCCGTGCCAGGACTCGCGGCACGTCCGTATCGCCTGGACACCGACCGGCGTCTGCGTTGGGATGACTCCGTGGCCACTGACGCAGAGACCGATGTCTTCGAAGCACACCGTCCCGTCCTCATGGGCGTCGCCTACCGGATGCTCGGACGCGTCACCGACGCCGAGGACGTGGTGCAGGAAGCATGGCTGCGCTGGTCGGCGGCCGACCGCAGCGAGGTGCGCGAACCGCGCGCCTACCTGGTCCGCGTCACCACGCGCCTGGCGATCGACCGGCTGCGCCAGGTCAAGGCGCGCGGCGAGACGTACGTCGGCCCCTGGCTGCCCGAGCCGTACGTCACCGACTTCGGCGACACCGTCCCCGACACCGCCGAACAGGCCGTCCTCGCCGACTCTGTCTCCCTCGCGGTCCTGGTCGTCCTGGAGTCGCTGTCCCCCCTGGAGCGGGCGGTGTTCGTCCTCAGGGAGGCGTTCGGCTATCCCTACGCCGACATCGCCGCCATGCTCGACCGCGCCGAACCGGCCGTACGGCAGCTGGCGGGGCGGGCCCGCCGGCATGTCGAGGAACGGCGGCCCCGCTACGACGTCGACCCCGTCGTGCGCCGCGATCTGACGGAGCGCTTTCTGGCCGCGGCCGGCGGCGGCGACCTGGAGGGGCTGATGTCGTTGCTCGCCCCGGACGTCCGCCTCGTCGGGGACAGCGGCGGCAAGACCAAGGCGCCGCTGCGGGTCCTGGAGTCGGCCGACCACGTGGGCCGCTTCGTCGTCGGTGTCGCCGGGAAGGGCGTCGCGGACCTCTCCTGGCGTTTCCTGGAGGTCAACGGCGGGCCCGCGGTGCTCGTCCTGTCGGGCGGAAAGCCCGACTCCGTCTTCCAGATGGACGTCCTCGACGGCCGCATCCAGGCCGTCTACATCATCCGCAACCCGGACAAGCTGCACGCCCTGTCCGCCGCCTGAATGTCTCATTGACACCGTGTGACATCACACCCGCGCGCCCCGCAGGGGATCGAGGATTGGTCTTGACCAAGGGTGGGGGCCGCCCTATGGTCGCAGAGAAGTGCAACAACCTTTAATAAACAAGGGCGCTAAAACGCCGCCGGACCACGGCGATTGCGGAGGACAGGGTGGGGACCACGCAGCTCGAATCGGTACCGGAACCGAAGTACTGGCATCTCAGGACCGTGCTCAGTGAGGCACTGGACTCCGAATTCTCCGTGGGGGAGATCCTGCCCAACGAGCGCGATCTCGCCGCCCGTTTCGGCGTCGCCCGTGCCACGCTCCGCCAGGCCCTGGAGCAACTGGAGCTGGAAGGACGGCTGCAGCGCCGCCGCGGCGTCGGCACGACCGTCGCCCCGCCGCGCGTGGGCGTGGCCGTCGGCACCGAACAGCAGGCGTGGCCCGGGGCGGCCGGCGACGACTGGCAGACCGTCGACTGCGCGGCCGCGGTGCCCCCCGCGGCCGTCGCGGACGCACTCGGCACCGACCGCGAGCAGCCGGTGCACATCGTGCGCCGCTCCCGGGTGACCCACGGTCAGCCCGTCGCCGCCGAACTGCTGTACGTCCCCGAGGCGTTGGTGCCGGAGCTCTCCGCCATAGACACGCCGTCCGGGGCGGCCCGCGCGCGTGCCGTGCTGCGCGAACTGCAGCGCCTGGAACTGGAGAGCCGGGAGAACGCCGTCGAACTCGGCTCGGCCCGCGCCGACGACGCGAAGGAACTGGACCGCCTGCCCGGCGCCCCGGTCCTCGTCGTCACCACCCGCTACCTGGCCGGCGGCCGCACCGCCGCGGTCTCGGTGGCCACCTACCGCGCGGACACCTGCCGACTGACCTTCGGGGACTCCGGCGCGGTGGAGATCCACGAGGACCCGGAGCGCCGGGCCTCCTGACCGGTACGGCGGCGGCCCGGACCTCGCTCCGGGCCGCCGCCGTGTGCCGTCGGACCGCTCACCGACGCGCCGTGACCGTGCCCTCCACCGCGAACAACTGCTCCTCCACATGGTCCAGGGCCAGCCGCAGCGCACCCGTCGCCACGGCCGCCTCCCCCAGGAGCGACAGGGCCACCTTGGGCGGGCGCAGACAGTACCGGGCCAACTCCCGCCGCAGCGGCTCCAGTACGCCGTCCAGACCGGCCGCCCAGCCGCCGACCACGACGAGTTCGGGATCGAGGGCCAGGACGAGAGCCGCCACGTCGTGCACCAGCCGCTGGATGAAGCGGTCCACGGCCGCCCGGGCCCGCTGGTCGCCCTGCCGCGCCTGGGCGAAGACCTCGGCGACGGCCTGCTCGTCGAGCGGGTGCAGCGGCTCGTCCGTGGTGGACAGCAGCGTCTCCGGAGTGACCTCGCGGCCCAGCAGGTGCAGCGCGCCGATCTCCCCGGCCGCCCCGCCGTACCCGCGGTGCAGCCGTCCGCCGATCAGCGAACCCGCCCCCGGGCTCAGCCCGGCCAGTACGAACACCACGTCGTCGGACTCGGTGGCGGAGCCCTTCCAGTGCTCGGCGACGGCGGCCGCGTTGGCGTCGTTCTCGACCAGCACCGGGCACTTGAAGGAACGGCTGAGCCGCTCGCCGAGCCGCAGCCTCGTCCACTCGGGCAGCGCCGAGCACAGCCGTATGGTGCCGTCCGCCTCCACGACGCCCGGCGAGGCGACCCCGACGGCCCACAGGGAGTCGCGCGCGACCCCGGCCCGGCGCAGCAGTTCGGCGACCGCCGTGCGCAGCCTCTCCAGGCGTTCGTCGGCCGGGGCCGTCTCGTCGACGTCCTTGGCCACCGCGCCGAGCACCTTGCCGTCGAGGTCGGACAGCAGCGCGGCGACCCGGTGCGGCCCGATGTCCAGGCCCAGCAGATGCCCGGCCTCGGCCCGGAACCGGAACCGTCGCGCGGGCCGCCCTTGCCGGCGCGCCACGCTCTCGTCCGCCGCCTTCTCGACCACCAGGCCTGCCTCGATGAGTCCCTCGACGACCCCCTCGACCGTCGGCCGGGACAGGCCCGTCACCCGGGTGATCTCGGTCAGCGTCGCGCAGTCCGTGGCACGCAGCGCGTGCAGCACCACCGCGGAATTGATCCTTCGCAGGAGCGAGGGGTCCCCGCCGGTCAGTCGCCCCAACGTCCGTCCTCCCAGCTCGTGCGCGTGTTGGGCGGATCGTACTCGGCGCGGCGCCCCGCGGGCAGGGCCGGGTTCGCGCGGACGCGCCCGCGCCCCGTCCCACGGCCGCTTCAGCCGGGCGCCACGAACCCGGATTCGTACGCCGCGATCACCGCCTGGGTGCGGTCGCGTGCCCCCAGCTTCGCCAGCACGGCACTGACGTGCGACTTCACGGTCTCGGTGCCGACGACCAACCGCGCGGCGATCTCCGCGTTGGACAGCCCGCGCGCCATCAGCCGCAGCACCTCGGCCTCCCGCTCGGTCAGCTGGGCCCGCTCCATCGCGGCCCGGGCCGCCCGGTTGCCGCCCTCGTCGCCGTACCGGGCGGCCAGCTGCCGCACCGAGGCGGGGAACAGCAGCGACTCGCCCTCGGCGACCAGCCGCACCGCGTGCACGATCTCGGCCGGCCGGGCCCGCTTCAGCAGGAACCCGTCGGCCCCGGCCCGCAGCGCCTCGTACACGTACTCGTCGTTCTCGAAGGTCGTCACCACGAGGATCTTCGGCGGTTCGTCCACGGTCCGCAGCACCGCGCGCGTGGCCTCGATGCCGTCCAGCAGGGGCATCCGTACGTCCATGGCGACCACGTCGGGCCGCAGCCGCCGTACGAGGGGGATGACCGCCGCCCCGTCGGCCGCCTCGCCGACCACCTCGATGTCGGACTGCGCCTCCAGGACCGCCCGCAGACCGGCGCGTACGAGGGGTTCGTCGTCGACGAGGAGAACGGTGACCGGCATTCCGTCAGCGTAGATCAGCGCAGCGGCAGCTCTGCATGCACCTGCCAGTCGCCCCGGTCGGGTCCGGTGTGCGCCCGGCCGCCGAGCAGGGCCGCCCGCTCGCGTATGCCGCGCAGCCCGCTGCCCCGGCCGGGGCCCGGTATGTCGGCCGTCAGCGGATTGCGGACCTCCAGCGCGAGGGCCTCGCCCGTGACCTCGACACGCACCCGGACCGGGACGGCCCCCGCGTGCCGCAGCACATTGGTCAGCGCCTCCTGAAGGATCCGGTAGCCCTCCCGGGAGACCGGCCCGGGCACGGTGTCCACCGGCCCGGTCAGCTCGGCGTCCACCTTCGCGCCGGACGCGCGCGCCGACTCCAGCAGCCGGCCGGCGTCCGTCAGCGTCGGGCGGCCGCTCACCGGCCGCTCCGACTCGCGCAGGATCCCGAGGACACGCTCCAGGTCCTCCAGCGCGGCCCGGCCCGTCTCCTCGATGGCGCCCAGGGCCCGGTCCGTGAACGCCGGGTCGCCGGCCGCGCGGGCGGCGCCCGCCTGGACGACGGCGACGGTCAGCGCGTGCCCGATGGAGTCGTGCAGCTCCCGCGCGATGCGGGTGCGCTCCAGGAGTTGCTCGGTGCGCTCCTCCAGGGCGGCCAGGCGCTCGGCGGGGGAGGGGCCCAGCAGCCGCAGCGCGAGCCAGGTGATCAGACGGCCCGAGACGACCACGGTCGCCGCAAGGGCGGCCAGCGACACGGGCGCGAGCAGCACGTGCCACCACCGGTGCCCGTCGAGGAGTACCACCCCCTCGTCGACGTCCCGGCCGAAGACCGACGCCACCAGGCCCACCGAGCCCAGGAGCAGGTGCACGCTGAGCATCGCCGTCGCCCAGCCGAGCAGCAGCCGTGCCTCCAGCCACACCACGAGCCGTCCCCGGTCGCTCCAGGACAACGACGGCGCGACGACGATGTCGCTGCTCTCGCTGTTGTGCCGGTGCCCGGTCAGCAACAGCCTCGCCTGCAACCCCTCCACGGTGCGCATCGCGGGCACCAGCCCGGCGGGCGCGAGCGTCACGGCCGCCACCAGCCAGGTCCACCACGCCTCTTCGACGAACATCCACATGGCCGGCCACACGACGGCGACGAACAGATGCAGCCATCGTGTGTACGTCACCGCCCGGCCGAACGGGCGCAGCAAGCGGACCATTCGGCCATCGTGCCAGCCGCCACCGACAACGGGCCTCCCCCGCACGGGGGAGACGATCTCCACCCGCGGGGGAGGCCCCGCACCCGCGGCACCGGCCAGGCTGCTGCCATGACCAGCATCGAAGTCCAGGCCCTCACCAAGGAGTTCGGCACCCGACGCGCCGTGGACGACCTCACCTTCCGTGTCCTGCCCGGCCGTGTCACCGGCTTCCTCGGCCCCAACGGCGCCGGAAAGTCCACCACCATGCGGCTCGTCCTCGGCCTCGACCGCCCCACCTCCGGGACGGCCACGATCGGCGGCCGCGCCTACGCCACGCTCGACGAACCCCTGCGGCACGTGGGCGCGCTGCTCGACGCCCGGGCCGCGCACGGCTCCCGCACCGGCCGCGACCATCTGCGCACCCTGGCCGCGAGCAACCGCATCCCCGACCGCCGCGTCGACGAGGTGCTCGCCGAGACAGGGCTGGCCTCGGTGGCCCGGCGCCGGGTGCGGACGTACTCCCTGGGCATGCGGCAGCGGCTCGGCATCGCCGCCGCCCTGCTCGGCGACCCCGGCGTGGTCATGCTCGACGAGCCCTCGAACGGCCTCGACCCCGAAGGCATCATCTGGATCCGCGAGCTGCTGCGCCGACTCGCCGCGCAGGGCCGCACGGTCCTGGTCTCCAGCCACCTCATGAACGAGACCGCGTCCTTCGCCGACCACCTCGTCGTCCTGGGCAAGGGACGTCTGCTCGCCGACACCCCGATGCGGGAGTTCATCCACGCGCGCGTACGTCCCGGTGTCCGCATCCGCACGAGCGACCCGGTCACGCTCAGGACCGCCCTGGCCCGGCACGGCCATGACGCCGTGGAACACGAGGACGGCCACTGGACCGTGCGGCACGCACGCGTGGACGAGATCGGCCTCCTCGCCTCGGCATCCGGCGTCCCCCTCCTCGAACTGGCCGCGGAGGAGGCCACCTTGGAGCAGGCCTACCTCGACCTCACCTCCACCGAGACCGAGTTCACCGCACAGCCCCAGGAGGCCTGACATGCCCTGCGCCGCCGTACTCCACTCCGAGTGGCTGAAGATCCGCACCCTGCGCTCGCTTCTCGGCACGCTGCTCGCCCTGTTCGCCGCCACCACCGCCTTCTCCGCGATCGCCGGGGTCTCCGAGACCTCGGACCCCGGGTTCGACCCCCTTTTCATGGCGCTGTCCGGGGTCGCCCCGGGCCAGATCGCGGCCATCTCCTTCGGTGCCATGGCGATGTCGTCGGAGTTCCACGGGGGTGGGCTCCGGCTGTCGCTGGCCGCGGTGCCGCGCCGCGGACGGTGGTTCGCGGCGAAGGCGACGGCCGTGGCCGTCCCCACCCTCGTGGTCGGCCTGGTGACCGCCCTCACCGCCCTCGTCGTGGCACGTGCCGGTCTCGGCGGGGCGGCGCGCGGTCTCAGCGTGGGCGAACAGGTACGCGGTGTCGTCGGCTGCGGGATCTACCTCACCCTGATGGCACTGCTGGCGGCCGGACTCGCGGCGGTGCTGCGCAGCGGGCAGGCGGCACTCTCGCTCCTCATCCCGTTCATCCTGGTCGTCTCGTTCGTGATCGGCGACGTGGCCGGCGGGGCAACCGACTTCCTGCCCGACCGGGCGGGCCAGATCGTCCTGTACGAGACGTACGACGGGCCCCTGGGACCCTGGACGGGACTCGCCGTGACCGCGGCCTGGGCGGCCGCCGCGCTGGCCGCGGGGGCCTGGGGCGTGCGGCACCGGGACGCCTGACCCGGCACATCGTCTGACGCCCCGCCAAATGTCAGTGGCGGCCGGTTTACTGGATCACATGGACAGTGCGAAGTATCTCGCCGCGATCGACTCGCTGTGCGCCCGCGACCTGACCGCGGCGGACGGCGAGTCGGGCGCCTTCCGGTCGGGGCCCGGATACCGCATCGAGTCGTTGGAGACGAGCCACGGGACCCGGGACGGCGACGCGGCACCGCGCATGGCGATCGTGGGGGATTTCTATGCCCTCAAGAGCCGCATAGGCCAGGAGTTGGACGACCGCTGGGGCAGGCAGCAGCGCCCCTGGGGCATGGGCACGCTCAAGCTGCGCCTCGACCGGGGCGAGGAGATACCCGAACCCTGGTTCACGACGTGCGTCGTGACGGACGATCTGGACCTGTGGCAGCCCCCCGGCTCGGACCGCTGGATCGCCCTCGGCGTGGGCTACCGGGACCAGGCCGACGAGGTCCATGTCCTCGCCGTGGCCTCGGACATCGACCCGGTGTGACCCGCGCGAAGAACCCCGTCGCGCCGCGGTAGGACCGGGCCTAGCCCAGCTCGGCCGCCACCCGCAGCCGGGCGAACTCCTCCGCCATCGTCGCCGCGGTCCAGTGCGCGTTGAGCCCGCTCGGATTGGGCAGCACCCACACGCGCGAGTCTCCGATCGCCCGCTCCTGCGGTCCGACCCGCGCCTTCTTGTCGCCGAAGGCGGCACGGTAGGCCGTCACCCCTACCACGGCCAGCCAGCGGGGCCCGAGCCGCGTCACCTTCTCCGCCAGCAGCCGCCCGCCCTCGCGGTACTCCTGTGGGCTCAGCTCGTCCGCCCGCGCCGTCGCCCGCGCCACGACATTGGTGATCCCGAGCCCGTACGACAGCAACTCCCGCTGCTCCGAGGGCTTCAGGAGCCTCGGGGTGAAGCCGGACAGATGCAGCACCGGCCAGAACCGGTTGCCCGGCCGGGCGAAGTGATGGCCCGTCGCGGCCGTCGTCAGACCGGGGTTGATACCGCAGAACAGCACGTGAAGGCCGTCCGCGACGACGTCCGGTACCAGACGGTCCCGAGCGGCCTCCAGCTCCTCTGGGGTGAAGCGCGTCATCGCGTGGGGCGTGTCAGAGGATCGCCCCGGGCGTGTAGCCCGCGGCCGCCGGGTGCTGCTTGACGATCTCCTCGATGCGGCCGACGACCACGGCGACCTGGTCGGCCGCGGCGCCCGTGAAGGACAGCTTGTCGGCCATCAGCGCGTCCAGCTGGGCGCGGTCGAGCGGGATGCGCTCGTCGGCGGCCAGCTTGTCGAGGAGTTCGTTGCGCTCGGCACCCTGCTCACGCATCGCGAGGGCGGAGGCGACGGCGTTCTCCTTGATCGCCTCGTGCGCCACCTCACGGCCGACACCCGCGCGCACCGCGCCCATCAGCACCTTGGTGGTGGCGAGGAAGGGCAGGTAGCGGTCCAGCTCGCGGGCGACGACGGCCGGGAAGGCGCCGAACTCGTCGAGCACGGTGAGGAAGGTCTCCAGGAGGCCGTCGAGCGCGAAGAACGCGTCCGGCAGCGCGACCCGGCGCACCACCGAGCAGGACACGTCGCCCTCGTTCCACTGGTCGCCCGCCAGCTCGCCGGTCATCGAGGCGTAGCCGCGCAGGACGACCATCAAACCGTTGACCCGCTCGCAGGACCGCGTGTTCATCTTGTGCGGCATCGCCGAGGAGCCGACCTGGCCCGGCTTGAAGCCCTCGGTCACCAGCTCGTGCCCGGCCATCAGACGGATCGTCTTCGCCAGCGAGGACGGGGCCGCCGCCAGCTGCACCAGCGCGGTGACGACCTCGTAGTCCAGGGAGCGCGGGTAGACCTGGCCGACCGAGGTGAACGCCTGCGAGAAGCCCAGGTGACCGGCGATGCGCTGCTCCAGCTCCGCCAGCTTCGACGCGTCCCCGCCCAGCAGGTCCAGCATGTCCTGCGCGGTGCCGACCGGGCCCTTGATGCCGCGCAGCGGGTAGCGGGCGAGGAGCTCCTCGACGCGGCCGCAGGCCACGAGCAGCTCGTCCGCGGCGGTCGCGAAACGCTTGCCGAGGGTGGTGGCCTGCGCGGCCACGTTGTGGGAGCGGCCGGCCATGACCAGCTCGGCGTACTCGCCCGACAGCTTGCCGAGGCGGGCCAGGACGGCCACCGCGCGGTCGCGGATGAGCTCCAGGGACAGGCGGATCTGGAGCTGCTCGACGTTCTCCGTGAGGTCCCGGGAGGTCATGCCCTTGTGGACCTGCTCGTGCCCGGCGAGGTCGTTGAACTCCTCGATCCGCGCCTTCACGTCGTGCCGCGTGACCTTCTCGCGCTCGGCGATGGAGGCCAGGTCGACGGTGTCGAGGACGCGCTCGTAGTCGGCGAGGGCCTGCTCCGGCACCTCGATCCCGAGGTCCTTCTGGGCCCGCAGCACGGCGAGCCAGAGCTGACGCTCCAGCCTCACCTTCTGCTCGGGCGACCAGAGCGTGGCGAGCTCGGCGGAGGCGTAGCGTCCGGCGAGGACGTTGGGGATGCGGGGCTTGGCGGGAGCGGAAGTCACGTGTACGGATTCTACTGGCGATTCGTGCAGGTCGGCGCCCGGGTCCCGTTCGTCGGAACCTACGAGAGCCGCTCCGCGAGTTCCGCCAGGACCTCCGCGTGGCACGGTTCGGGCGCACACCAGCAGGCCAGGGCCCTGCCGCGCAGGCCGGGCAGCAGAGCGAGCAGATCCGGCCGCTCCAGCAGGTGGGCCCGGTACTTCGCCATCACCTCGGCCCGTGTGCCGTCCCGGCGGCGGGTGGGGGTGTCGTAGGCGAAGGGGTTGTACAGCGGGTGCTTCGGCAGGTCCCAGCCGCCCAGGGTCCAGCGGCGGCCGACGTAGATGAGGTCGGCGGGCGCGTGTTCGAGGCGGGGGCCGTACTCGTGGATACGGCCCCTGACATTGACCACGCGCGTGTGCACGGCGTCCTCAGTGCTCGTACGGCAGGAGGTCGGGCCGCTTCGGGGGCAGGCCGTCGCCCGAGGAGCGGCCGGTCAGGCGCCGGCCGATCCAGGGCAGCAGGTGCTGCCGGGTGAAACGGACGTCGGCGATCCGGCGGGCCAGCCACGGGGGCGGCACGGTGGCCGGCAGCGGCGTTCGCCACTCCGTGTCCTCGGGGTCGTAGCCGAGGGCCTGCCACACGGCCTCGCAGACCCGGCGGTGGCCGTCGGCCGTCAGGTGCAGCCGGTCCACGTCCCACATCCGCTGGTCGGACAGCGAGGCCGCGCCGTACAGGTCGACGACCACGGCACCGTGCTGTCCGGCGAGTTCGTCGATGACCGTGAACAGCTCCTCCATGCGGGGCCGGAACCGGGCCTGGACCGGGCCCTGGCGGCCGGGGCTGTGCATCAGCACCAACTGCTTGCAGGACGGGGCCAGCCGCTCCACGGCCTCCGTCAGCAGGTCGCGCACCCGGACCATGTCGCACTTGGGCCGCAGGGTGTCGTTGAGGCCGCCGACCAGCGTGATCACGTCCGCCTGCATCGCCGCGGCCACGTCGACCTGCTCGTCGACGATCTGCCGGATCAGCTTGCCGCGCACCGCGAGGTTGGCGTACCGGAAGCCGGGGGTCACGGCGGCCATCCGGCCGGCGAGGAGGTCCGCCCAGCCCCGGTAGGTGCCGTCCGGCAGCAGGTCCGACATGCCCTCGGTGAAGGAGTCGCCGACCGCGACCAGGCTGGAGTAAGTGGGATTCGTCTGCATGGCGGAAGAAATGGTAACGCGCTCACATACTTACCGGTCGGTGGGTACGGGCCCCTCACACCTGCTGTCCGAACAGTTCCCGCAGCACGTCCTCCATCGTCACCAGTCCCGCCAGCCGCCCGTCCGTACCGAGCACCGCGGCCAGGTGAGTCCGGCTGCGCCGCATCGCCGTCAGCACGTCGTCGAGCGGGGTGCTCTCCCGGATCCGTGCGATCGGCCGCATGTCCCGCACCGAAAACGGCAGATCCCGCGGTGAGGCGTCCAGCGCGTCCTTGATGTGCAGATAGCCGACGATCCGGCGCCCCTCGTCCACCACCGGGAAGCGGGAGAACCCCGTCTCGTTCGACAGCGCCTCCAACTGCTCCGGGGTGACGCCCACGCGCGCGTAGACCACGCCTTCCAGCGGCAGCACCACGTCCCGTACGGGGCGCCGGCCCAGCTCCAGGGCGTCGTGCAGCCGCTCCCGCGCGCGTTCGTCGATCAGTCCCGCCTCGCCGGAGTCCCGCACGATCCGCGCCAGCTCGGCGTCCGAGAAGGTGGCCGTGACCTCGTCCTTCGTCTCCACGCGCAGCAGCTTGAGCAGGGCGTTCGCGAAGGCGTTGACCGTGAAGATCACCGGGCGCAGCCCACGCGCCAGCGCGACCAGCGGCGGCCCGAGCAGCAGCGCGCTGCGCACCGGCTCCGCGAGGGCGATGTTCTTCGGGACCATCTCGCCGAGCAGCATGTGCAGATAGGTCGCCAGGGTCAGCGCGATCACGAACGACACCGCGTGCCCCGCGCCCTTCGGCACGCCCACCGCGTGGAACACCGGCTCCAGCAGATGCGCGATCGCCGGCTCCGCGACCACGCCCAGGACCAGCGTGCACAGCGTGATCCCGAGCTGCGCGGCCGCCAGCAGGGCGGAGACGTGCTCCAGCCCCCACAGCACGCTCTTCGCCCGCCGGTCGCCCTGCTCGGCGTACGGCTCGATCTGACTGCGCCGCACCGAGATGAGCGCGAACTCGGCCCCCACGAAGAAGGCGTTGACGACGAGCGTCGCCAGACCGATCAGCAACTGCACGACCGTCATCGCCGGCCCCCTTCCCCGGCCCCGGGCGCGTGCAGCAGCACGCGCGCGGCCCTGTGTCCCTGTGCGTCCGTCACGTCGAGCTGCCAGCCGGCCACCCGGACCGAGTCGCCGGCGGCCGGAATCCGGCCCAGTTCCGTCGCCAGGAGGCCGGCCAGTGTCTCGTAGGGACCCTCCGGGGCCCGCAGTCCCACACCGGCGAGCTGGTCGATGCGGGCCGAGCCGTCGGCCCGGAACAACTCCCTGCCCTCCTCGTCGGTACCCGCCGGGTCGAGGTCGGGCGTCTCGTGCGGGTCGTGCTCGTCGCGCACCTCGCCGACCACCTCCTCGACGATGTCCTCCAGCGTGGCCACGCCGGCCGTGCCGCCGTACTCGTCGATGACCACCGCCATCGTGCGCTTGCCGGAGAGCCGGTCCAGCAGCCGGTCCACGGTCAGCGACTCGGGCACCAGCAGCGGCTCGCGCAGCAGCTCGGCGACCGAGGCGCGGGGCCGGCGCTCGGCCGGTACCGCCAGGATGTCCTTGATGTGGGCGATGCCGACGACCGAGTCGAGGCTGCCGCGGTAGACCGGGAACCGGGACAGGCCGGTCGCGCGCGTCGCGTTCGCCACGTCCTCGCAGGTCGCCTGCACGTCCAGGGCGATCACCTGCACCCGCGGGGTCATCACGTTCTCCGCGGTCAGGTCGGCGAGGTTCAGCGTGCGGACGAACAGCTCGGCGGTGTCCGCCTCCAGCGCGCCCGCCCGGGCGGAGTGCCGGGCCAGCGCGGCCAGCTCCTGCGGCCCGCGCGCGGAGGCCAGCTCCTCGGCGGGTTCCAGACCGAAGCGCCGCACCACCCGGTTGGCCGTGTTGTTGAGGTGGGTGATGAAGGGGCGGAAGGCCGCGCTGAACCAGCTCTGCGCGGTACCCACCCGCTTGGCCATGGCCAGCGGCGAGGAGATCGCCCAGTTCTTGGGCACCAGCTCGCCGACCACCATCAGGAACACGGTCGACAGCGCGGTCCCCAGCACCAGCGCCAGCGACCGGGACGTGGACTCCGGGACCCCCAGCGCCTCCAGCGGCCCCGCGATCAGGGCCGCGATCGACGGTTCGGCCAGCATGCCGACGACCAGGTTGGTCACGGTGATCCCGAGCTGCGCCCCGGACAGCTGGAAGGTCAGATTCCGTACGGCCTTCAGGGCGCCGGACGCACCCCGCTCACCGCGCTCCGCCGCCCGCTCCAACTGGCCGCGCTCGACCGTGGTCAGCGAGAACTCCGCCGCCACGAAGGCACCGCAGGCCAGCGAGAGCAGGATCGCCACCAGCAGGAGGAGCACTTCGGTCATCGGGTCACCTCCGTCCCATGATCGGACAGGGTCCCCAGGATCGCCCGTCCTAGCCGGCGGCGAGGGGCTTCACCCAGCGCCGCCACTTTTCCTCGGGCGCATACCCCGCCGCGCGCCATGCGTGCTGTGCCGTCTCGTTGCGCACCAGCACCATCGCGTCCCCGCGCCGCCCGCCGAGCCGTACGAACCGCTCCTCCGCGGCCGTGAGCAGCGCCGCCCCGATGCCGCGGCGCCGGCGCTCCGGGTGCACCGCGAGCCGGTACAGATGGCACCGCCAGCCGTCGAAGCCCGCGATCACCGTGCCGACGAGTTCGCCGTCGAGCTCGGCCAGGATCAGCGCCTCGGGGTCCCGCGTGACCAGCCGTTCCACGCCGTCCCGGTCGTCGCTGATGCTCGTCCCCTCGGCGGCCCGCTTCCAGAAAGCCAGCACGGTGTCGAGGTCGTCGGGCGCCGCGGCCCGTATCCGCAGGTCGGTCATGGGGCGATCCCATCACGCCCGCCGGGTCCGCCACCCGCGGTTTCGGCATGCGGACGGCTACCGGCCGCGCAGCCGGGCCATCACCGGTGCGAACGCCTCCATGGAGGCCTCCAGCACGGTCAGATAGGTGAAGCCGTACCGCTCGCGCTGCGCCAGCACCTGCGCGACGATCTCCTCGACCGTGCCGATCAGCATGATGGGCAGCTCCAGGGCCTGCTGGAGGGTCAGGTCCGGCATCCGGTGCAGGAACGGGGTGGCTACGGCCTCGCGGTCGTCGGTGACGACCACCGTCTGGACGAGCAGGTTCAGTTCGGCCGGTTCCTTGCGTCCCCCGGCCAGTCGCCGGTAGTGCGCGACGCGTTCGTCGAGCTGCTCGGCGGTCGTCGGAACCACCTTTCCGGCCGGGTCGCCCGGTACCAGGGTCGCCCCCGTGAAGGCGGCGATGTCCGCGTGCTCGGCGGACAGCCGCAGCACGCGGTTGCCGATGCCGCCGATCAGCAGGGGCACCCGGGGCCGCTGCACCGGCTGCGGCAGGTGGTCGGCCGAGGACAGCAGCCGCTCCAACTCCTCGACGGTGTGCCGCAAGTGGGCCACGCGCTCGCCCGGCGAGCCGAAGGGGAGCCCGGCCCGGTCGTGCTCGGCCTGTACGTAGCCGGTGCCCAGGCCGAGTTCGAGACGGCCGCCGGTCAGGGCGTCCACGGTGGCCACCTCACGGGCGAGCAGCGTCGGGTTCCAGAAGGCCGCGTTGAGCACGAACGTGCCGAGCCGGGGCCGCTCGGTGACCTCCGCCGCCGCGACCAGCGCCGGGAACGGCGCGACCTTGCCCAGATGGTCCGGCACCAGGATCACGTCGTAACCGAGCTCCTCGGCCTGTCGGCACCTGCCGCGCCAGGCCTCGTCGGTGGCGGCGGCGGTGAGGTTGACGGCGAAGCGGAAGGGGCGGGGCTGAGCGGGGC